>DCBD01000072.1 GCA_002313355.1 Opitutia bacterium UBA1116 | reverse complement strand
AAAGGCTTAGAGGCGTGCTTGAAACGGAATCAACAGCACCGTGCAAACGAAGGTGAGGTGTTTGAGAAGGACGCGTGCCTAAATTAACAACCTTCTCGGCACGGTTAATGACATCCTCGGCCATTTTGCGGTATGTCGTCCACTTTCCGCCAACGATGGTGATTAGCCTAGAATCTGAGACGAGGATGGTATGCTCACGCGAAAGGGCCTTGGTTTCTTGAACACCCTTGGCACGAACGAGTGGACGCAGGCCAGCAAAAATACTCTGCACATCGGAGGCATCGGGCTTTTTACTCAAGTACTTGCGGGCGTGCGTGAGAAGAAAATCAAGCTCTTCGGCTAATGGGCGAGGCTCTTGGGCAATCGTTTTAACGGGAGTATCTGTGGTGCCAACAACGGCATGGCCATGCCAAGGTATCGCAAATAAAACCCGACCATCCGAAGTGTGGGGAATCATGATTGCGTTGTCTCCAGGAAGAAAGCGCTTAGGGAGAACGAGATGAACACCTTGACTTGGAGCAATGATAGGTGGGTGCTCCCGATTATCCATCGAGCGTATGCTATCACAAAAAACGCCCGTTGCATTAATCACAACTTTGGAGCGAATCTCGTAAGATGTGCCCGTCTCCAGGTCTTCAGCAAGGACACCCACAACTCGGCCTTGATCTTTTAACAACCCCCTAACGGGCATGTAGTTAAGAACAGCACCCCCGTGGTCGACCACGGTCTGTGCAAGATTGATAGCAAGGCGGGCATCATCAAATTGACCATCATAATAAAGGACACCGCGCTTCAAGCCAGACGACTCAACGGTAGGAATACGCTTGAGGGTCTCTTTGTGAGAAAGGACCTTGGAAGGTGCAAGATTGAGCTTACCAGCAAGCGTATCGTAAACCTTCATCCCGAAGCCATAGAAGGGCGCCCCCCACCAAGCATAAATAGGGATAACAAAGCCAAGACTATGAACTAGATGCGGAGCATTGCGATAGAGCAAACCTCGTTCGTACAAAGCCTCCCGAACGAGGGAAATGTTGCCTTGTTGTAAATAGCGAACACCTCCATGAACAAGCTTCGTACTGCGGCTGGATGTGCCCTTGGCAAAATCCTCCGCCTCTAAAAGAAGGACGCGATAGCCACGTGAGGCCGCATCCACCGCAGCCCCTAAGCCCGTGGCACCTCCACCGATAACGATGATATCCCAATGATTGGAATTATCCGCTAAAATAGAAATCGCGTCACTTCGGTTCACGGAGGGCAAAGGGTTAGTTTTCTTCGACCCAGGCCTTAGAGCGACCTAGTGCGCGTAACCAATCGCCATGCAGGCGAGCCATCTCTGACTGAGGACGCTGGGGCTCAAACCTACGATCAATACTCCAGTGGTGGGCGATGTCTTCCTTGTCTTTCCAGTAGCCAACAGCAAGACCAGCCAAATAAGCTGCGCCAAGGGCTGTTGTCTCCGTGACTTTAGGACGAACAACAGGAACACCGAGAAGGTCTGCCTGAAACTGCATTAAAAGGTTGTTCCTGGAAGCACCCCCATCTACCCGGAGCTCTTTGAGGGGAATCCCTGAGTCGCCATTCATGGCGTGTAAAACATCATAAGACTGAAAGGCAATGGATTCTAAGGCTGCACGAGTGATATGAGCGTCTGTCGTCCCCCGAGTGATGCCAACAAGAGTACCCCGGGCAAAAGGATCCCAATGAGGAGCACCTAGACCCGAAAATGCAGGGACGAGGAAAATGCCGCCATTGTCTTTGGCACGGCTCGCTAAAGCCTCACTCTCGGGTGCCGATCGGATCATCTTAAGGCCATCACGAAGCCACTGAACAACGGCACCTCCAATAAAAACACTTCCCTCCAAGGCATATTCGAGCTGGTCACCAAGGCGCCAGGCAACCGTCGTCAACAAGTTGTTATTTGAAGTAACAGGCTTATCGCCCGTATGAGTAAGCAAAAAACAACCGGTGCCATATGTGTTTTTAGCCATACCAGACCTGAAGCAAGCCTGGCCAAACAAGGCTGCGTGCTGGTCTCCAGCAATGCCAGCAATGGGCACCCCCGCCATGAATGTGCTCCCCCCGACTTCACCGTAAACTTCACTAGAGGAGCGAACTTCAGGCAAGATTGAACGGGGAATGGACAGAGCTTCTAAGAGCTCATCATCCCAGGTACCTGTGTGGATATTAAAGAGGAGTGTACGGCTTGCATTGCTGGCATCCGTAACGTGCTGACGACCCTCGGTAAAGCGGTAGACAAGCCATGTATCGACCGTACCAAAAGCAAGCTCTCCGGCTTCGGCCCTTGCGCGAGCACCCTCAACATTGTCCAAAATCCATTGGATTTTAGTGCCGGAAAAATAAGGGTCTAAAACGAGACCTGTTTTCTCACGAAAAAGCCCCTCTAGCCCGGCCTCTTTGAGACGTTTAGTAATCGAGGCTGTCCGGCGGTCCTGCCAAACGATGGCATTGTAAATGGGATCACCTGTGCGGCGATCCCATACAATGGTTGTCTCCCGTTGATTGGTGATGCCGATAGCGGCTAGGTCCTTAGCAGAGAGCCCTGCCTCAGTAACTGCCTCAACAGCAACACTACTTTGTGAAGACCAAATCTCTTTAGGGTTATGTTCTACCCAACCATCTTGAGGATAGTACTGCTTGAACTCTTTTTGAGCCACAGAGCGCACAGCTCCTGAGTGGTCAAAAATAATAGCTCGTGAACTCGTTGTGCCTTGATCGAGAGATAGAATATATTTCATAAAGCCGTTAAGCGTGCACAAGGCACTCTACATGCCCAAAAGGACAAAAAGCCATGCACCTCCTGCGCCACCAGCAATTGGGCCGAGGACGGGGATCCAGCTGTAGCCCCAGTCTGAATGGGCTTTGCCAGGAATCGGAAGAATAGCATGAGCAATACGTGGACCCAAGTCCCGGGCGGGATTAATAGCGTAGCCAGTAGGACCTCCGAGGGATAAACCGATGCTGAAAACGAGGAAACCGACAATAAGAGGTGCTATCCCTGTGCTGAAGACCATCGAGATATCGAGATTATCAGGTGTTTGAATGTGCTGGGCATTGGCAGTAATGGCAAGTACACCAAAAACAAGCATGGCAGTGCCGATGAGCTCACAAATGAAGTTTGCAGCGGGTTGACGAACATTTGGAGCTGTACAGAAAACACCTCTTTTGGCATCTCCATCGCTCGTAGGCTCCCAGTGAGAGAAGTAAGCGAGGTAAACGAGAACAGCCCCTACGATAGCACCCAGCATTTGTGAAATGATATAGGCAGGTACCTCTGCCCAGGGAAAGGCCCCGATAGAAGCAAGACCAATGGTGACTGCAGGATTAATATGGCCACCGCTGTAGCGGCCGACAGCATAAACAGCCATGGCAACAGCAAGCCCCCAACCAGTGGTAATAACAATCCAACCAGAGGACTCTCCCTTAGTTTTTTTCAGGAGAACGTTAGCGACAACACCGTCGCCAAGAAGAACGAGAATGAGAGTTCCAATGAACTCTGCTATATAGGGCATTGGAGTAGACATAGCTATAGTTGAGTTAGGATATGGGTTAGCAAGGTAGAGATAAGTAAGTACGTGGGGATATACTTTAAACGTTTCTTAGATACATTGCAATACCTTTATCAATTACTTGAGAATGACTTATGAATTATTAAAAAGAGATTATCAGTAGGGAGTACTCAAGGGAATCACATGGGATGAAACTTGAGCAGTTCGTCTGGGGTCCACGGTGTTTTACGATCACCCAAAGAGGCACGAACCTCAGTGACCTTTTCTTCTGCGATAGGAGAGGCTTCATTCCCCCAAGAGTAACGAACAAACGTAAGGACAGCTGCGATCTCACGGTCACTCCACATGCCGACTGTCGGCATGTTGCCGTTATAAGATTCTCCTTTAACTTCTATGGGCCCACTCATGCCAAGAAGAAGGATTTTGATCAAGCGCTCTTCATCTCCAACGACCCAAGGAGAGTCAACCAAGGGAGGGTAAACCCCAGGAATCCCCTGCCCTTCAGCCTGGTGACACTGCTGACATTGGCGAGAAAAGAGCTTTTTGCCTTTTTTCATCGGGTCAAAAGCAGCTTCTGTGATATCGCCCTCACCTAGCGGAACGGGGTGCCAGTTAGGATCAAAAACATCGGAGCGAAATGAACCTGAATAATTAGCGAGGTAAATACCACCCCAGAACATCAAAGCACCAAAGATGAAAAGTAAGAAAATGGGCATTTGAGAAAAGCCTTCAGTTGGCTCTTCTTTCTCGCGCATGAGCTGAGCGTGGATGGCCTGCATGGTCTCATCCTTGTAGGCACCCTTTTCGTGGGTCTCGTGCGCTGTAGGGCCAGTCTTTTTGGAATGTTTGTCGGTCATTGCTTACTCGGCAGCAAATTTAGATTCAGGAAGCTCGTAATTGATTTTAAGGCTTAAGAGATAGTCAACCAAAGCCTCTGCACGGTCTGTGGGAACCACCTCATAGCCAGACTCAGGGGCGCCTGCATAACCTTTAGGGAAGTTGAGCGCATTGGGTGAAGGTGCGTCTTCGATCTTTTGCTTTTTGTAGAGGAAGGCAAAAGCAGGCATGATGGAACCCTCCGAAGTGATCTGAGGATCGTAAAGATGGAGGTGGTGCCACTCGCGATTAGGGATGCGGCCGCCGATGTTCATGAGATCTGGACCGGTGCGCATCGTACCCAGAAGAACGCGCTTTTGGAGAATGTAATCTCGAGGGACGGTTTGACGATCACCCCACCCACGCTCATAATCTGCACCAAAGCCCTTGCGACGCGTTTGCTGGCTATGGCAATATAAACAGCCGTTTTCTGTGTAAACCTGCTTACCCTGAGAGGCGAACCCTACAGGCTTTTGAGGCCGTGGGCGTTCTCCCTCTTCTAGAGCGACAGGCTCTAGGCTACCAAATTGAATTTGGCTGCTTAGAATGAGCCCTGTCCACGAAAAGGCGATGCAGAAAAAGATGCCGCAGAAAAGTAGTGGTAAGTTCTTCATGAGACCTCAACTTGCTCTTGGAAGAGCGTCGGACCTTGTTTGTCTAAAACGGTTGCCCCACCCCAGAGCATCCAAAAGAAATTAATAAAAAAAGCAATATGGCCAATAGCCAGCAATGCGCCAGCAAAGGAGCGAGACATCAGCCAAGGAACGGTATTAATGACGACATTGATGAAAGGAATGTCGGGATTGTTCATTTCTAGGCCTTGAATCCA
>DCBD01000125.1 GCA_002313355.1 Opitutia bacterium UBA1116 | reverse complement strand
GCATAGAGAACCTTAAACACGATGAAGGCTCCTGATATGTAAAGGGAGACGCTTGTGCCAAAACGGTCTTTAAGGAGGGTGTAAATAGAAGCATTTCGTGTTTTTCTAAGAAATACGACGAAAAAGAAACAAGCAATGATAGCTCCAACGGCATCGAGGAGATCACTTACCATGACGTTGACATCCAGTGTGAAGCCAATGGATGGTATGAGCAGAAAAGAAATACTGCTGATGTTCGTCCCGACGATGGAGGCGCCTACAAGCCACCATGGCATATTGCGGCCGCCGAGCATCGGGTCTGGATCACGGGAGCGAAGTGTGATGACTGAGGTGATGATGACTAGGAGGGTTGCATAGAGGAGGACAACCGTTAAATTGAGCATAGGAGGGACGGCTCCATCAGCGAATTTTGATAAGAATGTTTCTAGCATAAATAAGTAAATGTATGGATTTTAGAGTAAAAAAGACGGTAGGAAAAATTCGTTCTTAATCAATGCAAGAGATGGTACTTAGATGAATAAGTCTTGAGAGGCTGCCTTAACAGCTTGAGATAGGGGAGGCTTTGGTTTTTAGGCTGGTCATTTCAATGCCCGGGCCTTACCTTAGGCTTCTGTGCCTGTGAATGTACCAAATATTATTACGCTGACACGGATTCCGGCGCTCTTTTTGATTGTGGGATGTCTCTATTTGCCTGGTCAGTTTGCCGCGTTTTTGGCTTTTCTTTTCTTTGTTTTAGGCAGTCTGAGTGATTGGCTGGATGGATTCTTGGCGCGTCGCTACAATATGATGTCTAATTTTGGTAAGTTGATGGATGCCTTGACGGACAAGGTCTTTGTTGTTGGGATCTGTGTTGCTTTGCTACCAACGAAGGTCCTCCCGGCTTGGGGTATTGTGCTTGTGTTGTTGATTATTACGCGCGAATTTTTCGTTACAGGGCTACGCCTTGTTGCGGCAAGTCGCGGGCGAGTGCTTGCTGCTGAGCGTATGGGTAAAATTAAAACTGCAACCCAGATGGTCAGTATTGGGATTTTGCTCTTTGTTCGCATTTTCGAAGCACCCGGGTCGATGCTTCTATCTTTAGGGGTTTTAGGACTTAGCTTGTTTGTCGTCGCAGCCATACTCACTGTTTACTCGGGCTTTGGGTACTTGGTGAAATATGGCGATTTCCTAAAGGAGGATTGATCTATGAATCCTGGATTTCAATGGGCGCGCATTCTTTCTACGCCTTGGGTTACTGGGCTGGCAACGCTTGGGCCTATCGGATATTGGGGGCGTGCCCCAGGGACTTTGGGTTCCGTTGCCGGGCTCGTCCTTTATATGCTTATTTTTTACGGGCTATCCTTGCTTTTCTTTGCCTTGCTCCTTGCCTTTTTGATTTATTTTGCAGTGGGTATTTGTGGGGAAGCTGAAGTACGTCTCTCTAAGCGCGATCCCTCTGAGGTGATTCTCGATGAGTTTGTCGCGATGCCGCTTGTTTTTTGGGGTATGGATATTTATATGGGACAGTCCTGGTCGTGGCTTATTATGCTGTTTGGTTTTGGGTTGTTTCGAATATTTGATATACTCAAGCCTCTGGGCATTGCTAGACTGCAAAGCCTTAAAGGAGGTTGGGGCGTTGTGATGGATGACATTGCAGCTGCGGTGGCTGCTTGTGCTGTTTTGCACATGGGGCTTTGGGTCTGGAGTTGTTGGTTTGCCACTTAAGAAGTCTTGTTGACAGGCAATGGCTGCGCTTTTAGGCTCTTTAGGCTATGGGTTTAGACCTAGTTCAACTCCTGTTTAAGCAGTTAGGTGAATCGATGCAGATGCCAGGTCTTGCACTAGATGGTGAGGCGTATTGCTGCATTGCATTTGACGATCAAGTGCTTGTCGAATTTCAATGGGTTGAAAAGACGCAGCGTTTGATTTTATTTACGCGCCTAGGTACTTTTGATATGAATGAAGAGCTTCGCATTTTGCGTCTCTTGCTTCGGGCGAATTGTTTTTGGAGAGCTACAGGAGGTGGGACACTAGGCATGGATGGGGATTATGTTTATTTAAGCTACGCATTCATGCCTGCAGGGGCGACGTATCAGCAGTTCCATAATGATATTGAGCGCTTTGTCCATGTGGCTGAATTTTGGGAGCAAAACTTGCATGAAGGTATTGAAGGTTTTGAGACGGAGGTGGGTGGAGCTTTGCCCCAGAATCTGTCTTGGCATATTTGAGGCTGGGCTTTAATTTGCTTGGACTTTAGCTGTGCGCCTGTTAGCCAATAAGAGGTGTTCATGCAAAAGAGGCAGCAGGGGTTTGTTCTTATTCTAACTTTGGCTCTTGTGGGGATTTTGTGTCTCGGGGTGACCTCTTTGGTGCAGGATTTGCGTTTTTCCTTAAAAAAATTGGAAGAAGATAGGCAGCATGCTCGAGCTCGCGATTTAGTGTGTTATGCTCTGAATCAGGCTAAAGCGGACATTCGGGGAGCGATGGGGAGCTTTGCTGAGGAATTAGGGCCTGTTGCAATCTTGTATGATGAAGCGGGTATGGCTGAAGGCTTTCGTGCATGGAAGCAAACAGGGAAAGGTTTGCTGCAAAGTGATGTGGGTGCTTTTGAAAAGATATTGAACGGGGAAAACAAAAGCCTTTGGGGTGGACGTTATCGTTACCAAATAAAGCCTTATGAAGGCAGCAGTGAGAAGTTGCCACCTACCGGTGTTGTTTTGGCAAACGTTGCTGCTGGAGGTTTGAGGGTAAACCTTCAAGATCGCTATAGTTCTTTGAGTGAAATTTCTCCTCATTGCTTGTGGGAGGGTAATGATGATTACGGTCCCCTTGGGTCTGTCTTGGCCTCCTATGTTGAGCTAGTGAATGGTTTAAATAAGCAAGAGAAGAGTCAGCAGAGGGCCTTGTTGATGCCTTGTGGCCATGGGGTTCAGAGTGACGATGGTGATTATTTTTTGCCATCCAAGTCCTATCGAAGCGCGTCGCAGTTTTTTAGGAGAAACCCTTTTGAACATAGGATGTCTGTGCCGACTTCGCGCAGAGACCCTGCACGCTTTGCGGTTTACCCTTGGGTTCTTGAAGCAAGTGTGCTCTATGCAATTAAGGTAGAACGTCATCCGCAAGAAGATCTTTACGATGTGCATTTTTATGCCAAACCGAGGTTAGTTCTTTATAACCCTTACAATGTTGATTTGAGTGAAGTGCGCTATGATCTGCGCTCTGAAGGTAATGTTTTTATTATGAATGCTATGGCTTCGTCTCGGCACGGAGGGGGTGTGAATGATTCTTCCAGGTCCTTAAGTTGGACATTATTGACTCAGTTAAAAGCAGGTGAACGCAAAGAGGTGATTCTTGATCAGTCAACCGAAATCTGGAATTCGATGGGGAAGGGCGTTGATGTATTACACGTTTCTATAGAACCTGCTTCGGGATCAAGTGTTCATCGTTCAGGGAATGTTTCTTTACTTTTTTCTGGTGATACAGGGTCGCGTTTCCAAAGTCTATTTCAACGCATAATATCTCCTCAGTGGCAGGTTCAAGATTTTGTGAAAGGTGAGGAAAGTATTTTAAGTGAAACAAAGGCTTTTATTCCGAATGATTCATTCGAAGTTTTGTCGAAAATAGAAAGACCTATAGAGCTCTTTGAAATTCGATATAGGCCTAATATTTTTATGGAAGACTGGGGCGCTCCTTTCGTTATAAGGCATGAGCCAGCCCCCATGGCTTTAGTTGTTCCTGAAGCATTACCCATAGAGCTTCCAAGGTCAATAGAGTCTGTGGTGGATTTAATGCCTGGTTTACAACGTTACTTTGATGGCTTTGCGCTTACGCCTTTAGCTGTACGAGACGGAATGAACCAGGTTGCAGATCAATGGGTGCATTCTGCTAATACCTTTCTTTGGGATGCAGCTTACTACCCTGGAGAGGCATCTCCTGTGGTTCCTTATTCTTTTTTGGGAAAAGTCTATGGGTCTGAGGGTGCATTGCTTGCTGAAGCTATTAACATTAATGAGGTATCGCCACTTCGATGGGCTAAGTTTCTGAAGCATCATGCAGCGAGTGCTATGCCTTGGGTAGAAACAGAGGACTGGGAGCGTTTAGCTAAAATCATTGCTGATATTGCAAGTGAGCGCATAGGGCCGCAAACTGTGGCAGATTTTGTAACTTCAAAAGATGGGCGAATGGATGTCTTGTCTCTTGCTTTAGAGCGTGCAGGTCTTAAGGATCCTATTGCTCGTGATTCTTTACTTAAAGCTATTGGAGGAAGGCTTGTTGCTCGAGTTGATACGTTTAAGGTGCTGCTTGATGCTCACACACTTCATGTGGATGCTTATGCTGAGGCTTTACTGCAAGGGGTGCTCAAAGAAAGTAAGGATGCTGGAGGCCAGGTACGATTTTGCTATGATCTTGATGTTATAGCTTTCCGGTGGCTAAACAAAAGCAGCCTCCTTCATCAGAAAGAGGCTGCTTATTAGAAAGTTGTAAAGGATTTAAGCTTCAGGCTTTGTCTTGGGGAGGCTGAATACGCGGTCCCCTTCGGCCCATTTTTTGCGTTTTTTGAGGAGTTCTACCCGCTCAAAACGCTTAAGAACGTTGCGTTTTTTGAGGGCGGCTGCAGTGCCGCGTTTGAAGCTATTGTGTTGAGACATGATAGTTAAAAAGGTTTTCTTACAGAAGGAAGCGAGTAAAGGTATTTACAAGTAAAGCGCAACCTTAAAATTTAGTCTACGGGGTAATTAGGCTAATCGCAGCAGTCATGAGCCCACTTAAGGTATTTATTATCAGTATCATCTGCGCGCACAGCAATCCACTGGGGTGTTGTATAGGGATGGTGTTTTGAGAGCCAGCTTTTGAGGGCTAAAGCTTTGTTTTCGAGGAACTTAATGCTGACTCGATACTCCTTGGCCTCCTCGGTTTTGCCTTGCCAAGAATAGATCGAGCGGATGGGCCCGCTTACTTGGATGCAGGCTGCGAGTTTCTCTTTGAGTAAGGCCTGTGCTAGTTGAGTTGCTTCCGCTTCGGAAGAGACAGTTGTCCAGCCAATCATTAGGGTTTCCATAATGTCTCCTACGATGTACGTGTACAAGTTGCAAGCAAGGTATTTTTTTGCACTTTTTTCTTGAATGTGGGCGAGTCATGAGCACGATAGGCCTACTCCTTAAGGGGACGGCTAGCTCAGTTGGTTAGAGCAACTGGTTTACACCCAGTAGGTCGCAGGTTCGAGTCCTGCGCCGTCCACCATTTTAAAATACTTTCAAGATTGTCTTTGCATTCAGTCCTGTTTTGGATGCTCTTCAGTCATGGCTGTTTCGAAAAAAAGATTAAGCTCAAAAGTGGGTTCTAAAAGCCGCACTGTTCTTGTTCCTTGGGTAGGTAGAGAGCCTTCATTTCTGAATGGGGTAGCTATAAATAGTGAGGTTCATTTCGTAGGTGTTCCTCTTTGTTCTTACGATCGAGGCCATTCTGCAGAGAGAGAACGGGATGTTTTTGCTGAAATTGCTCAATATGAATGGGCTATTTTTCTTGATGATGAGAGTGTGCATGCTTTCTTTGAGTCTTTTTTTAAAAATTTTTCCGATGCTCGCTGTTTAGGGCCTATGCGCGTTGCTTGCCTGAGTCAGACGGCTGTCAATACTGTGAAGGGTTATCGTTATGCAGTGGATCTAGTAGAAGCAGAAAATCTCGGCAAAGAACTTTTAGATACTCATAGCTTGGATAGTTCCAAGGTCCTGATTGTTGGGCCTGAAGGAGAGGGCGATGCTTTGATTAAATTTTTAGAGACCGAAGGGCATGCTATTGTCGATCATCTTCCTATTTATAAGAGAGTATGGATGGATGGTGAATTAAAAGGCTCCCAAAATGAAGCTGTTGCTATTGTGTTAAGTAGTGAGGCTGTTTTTTATGGGTTTTTAAAGTGTGCTGATGTTTTTGCATCCTGTCGGCAGCGTTTGTTAGCTTTGGCTGCCAATGAAACAGTCGCTGCTTTAATGAAGGCTAAAAAATTGCCAGTAGATGCTGTTTTGGAAGAAGATGTGAGTGAGGCTTCCGTTCAAAAGGCCTTAGATGCTTTAGGTTAGTCTATTTTGTAGTCATGGCTATACGCATTAAAGTTTGTGGAATTGCCACGTTTCAGAGTGCAAGTCATGCTTTAAAAGTGGGTGCTGATTTCTTGGGGATTAATCGTTACCAAGGTTCTCCTCGCTGTGTCAGTCAATCAGCTGCGCGCGAGTTAATGCAAAATATTCCTCAAGGAAAACGCGTTGTTGTGGATGTTGCTCCATCGCTTGATACTTTAAAGGAGCATCTGGAGGAAGGGTTTGATTATTTTCAGCTTCATTTTGACTACATTGATGCGCAATCACTTTTGCCCAAGTGGCGTCGTTTAATTGGAAAAGAACGGTTGTGGCTTGCTCCACGGTTGAATAAGGGGGATGCCTTTCCGAGTGCTCTGTTGGAGTACGCAGATACGTTGCTCCTCGATGCATGTGACGCTGAAGGCTACGGGGGCAGTGGTCTGTTGGCGGATTGGCCTCTATTCCGAGATCTCCAAGATGCCCATCCCGAAAAAGTGTGGATTCTTGCCGGTGGGCTTGGGCCTGGTAATGTGAAGCGAGCAATCGCGGAATCAGGGGCTCGCTTTATTGATGTTAACAGCAGAGTAGAGACTTCTCCTGGGGTGAAGGACCTTTCTTTGCTGAAGACCGTTTTTGAGAGTGTCCGCTCAATTGATGATTAGTTAGTTGATTTAAAGGAACATATCGCTCTTGCCTCTTGTCTAAAAATATAAGGAAACCTCTTTGCCTAATGATAAAATTGGCAAAAAATTGATTTTTAGAGGGTTATTGTATATATTAAAGGATGGCTGTAGAGGCTATAAGAGGAGAAAGGAGCTAATGAAATGGGTACCGCTGATGGACCAGTTAATTTGATTCGAAGTGATTCCTTGCTTCAGTGGGGTAATGTTGATGGGTATGACCCAAAGGCTTTGAGCGATGATGTGCCCAGGCCAATGCTTGTTTTTCAAGAAGAACAAGATAATCCGGTGGATTCTGTTAATGCTCGGTCTAATCCGCCTGTATCATCACCATCAAAGCATTTAGCTGCAGCGAATCCACCACGTAGTGATCTTCGGAAATTAAGCCAGTCTGAATATGATCGCTCCAAAGAGATCTATCAAGGTTCTGATGCGGAGCCTTCACTTTGCGAGCGTGGGATGAAGTGGTTTAGTCGAATGAAGGATTGGATGCAAGGCAAGGAGCTTGATCTCGTGATTAAAGGTGTTGATGAAACTTTTGGAGACTTTGCTAAAGACGTTCTTCTGGAGGGATGGCAATTTGTTTATGATCAACTTAAGGGTATCCAGGTTATTGGGTGTAACTTTTTAGGGATGCATTCTGAGCTTTCAAAAATGAAGTCCGGTGAAGAACAATTAGAGGCTTTGGCTGCTTATGATAAATTAGGAGAAGACTTTTTGAAAATTATTGAAGAAGAGGGTCTTAAAATCGAGGCCGAAAAGCAAGAAGCTCTTGAAGGCGTTGAGGATATTGAAGAACGAAATAAAATTGAGCAAACATATCAAGAAAAGCAAAGGGCCTTAACACATGGTGCTGTTGACCAACTCAATAAACTTGCGGTCCAGATGAGCCCAGAGCTGCGTAAAGAGGGGGATAAGTTGGGGAAAATCATGGAGCGACTATTTAATTGTCAAGCTGCCTTACTTATTGCTAAAGATAAAGAAAAAGCTGCCGAGGCTCTTTACGATGCAGCTTTGCTAGAGTATCAAGAGGCTGGAGACTCTGAAGATTTAAGTCGGTATAAAAAAGCAAGCCAAGCAGTGGATAAAGCAGAAGTTGCTTACCATAAGGCCAAAGATCACCGAGAAAAAGTGCAGGCAAAGATGGAGCCCTTGATCAATCAAGAGTATGTAGCTAGTAATAATTACAATGCTAAGCGTAAGGAGATTGAGGAAAATATTGGCCAGGCTACCATAGGGTTGAGAGCAGATGCTAAGCTGGGGCAAATTTTGCAAAAAGAAGGGGCAGATGCTGCAGGGAAAAAGTGGACGTGGATTATCGGTGATGCCCTTTGGACACTCCAAGAAGGATGCTCTGTGGTTGGTTATCTGGGTATACCTGTAGTTAGTCTTATTGCCTTAGGAATCTCTTTAGTTGTAAAAGGGTTTCGTTCGGCAATGTACATGGATAGCACACTTGACCGTAGCAAAGAGGCGATGCGTGCAGGCAAGATAGGGAAGGCTTTGGATAAAATGGGTGACTCGGATGATGCGACTTTGGGCGCTATTAGTAAGCTTATTAAGCGGAATCTTGCCTTTAAAGAAAAGTCGATCAAGGCCTTTGTTGTGTCGTTGAGTCTAGTTTCAACAGCTGCGTGGACATTCGCAGCTCTAATTAAAGCTGGGGCTGTTTTTGGGTTTACAGCGGGTATTGTCGTCAATCTTGCAAACCCTATTGCTTGGGGAATTGGAGGCATTGTTCTTGCTGTAGGATGTGCCTTTAGTGCTTACCAACTTGCGAAATATTTACACGGGCGTTACAAGCAGCGTAAAATAGAAAAAGTACTCGATGATGCTTTAGCTGGGCCTCAAGGCGATAAGTGTGATGACTATAATAAGCTCTTTATAAAGTATTTTGAAAAAGTTTCTTTGGAAGATTTTACTCCACAAGAGATTCAGGAGTTTATTGCAATAGCTAATGAACAAGTAGATGATGTTTGTAGGGACAAGCTTGAGGTCGTTCGAGCCGTTCGTGAAGAAGCTAGGGCAATAGCTTTAGATAGAAATAAACTTAGGGAAGGGCAGTCTGAAGCGTATAATAATCTATTTAAAGAATACTTGAATGGCTTAGTGCCTGAGGGCATGGAGCTGTCTCATCAAGCTCCAGAGGAAGCCAATGCTTTTATTGATGCAGCCAATGCGAAGATCATTGAGTACTGTGATCGAAAGGAGAGAGAGCTTGAAGCTGTTATTGCTGAAGCTTCTCAGGGGGTTGAGGGACGGAAGTCTGATCTTTATAGCAATATTTTCCGTCAGGAGTTGGGTGATGTTATGGCTAGAGAGAATGTTGCTCGTGTTCATGAAAGAATAGATCGTGTCAATAAGCTAATTATTGAAGAATCCATGTATGAACTCATGAAGCTAAAGCCTGACTATGGTCTTCGAGTTTTGTTAGACCGCATCAAGTCTGGCGATGAAAAGGTAATTAAGTTTGTTGAAGACCTGGGCGTCTTTGATAAAGATGAAGTTTACATTATGCGCAATTGCTCGAAAGCTACTGAACCGCTTGTTTTAGAGCGGATGAGTAAACGCTTAGGGTTCTCTTAAAGCACCTTCTCAAGGAAGCGTTGGGCACGCTTGCTCTGAGGCTCGGTAAAAAACTTATCTGGGGTTGCATCCTCGATGATATTGCCTGCGTCCATGAAGAGAATGCGATCGGCGAGCTCTTTTGCGAAGTTCATTTCGTGGGTGACAATGAGCAGAGTGATTCCCGTGTGCGCTAAGTTGCGAATGACTGCTAGGACTTCTTTTACCATCTCAGGGTCTAATGCTGATGTAGGCTCATCAAAGAGAATAGCTTCTGGGTTCATGGCAAGTGTTCGTGCGATAGCAACGCGCTGCTTTTGACCTCCAGACAGAGCGTTCGGGTAGCTGTTTGCTTTCTCTGTAAGGCCGACTTGGTCAAGCAACTGATAGGCTCGTTTTTCTGCCTCATCTTTGTTGAGTCCTAATACTTGCGTTGGGGCATAAGTGATATTGTTTAGGACATTAAAATGAGGAAATAGGTGGAAGTGCTGAAAAACCATCCCTATTTTTTTTCGTAGCTCAGATGCATTCGTTAGGTTGAGTATGGTGCCACCTATGCTGACGGTTCCTGCATCGGGCACTTCCATGAAGTTAATGCAGCGAAGTAAGGTTGATTTTCCGCTTCCCGATGGGCCAATGACGGCAATTGTTTCCCCTTGTTTGGCTGTGAGTGAAATGTCTTTTAAGATGCATTTTCCGCTGAAGCTTTTGCTTATTTTTTTTAGTTCGATCATGTTATGCGGTTGCTGTATTGAGTTTATTTTCGACGAGCTTCGCGCAAGAGCTAAGAATAAGGACGAGGGTGTAGTAGCAGATGCCTGCAATAATGAGTGGGCCAAAGTAGGTATATTCATCTGCAGCGACGAGCTGCGCTCTGCGCATGAGGTCTGCCCCTCCAATAGTGGATATGATGGCAGATTCTTTGAGTAGATTGACCATTTCGTTAACCAGGGCAGGTAGGATATTTTTAAGTGATTGTGGTAAGATAATATCTCGCATCATCTGGAGGTAGGAAAGTCCTAGGGATTGAGCTGCTTCAAACTGTCCTTTGTCGATAGCCTGAATGCCTGCACGGATGATTTCAGAGATATAGGCACCTGAATTGAGTGAAAATGCAGCAATGCCGGCCTCGAACGCAGTGATTTCATAGCCAATCAGTGCGGGGATTGCGAAGTAGATGAAGCTGAGCTGCAATAGAAGTGGAGTACCTCGAAATATAGACGTGTAAGCTCGTGCTAAATACTCTAAAGGTCGAAGGTGACTGAGCTTAAATAGTGAAAGAATGATGCCTAGTATAAAGCCAAGCAGGGTAGAGGCTCCAGCGTACTGGAGGGTTACCCAGGCTCCTTGAATGATATACCAAGCAGAGCTATTGCTTTCAAATAAATTATGCATCATCGTCATCTATGTGTAACCACTGCTCTTGAAGCTCTTGAAGTTTTCCGGATGCTTTTAAGGATTTAATCGCCTTATTAAAGGGTTCTTGAAGAGGGGAATCTTTAGCAAATGCAATAGAAAATCCAAATTCTCCTTGAGGAAGTATCGCAGTTTCTAGTGATGGATTTTTCTTTGTGAATGCTTGCGCTTGCATGTCTTCTAAAATGACCCCATCGAGTCTCCCGACTTTGAGCTCTTGAATGAGTTGAGGGTTTCGGCCAAGGGCAACAATGGTAATGCCAGGAAGTTCTTGAGCTTCTTCTTTGATGAAGCTTTCCATTGTGCTGCCTAGCTGTACTCCAATTTTTTTGTTGGCAAGATCTTCCAGGTTTTTAATAGGAGCTTTTTTAGGTGAAACAACTGCAAATCTAGGGCTGAAGTAACTGGTTGAAAAGTCAACGCTTTGACTCCGTTCAGGTGTGGCTGTGATGCTTGCCATGGCGAAATCAATCCTTCCGCTTTTCAAGGCAGGGATGATGCCGCTAAAGTCCATATCTTGAATACGCAACTTATAGCCAAGCTCTTGTGTGATCGCTTTGGCGACATCAATGTCAAAGCCTTGAATCTCTCCTTGGTGTTGAAATTCAAATGGGGGGTAATCGGCAGAGGTTCCCATGGTAAGTGTGTGCTCTGCGCTCTCGCTGGAGGGCTTGCATGCAGTGAGCAATCCTACAAGGCAGGCAGCTCCCAGCATTAAAAGTGTATATTTTTGCTTTACAATATGCATAAAAAGGGGATATATTTGCATGATAATGCATAAAAATTGCATTTATGCTGAAAGTCAAGCATCTTTTATGAATACAACAGACACCATTAACGCCCTGATTATTGAAATCTTAGCCCGCGAAGCGATTGTTGATCAGCAGGTACTGCTCGAAAGAATTCGTAGTCAGGGTGTTGAGATAACACAGTCTACACTATCTCGCCGCCTTAAAAAGCTTCAAGTTGTCAAGCGTGATGGGTGTTACCAATTGATGGATGCTGCTCGGGCGGGTAGCATGATTGCCTTAGAGCGTATCGAGCTCGCACCTCCCGTATTTCTTGTGATTCATACATTGCCAGGGTATGCCAATGCCGTTGCCGTTCAGTTAGATCGTCAAGTTCCTGCTAAGCAGCGTACGATAAGCAATGGTGACTTTTCTGAGCTTCTTGGAACCATTGCTGGGGATGACACCCTCCTTGTTATTGCAAAAGAGGGGACGTCTCTTGAGCTTCTAAGGCAAAAGATTGAGGATTTTTTTGCTCGTTAGGACCGATCAGATGAAGGCTCGCTTCCAAGAGATGGATTCATAGGTATCAACGCCGTCTTTTTTCTTTAAATAGCTGGATAGCCAATAGGTGCAGGGGAGTAGGACTATTTCACAAGTCATCTTGATGGCCATGCCAAGAGCTATAAATCGGAAGGCTTCTTGGTGGGGTAATGATCCAAGGAATCCAAGGTAAAAGAGTAGCGTTGTGTCTACAAGAGACCCTAAAAATGTACTGGTTGTTGCTCGAAACCAAAGATGTTTTCCCTGTGTAAGGACTTTAAGCCGTGCAAGGAGCATTGAATTAAGGAATTCACCACAAAGATAGGCAATGCACGAGGCAGCGAAGATTCGCCAGGATGCTCCCAGGACGGTTGCATAGGCTTCTTGGTGTTGCCAGAAGGGTGAAGCAGGGAGGTGGAGAGCTATTTCAATGGAAATGGTTGCAACTAGCAGTGCCCCGAGCCCTCCCCAGATGACGAGTCTAGTTGTCCTGAATCCGTAAACTTCGGTGAGTACATCGTTGATAAAAAAGGTTAATGGAAAAATGAAAAATCCACAATCTGATTGAAAGCTTAGGTTGAATGTTAATGACCCTAAAGGAAGGATTCCGAGATTGATCCATGTTAGCTTGAAGGCCAATACATTGGCTATAAGCAGTACAGCAACAAAGGCCATTCCAAGTATGACGACGCTGTGGGTTGCTGCTGACTGCGCTCTTGTTAAATTGTGCACCCTTGTTTTATTGGTTTCTTTTTGGGCAGAGATAAGGTTGCCCATACGGGTAACATCTTGTGGTGAAAAGTGGGGGAGCCATTTTTCTGTGTACACTTCATCGAGGTGTTTGCTGAAGGTTGCTCGTGTACCCTTTACTTGGATACGTAGTTCAATGGCATCCGGGTTGCGATGGCATGCTTGAACTGAGGCGATGCTGTAGCGTAGATCTCCTTTCATTAGAACATCTTTTTTTGATGGCTTAGTCCGAGTATCGATTTCAGGTGTTTCTTGAAGGGCTGTTGAGATGTTCATGGTGAAGATTGTTTTGCCTCTGGATGCTTACGCCGCGGGTTGTGATAATAAATCTATGGATAGTGCTTAAGGCATCTGATTAATAGCTATAAGTGCTTGTCGTAAAGTCTCTTAATTTAGACCTGAGGGTAAATTTATTTATTTGTCGTTAGGTCGAATCTTATGAGCTTATTTTTGAGAAGTTCAATAAATAATTATTGAATACATAATTTTACAATAGCCCATACATGATATTGTCTATTTCTGTTCTTTCCTTTCTTTTCGAAGCGACTTGATAAAAAGATGTTGCCAAACTCCAAAGGGCTTTCCATCATGGCCGTTCACTTTTGAGAATGCTGTTATGAGATGCATTCTGTTCATTTTAAGTGGAGGTATACCTTGAGAAACGATTATTTATCTAAAGCACGTAAGATTATCAAAGATCCCAATGTTCTCGTTAACTTGGTGTCTCGTCGTACTAAGCAGCTTCGTCAAGGAGCAAAGCCTACGGTGGAGTCTCTGGAGCGTCTGGATGCGGAAGATATCGCTCTTAAAGAAATTATTGAAGGCAAGCTTGCTTTCGACCTTTGGGACGTTTCTTCTGAACAAGCTTAAGGGTAGCGCTATACTCGTTGCTCTTTTATTAGTCTGTGTCTGCAAAGAAGAGTCTTTCGAGTTCTCGTGTTACAGAAATTCGTAACAAGAAAGCTTCGCACAAGTATTTCCTCGAGGATAAGGTTGAGGCTGGTGTCGTCTTAACCGGTACGGAAGTTAAATCTATAAGAGCAGGCAAGGCCCAGATTAACGAGGCGTTTGTCCGCTTTGATAAAAACTATCCTATACTCTACAATGCTCATATTGAGGAGTACGCTTTTGGCAATTTAAACAACCATGAGCCTCGTCGGCCGAGGCGTTTGCTCCTTCATAAGAAAGAAATCCGTAAGCTACAGGCAGCCCTTGAAGCTAAAGGTTATTCGATTGTTCCTGTCCGGATGTACTTTAAAGGGTCATTGGTTAAGGTTGAGATTGCCTTGGGCAAAGGTAAAAAATTGCACGATAAGCGTGATGACTTAAAGAAGAGAACAGCCTTACGTGAGGCTGAGCAGTCATTTAAGCAAAAGTATCATATTCGGTAGAGTTATGGAGGAAGATGTAGGTTCATCTGGGCTGCACATAGTACTTTTTAGGCCTGAAATCCCTCAAAATACGGGTAATATTGGCCGTTTGTGCGCCGTTACTCAGTCAACATTGCATTTAATTCATCCTTTAGGCTTTAAGATTGAGGATAAACATCTGCGTCGCAGTGGGATGGATTATTGGTATGAGCTCAATCTCTTTGAGCATGCAAGTTGGGAGGATTTTATAGAGCACCCCAATGCGCCACAACGTTTATGGCTTTTTACAACGAAGGCTAAGCAATCTTTTTGGGATGTTCCCTTTGAGTCAGGAGATGGCCTTGTTTTTGGCAACGAAAGTTCGGGTGCGCCTGAATGGTTGCATGAAGCGATAGGGGATTCGGCACGTGTAACGATTCCTCAATACAATGAAGTCCTTCGCTCAATTAACCTCTCCACGAGTGTTGGTATAGCTGCTTATGAAGTGCTTCGTCAGTGGCGTTCTTTTTAGAGAAAAACTTTTTTTAAATATCCTCGAAAGTCATCCAATGATGGTGGTATTGCACGGTAACCAATGTATCCATCAGGCCGGATGAGGTAAAGTGCGCTATGTTTCTTTGTCCCATACGTTGCATGAATTTTGCTGCGAGCATCAAGAAACTTTTGTGCAGGAGTTGCTTCTAGGGCTTTAGGTATTTGTCGATTACCAATAATAACTGTTTGAATGACATCCTCATAGCGTTGAGCAATATGTTTATCAATATAGTTAATTTCTTGATAGACGTCTTCTGTGTCCTGTGCGTTGGTGTAGACAAGCAAGGTATGCTTTCGTGTTTCTGAAAAAATACTAAATAGTCGTTTAGCGCTTCCTGTGTTTGCGTCTGTTACGGTTCCATCAGGCGCACGAGATCCAGCCTTTAGCTCGGGGCTATGCTCGTGAACGCTTTCTTCGACAATTGGGCTGTGTCCATAGTGGATCGTTAATTCCTCGATGGTGTTGACCATTTTTTCGCGAAAAGGCTCGATCTGAATAAGCAAGGGCATGAGGTGATTTCTTATTTTCGTACCAACTTTGCTTTGCATCGTAATGACGCGTGTTAGCTTGTGTGTAAATTCAACAACGTCGTGCCCGATAGGTTCGCGTTCTTCGTGGTAGCTTTCGAGTAATTTGGGATGTGCCTTTTTGTTGAGTACGAGTGCTAGTTTCCATCCAAGATTAATGGCATCTTGCATACCCGTATTCATGCCTTGACCGCCTGCAGGACTGTGGATGTGCGCTGCATCACCGGCAAGAAATGCATGATCTTTTTGGTAATTTTCAACAATACGGTGGTGGATTTTAAAATCAGAAAGCCAACGTGGATCATGCAGTGTTGCTTGAGGGGCTTCACGTTGCCTCATAATGTCTTCAAAGAGCTCGATAGTGGCCTCTGTTTTTTTGTCAACCGAAGCAATTAACCTCCAGTAAGGGTTTTCCATGGGAAATACAGCGAGCACACCATCAGCATGGAAATAGATACGTGCTTTGTCATTTTCAAAAGGTCCATCGATGCAAACGTCAGCGAGGATAAAGTCTTCCTCGTACTCACTTCCTTGAAAACTAATATTTAAAAATTGCCTGACTGTACTATGGGCGCCATCACAACCCACAAGGTAATGGGCGTTTATTTTTTCTTGATTACCTGTTTCTGTATGTTGAATGGTCGCTTCAATCCCTTTTGAGTCTTGGGTAAGCTCTGTGCAAGTACATAGTCTCTCAACCTGATAGCCTTGCTCGTTAAGGTGTTCTTCGAGGATGCGCTCTGTTTCTGCTTGAGATAAATTAATGACATGTTGGAAAGGACTGTCGATGCCTTCAATCTTAAGAGAGAGTAACTTTTCGTTTCCTGCGTACATTTCAAATGCGCAAACTTTTTGACCGCATTCAAGAAATGCATCAATAACCCCTAGAGATTCGAGTATTTCCAAGGTGCGTGCGTGAATGACGATGGCTTTGGAGTGCACGGACCTTCCGGGCCCTTTGTCGATGATACGAAAATTAATTCCGTGACGGGCAAGGTCGCAGGCAAGAGTAAGGCCCACGGGACCTGCCCCGACAATAAGAATGTCTGTTTTGCTTGAGGGGTTCTGGGGCATAGTAATAGTATGAAAAAAAGGTGTCCTTAGAACAACTCTATTTCACATCGTTCTTCGGTGAATTGACCTTGCGCGCCAGGTGTTTTCTCCCTTAGCATGTTATTTTATGAATATCTGTATTGTAGGTGCAGGAGCTTGGGGAACATCGATGGCCATCCATCTTGTTCGCCAAAAACACACAGTCACGCTCGTCCCTCGACGGATGGAGCAGGCTATGGGTATGGCTAGTAGTCGTGAAAATAAAGACTATCTCCCAGGGGTGCCCTTAGATGCCAATCTCCAAATTGCCTCCGAGCTTAAGCCTGCTATTATGGAGGCTGAGGCTGTCTTGTTTGCTTGTCCCTCTCAAGGTATTCTCTATTGGTGCTCTCAGCTTAAGTCTGCGTTTTCCAGTGCTAAGCGCTTACGCTACCTTGTTACGCTTTGTAAGGGTCTTGAGCAGTCTACTTTGCAGTATCCTGTCGACCTCGTTCAAGAGCAGTTGCCAGGTTACCAATATGGGGTGCTTTCAGGTCCCAACTACGCCCGTGAAGTTGCTGAGGGTCAGCCCACGGCAACGGTTCTTGCCATGAATGCTCCTGAGGAGGAGGTCTTCCCTCTCCAACAAGCTATCAACGGTTCTAATCTCCGCGTTTACCGCTCTGAAGACGTTCGCGGGGTAGAGTTGGGGGGCTGCCTAAAGAACATTTATGCTATTGGTGCAGGTCTTTGCGATGGGCTCGAGTTGGGGGACAATGCTAAGGCTGCCTTCCTTACACGCTCTTTAAGGGAGATGGTTCGTGTTGGCATGCATTTAGGGGGTGAGCAGGAAACTTTCTATGGCCTCAGTGGTTTCGGGGATCTTATCGCCACTTGCGAGGGCTCTTGGAGCCGCAACCGCACTTTTGGTGAGGCCATCGCACGTGGCCGCTCAGCCAGTTCTTTGATCGCCCACAGGAAAACAGTGGTCGAGGGCTACTGGGCAACGGCATGTTTTTCAATCAAATGCCGCAAAGAAGGCATAGAAGCGCCCATCCTCAATGAGGTTTACAGTATTCTCTACGAGGCGAAAAACCCTATAGATGTCGTAAAGGCTTTGATGGCCCGTCCTCCCAAGCCTGAGAATGCTTAGTCTAGCGGGTTTTTTAATTATGCGTAATGCTCGTTTCGTTTTGACTTTTTAAGTACTTGTGCACCGCTTGCGGCGTAATGCCAAGTAGGCGAGCCGCTTTACTTTGATTACCGT
>DCBD01000057.1 GCA_002313355.1 Opitutia bacterium UBA1116 | reverse complement strand
CGGCAAAGACATCACTCTATGGGCACTCGGACCTTTTGTCTACGAAGCACTGGATCTCGCTGAAAAGCTCTACCAAGAGCACCGCATCTCTGTTGGCGTTGTCAATGCACGCTTCATTAAGCCCCTAGATAAAGAGCTCCTCATTTCTCAGGCCAAAACAAGTAAGCTCATCGTCACCCTTGAAGATCATGCCGTAAGCAGCGGGTTTGGATCAGCCGTACTCGAAGTGCTCCAAGAGGAAAATCTCTCAACCCCCGTTGAACGCATCGGCTGGCCGGACACGTTCATCCCCCATGCAAGCAACAACGAAGACCTTCGAGCCCAGCATGACCTCAGCCCAGAAGCCATTCAAAAACGGATCCTCGCACGCTGGAAGAACCTCGAACCTAAGGAAGAAACGCCAACAACACCTCAAGCACTAGAATCTTCTGGTGTATGTGTCAGCTAAACGATCATGCCTCCCAACGAAGAACTCGAAGGCCTTAACGTCACCCTGGACCGCCTCACTTATTACCGTGATGATGAAAACCTCCCTAAAGAAACGCCTCATGCGTTCATCTATCACTTAAGCATCCACAACCACTCTCAACGCAATATTATGCTTATGGCTCGCAAATGGGTCATCCAGGAGGCAGGAGGCAACACTCAAGTCATCGAGGGGGACAAAATCGTCGGCAAAACACCTGCACTCAAGCCTGGCCAAACATTCAGCTACAACAGCTATCATGTGATCGCGAACAATGCTCAAGTCGAAGGATCTTTCCATGGAGTTGATGAAGACGGCAACCCCATCTTCACTAAAATCCCTCCATTTGATCTTGTCATTCCTTAGCGAAGCTTTTTCTTAGACTTCTTTTATAAAAAATTTCGATACTGATTAAAACAGGAGCCGAACCATTAA
This sequence comes from Opitutia bacterium UBA1116, assembly GCA_002313355.1. Classification (GTDB taxonomy): domain Bacteria; phylum Verrucomicrobiota; class Verrucomicrobiia; order Opitutales; family UBA1977; genus UBA1977. The sequence continues at coordinate 17,242 of DCBD01000057.1, read as the reverse complement.
ACTCACCGATCTCAATCGCGATTACGACATAGGCGCTAATTCACTTTTAGTTGAACTAGGCCCCTACCGCATTTTAGTCGATGCAGGGCTACACCCAAAACGATCCGGCAAAGAGGCTATGCCTCAATTCTCCCTAATTGAAGACTACAGCCTAGATATCATACTCCTCACACACTGCCACTTAGACCACCTTGGAGCGCTTCCAGTCATTGCTGAGCGCAACCCTAATGCCCATATCTTAACAAGCCTTCCATCGAAGTTATTAGCCCCGCGCATGCTTTATAACTCGCACGCCGTCATGAAACGTCAACGCGATGAGCTCGGCATCAAAGAATACCCTCTTTATACAAGCAGCCAGATTGACGCCCTTGAAAAACGTCTATCCCCCATGCCTTTTGACAAGCCTCGCATTTTTGACGATAAGGGCGAAAGTCTCGAAATCACATTTTACCAAGCTGGCCACGTAGCCGGCGCCAGCGGCTGCTCCCTCACCTACAAACATCGCAAAATATTTTTTACAGGTGATGTCTTATTTGAAAAGCAACGCGTTATCAGCGGAGCAAACTTTCCTGAGCAGCCTTGCGATACCCTTGTTATGGAGACGACGCGTGGCAATACCGAGCTCACGCCCAACTACAGCCGAGAAGACGAAATCGAACGTTTGCGCACGACCATCGTTCACACACTAGAACATGAGGGGTCGGTCCTCATTCCCGTTTTTGCTCTAGGCCGCATGCAAGAGCTGTTAACATTCTTCCACGAGTGGAACAAAGCAAACAAGTTACCCAAAGTGCCCATTTTTTGCTCCGGTTTAGGCATTTCCCTTGTAGATACATTTGATGAGATATCACGCAAGACAGGGCTTATTCATTTCAGGCGGAAAATCCTCCACGAATTGGGGGTGAAGCCTTTCAGAAAGCGCCTCAAAGCAGGCGAAACGCCGGACGAAAAAGCGATCTACCTAGTCAGCAGTGGCATGATGACAGAAAACACCCCCTCTTACACTACTGCAGCTGCATTACTGGGAAACCACCATAATACAGTCTGCTTTGTAGGCTACTGTGACCCGGACACCCCCGGAGGCAAGCTTCTCGCCTCTCAACAAAATGACAATTTCCTCTTTGAAGCCTTGGATTATAATTGCCCAATACGCGCCCACATCGAGCAGTTTGATCTAAGCGGCCATGCCAATCGAGAGGAGCTTCTCAGTTTTGCTCAAAAACTCGATCCTCGTGCTGTTGTGCTCACTCATGGCGATCCTGAAGCGAGGGATTGGTTTTTTGATGAACTTATAGCCTACTCACCCAAAACAAAAATCATCAACCCACCTCCTGGCATAGCGATTGACGTCTAAGCAAAACTACCCTAGGATTAAGGCGCCTTCTTTACCCCTATGCAGCACCACTTGCAGCTATTCCGCTTTTACATCCCAATTACCTTGGTCGTCTTGGCGTGCACTTCTCTATTACAGGCGAAACGCAACGCACCTCCTAAGGAATTTTTTTTCCAAGAGCAAACAATACCCGACACACATGCTCAAGAGCTTGATAAACAAAGCTTCTCTGTCAAGTATCCCAAAAATTGGGCCATTAATACACAAAGTCCATCGTACAACCCCAACCGCAACATCACTTTTACATGTCCTCAAAATTCTTACCTTCAGCTCTATGTATTTAAAAAGCCTCAAAAAGATCCTCAAGAAAAACTGAATAATATACTTCACTCTCTAGCAACCGCTATTGTCGTTTACTCCAAACAAAACAGCAACCGCTGGGGAAGATTTCCTGGTACAGGCATTCGCCTTGAAGGCAAAATGGGCGGGGAATATCCAGGTGGCATCCACATTTTTGTCAGCGATGAAGTTGAAAACCGTAGCTTCATCATAACCGAGTTTTATTACTCCGAAGATCTCGAGCTCTACCAGCCAGGGGTGGACATCGTTAAAGCAACACTCCATATCAAGCCTTTCCGAGGTCCTGAAAAAAGCTCTTCAAATCAGGATACAAAGAACGATAAAGATCGTACAAATTCCGATAATGCTCGGAGTCAGAGCTCTGAGGATCTACGTCAGACTTCAGACTAAGAGCAGCTTCAGAAGCCTCAGCAACGGTAGCATGCACACCAGCTCCCACAGAGGCTAAAAGGGCAGCTCCATAGGCAGCGCCTTCAGAGATAGCTAATGGATACAAAGTTTCTCTCAAAACAGAAGCTAAGATACTTGACCATAAAGGAGACTGCGCACCCCCTCCAGAGAGCACATAGCGGCTAGGAAAAACGTCTAAGGCATGCATAAGCTCTATAGCATCGCGCAACCCAAAACACACTCCCTCTAAGACAGCACGCACTAAATGAGCCACTTGGTGGCGAACTGTCATCCCGACAAAGGCCCCCTTTGCCATAGGATCATTATGCGGCGTCCTCTCCCCGGCTAAGTAAGGTAAGAAAAACAAACCTTCTGCTCCTGGACTAATAGTGGCAGCTAATGCATCCATTGTCTTAAAGTCTTTTTCCAGCAATTGGCTTAACCATGCATAAGACCCGGCTGCTGAAAGCATCACCCCCATAAGGTGCCACTTTCCAGGGACTGCGTGGCAAAATGCATGTAAACGCCCTCCAGGCTCTACTCGATATGTATCCGAATAAGAGAAGACAACCCCTGATGTGCCCAAAGAAATTGAAGCTGTTCCCGGCTCAACAACACCCACACCCACACCGCAGGCAGCTTGATCCCCTGCCCCTGCAACGATTGGAAGCCCTTGCGGAAGGCTCGTTAAAGCACTCGCTTCAGCAGAGACTGTACTGGTAACGTCAGGCGACTCAGCAAGCTCTGGCAACAGCGAAGATTTAACATCAAATGCATCGAGCATTTCTTGAGACCAAACACGCCGTCCCACATCGAGCAGACCCGTTCCTGAGGCATCCGAGACATCCGTCCCTAAAAAATCACCCAGACAGTACCGAATATAGTCCTTAGGCAAAAGTATATGCTTGGTTGCAGCATAGACTTCGGGCTCATGAGTGCGGACCCAAGCAAGCTTAGGCGCTGTAAACCCGGGCAAAAGAGCACTTCCCGCAGACTTCAAGACATTTGCTTTACCTAAAGTTTTTTCAACCAAACGACACTCCTCAAATGCGCGTTGATCATTCCACATCATGCAAGGTCTCAAAACCTTACCCTGTGCATCCAAAAGCACAAGGCCATGCATCTGCCCAGTAAGCCCAACCGCCTCAAGAGCACTAGGGTTGATAGCATCACGAGCCCACAGTTTTTTTAAAGCCTTTAATAGCGCATTCCACCAAACAGAAGGGTCCGTCTCGGCCCAAAGAGGCTTCGGGCTTAAAAATGCATAAGACTCAGATTGAACTGCCAGCACACCGCCTTGTTCGTCGATTAGAACACACTTCACCGAAGATGTGCCTACATCAATACCTAGTGTGCATGACCTCATTAGTTTAAAAATAAGAATTAAAAATTCCCTCAAGCATTTCTTGGCGCCCAGAAGTTAAGGAGGGCTCATCGTGATTGAGTGCATAAGTTTCAAGCTCTTTAAAATCAAGACCTCCGGCTGCAATTTTTTGCCCCATATTACTGTCCCAAGATTGATAGCGCTCACGAACACAGTCAGCCAATCGTCCATCCTTGCGTATTTTTGCAGCAATCTTAAGACCTTGTGCAAAGGCATCCATCGCACTAATATGTGCATAAAAAAGATCGATAGGCTCAAACGACTCTCACCTACGCTTTGCATCAAAATTAAGCCCACCGGTGCTAAAACCGCCCATCTTGAGCAAGAGCAGCATCACCTTCGTAGTCTCGTAAAGACTCATGGGAAACTGATCTGTATCCCAGCCAAGCAAAGGATCCCCTCGATTTGCATCAATGGAGCCAAGGACGTCTGCATCGGCAGCCACCATAAGCTCGTGCTCAAAGGTATGCCCCGCAAGGGTTGCATGGTTTGCCTCAATATTTAACTTAAAATAATCGATAAGATCAAACTCTCGAAGAAAATTCAGGCAGCCTGCAGCATCACTATCGTATTGGTGTACGGTGGGCTCTTTTGGCTTTGGCTCAATATAAAACTGCCCTTTAAAGCCTATCTCGCGCTTCCAGTGAACGGCCATATGCAATAATCTGGCCAAATGCTCACGCTCTCGCCGCATATCTGTATTTAAAAGAGTACTGTAGCCCTCACGACCACCCCAAAACACATAACCTTGGCCTCCCAAGCGGTGCGTTATCTCTATCGCCTTTTTTACCTGAGCGGCAGCATAGGCAAAGACTTCAACCGAAGGCGAAGTCGCTGCTCCATGCGCATAGCGTGGGTGCACAAACAAGCAAGCAGTCCCCCACAAAAGCCGTTTCCCCGTTCGCTCTTGCTCAGCAGCCAAAACCTCAACAACGGCATCCAGCATGGCATTTGACTCCGACAAAGTAGCTCCCTCGGGGGCAACATCGCGATCGTGAAAACAGTAAAAATCCGCACCTAGTTTTTCAAGGAATTCAAAAAAGACACCGACACGATTGCGCGCAGTTTCAACCGAGTTGCCTCCATCATCCCATGGCATTCTTGCAGTACCCACACCAAAAGGATCTGCCAAAGGGTTGCGCATGGTATGCCAATAAGCAACAGCAAAACGTAAGTGCTCACGCATGGGTTTCCCTTCAACGTCTTCATTGGCATCATAGTGCCGAAATGCAAGAAGGTTCTTAGACGCAGGCCCTTCATAAGGAATGCGAGGGATATCGGGGAAAGCAGCCATACGAACCATTTTAGCCGCGAAAGCCCTATCAAGTCAACACCGAGGCTTTTTTTGCTTTAGCCAAGCGATTCTTTTACTTAAGATGAACATCTTACTGAATAAAACCCCTATAGCCCTCTATAAACCATGAATACTTGGAAGCGCTTCAAAGAATACTTTTTACACCTCGATGATATGGGCATTTCGCTCGATATCAGTCGCGTTCATTTTGAGGATGATTTTTTCACCAAGATGGAGCCAACAATGCAAAGCGCATTCAAGTCGATGGACGAGCTTGAACAAGGCGCCATCGCCAATCCAGACGAAAATCGCATGGTAGGCCACTATTGGCTAAGAGCTCCTGAGCTAGCTCCTGAAAAATCTATCACCGAAGAAATCAAGTCCACGATCAAGAAAATACACGCCTTCACCCATGATATTCACTCAGGCAAGATTTCCGGCGAACAAGGATCCTTTAAAAACCTTCTAGTCATCGGCATTGGCGGTTCTGCCCTAGGTCCTCAATTTGTTTCTCAAGCCCTAGGCAGCCCAAAGGAAGATAAAATGCGCGTCTTTTTCTTTGATAACACAGACCCAGACGGTATCGACCTCACACTATCTCACCTCGAGGGTGAGCTTGGGCAAACCCTTGCCATTGTCATTTCTAAGTCCGGCAGCACTCCTGAAACACGCAATGGCATGCTCGAGGCGGAAGCTGCTTACCAAAAAGCAGGCCTCACCTTTGGCAAGCACGCCGTTGCAACAACGGGCACAGGCAGTGAGCTTTACAAGCACGCAACGAGCAACCAGTGGCTTGAGACCTTCCCCATGTGGGACTGGGTGGGCGGCCGCACAAGCGAGCTTGCTGCCGTTGGCCTTCTCCCTGCAGCCCTCCAAGGGATTGATATCGACAGCATGCTTCAAGGAGCCAAAACAATGGACATTGCTACACGTATCCACGCAACACGCGAAAACCCAGCAGCCCTCCTTGCACTCATGTGGTACCATGCAACGGGCGGTCGCGGCCAAAAAGATATGGTCATCCTCCCCTACAAAGACCGCATCGCCCTCCTATCCAAATACCTTCAACAACTCGTCATGGAGTCGCTCGGCAAGGAGAAGGATCTCAAAGGCAACGTCGTCAATCAAGGTATCGCCGTCTACGGCAACAAAGGCTCTACAGACCAACACGCCTACGTTCAGCAACTCCGAGAAGGCGTCAACAACTTCTTTGCCACTTTTATTGAAATTCATCGCGAACGCAACACAAGCCCCGTTTACATCCAGGAAGACACCACATCGGGTGACTACCTAGAGGGCTTCCTCCTTGGCACACGCGATGCCCTTTTTGAAAAAGATCGTCAATCCATCACGATTAGCGTCCCAGAGGTTTCTCCAGAGCGCGTAGGTCAACTCATCGCCCTTTACGAGCGTGCAGTAGGCTTTTACGGCAGCCTTGTAGGCATCAATGCCTACCACCAACCAGGCGTTGAAGCCGGCAAAAAAGCCGCGGCCTCTGTCCTTGATCTCAAACAAAAAATCCTCACTACCCTGCGCAGCCAAAAAGGCACCTTTCAAACGGCAGAAGCCTGGGCTGAATCCATGAAAGAAAGTGCCTCAACAGAGCGCGTCTTCAAACTTCTCGAGCACATGAGTGCTAATGCAGACAAGAAGGTCATTAAAAAGGCCGCCCAACCCTGGCATACGTCAACCTACGGTGTAAAGTAACCAAATCCTACCCAGCAACGCCCCGCTTTCGCCTATATCGGCGATAAAGGTCACACAAGCCAACGGCTACAAGTAGCCCACCAAAGATGATCGTCGAAGGCTCAGGAACTACAGGCACAATCTCACCATTAGAGAGAATGATTGCATTATAGATCCCCGGGTTAAAGCCAACTGGGTTAACGAAGCGAATCTGGTTAAGCTGCGTTGTTGTTAAAGCGGAAGTATTGTTACCAAAACGAATAACATCGGTCCCCCCACCCGAAGTACTACCGCTCCAATTGGTAATACTCAAGATAGCACTTGAATCCCATGTTTCAGCACTACTATCACTAAAGAGCAAAGTACTTGACCCTGAACCCAAATCGATCGTCGAACTTGCTGAAAGCGTTAATGTATCAACACGCTCACTAAAGCCACCCGTATCAAATGTACCTCCAGAAAGCTCAATATCGACATTATTGTTAATGCGATGAGATGCACCTAAACTAAGCGTCCCATCTTCAATATTGATGACGGGAACTCGACGAATGGTTCCATCTACACGCACATCACCACCGCCCTTGATAATAATATCACCTGAATTTCTCCCGTTAACAACACCGCCAAAAACAAGCGTTGCATTGGATGCTGTATTCGTAATCGTCAAATCGTCTTGAAATCGTACAGTAGAGTTAATTGTATGATCAATGGGTGAACCAGGCACTCCATTAGCTTCGGATACATTAATGCCAATGGACCCAGTTATCGCTTCAAAATCAATGCGTCTATTATTCAGCGTGTACGCATAGGGGTTATCAAAATTAAGAGAACGTACCGTACGATTGGCTTGCACATTAACAGACTCTGCACCTGTGCCATAATCATCAGCAAAGAAAATATCAGAATTAGATGGAGGCACAATATCCCCTACCCAGTTAACAGCAGTTCCCCAAAGACCATTACCTGAATCATCGTCCCAGAAGTTAGTCCCAACGGGCTGAGCACTTGTCTCAATCGTTAGATTTCGAATTTCATGATAATTCGTTGCCCCTCCAGTGGATGCTGTGAAGCCAATCCGAGAAAGCGAAGGCCTTGTCATACCACTCATATCGGTTGTGAACAGCGTTGTGTAATCGCCAATACCATCACTAGCATCTGTATCAATTCTTGCTGTCACAAAATTATCTTTGCTAATTTCAACTTGAATACCGTAGTAGTTATACGGCGAACCTCCACTGGGTCTTGAGGGAAACTGCAAGCTCACACCGAGAGAAGGGATTGGGTCTCCTGCAGATCCCGGCGTACCATCTCCAGGAATATTAATACCCCCTGTACCCGCAACATACTCATAGCCCGTTTGCCCGCTACCAGGCCCACGAACAGCAACTTCATCCGGGCGGAACCCCACCCCACCATTACGCCCTTCATTGGGGTTAGAGTAGTTCCCATAGGTGTCCAGCCCGACACCAACCCAACCACCATCAAGGCCATCTACTGGACCACCTGAACCTATAATGTTTGCATAGCCTAAAGATCCTCCAAAAGCTCCTGGGTCAAAAGTGGTCGCAGCATCATACAAAAACACAGTCAATCCATCTGCACCTGTCCCCCCCCAGACAGTGTAATCAAAGCTCACCGTAATATCATTGTCAGCTGAAGGAATCGTATTGTCGAAATAAGCATAGGTAGACTGATTGTTTGATGCCGTCGTCATTCGTAACCAACCATCACCATTTGGGTCAATACCGCCTCCCGTCAGCGTCGGAGTAAAAGCCCCGGAATCGAATCCAAAATTCCATCCGGGAGCCGTACTATAACGAAAGGACTCTTCATAAGTAAACTGCCCCATAACCATTGGAGCAAAAGCCAAGGCAAGCAAAGCCCCCGACCAGCGAATAAAGCTCGTCGCGTATTGCTTAGATATATTCTTTAGGCTGTACATGATGGTAGGTAAGCGTTTAGTGGACGTTGCTACCTATATTTAACAGCATACCTGATGCCAAAAACCTTTAAAAGCGCAAAAGACTAACAATCAGCAATTAACCAAGAAAAAACAAAACCTGTAAACAAATACCCACAACTTTTGCAATGCATTCGCAATGCAATTGCAAGACATCATTGCACGTTCTGATCTACCGCCTGATACATGCTCTTCAGGGTATTCAAAATCCCTGCCAGGGTTTTTTGATTCGTTTGGATCGCCGTAAAGTCATACATCACATCAAGCATATCTTGTGTCTCCTGATGCTGTGCCTGGTTGATTTGTTGCTCGACCTTATCCATGGCAGCCTCAACCACAGGATTGTCGACGAGGGCCCCTTTGATGAGCTGCATATCATGGGCAAGCTGCGACCCAGTATAGGCATAGGGGCCCCATGCACTCGGGCTTGCGCCAGAACTATAAGCACCCCCTTGAATTTGACTGGGAGGGATACCCAGCTCGACCATCAAATTAGTGATCTCCGACTTTTGCGCGGAACTAAAATAAAAGACATAACCGCTCGGATTAGACTTATTTTGGACCCACTTGTACTCTTCATTAATAAACTCAAAGGCCTTAACGTAGTAATTATTTTTAACATTACTAATGATCTGTTGAATCTCTTGAGCAGAGTCATACCAATTCTGAAGAGCACCCCCTAGCTTATTTTCCCAACCATTAATGACTGCCCCAAGCTCCTGGGCAATCTTACCGGCCTCACTACTTGAGGGTCCTCCCGCAGCAGCTGCTGCATTAAACTGCGAAGGATCTTCATGAGGAATATAATCACTACCACCAATGTCCATAAGCACACATCAAGGTTAAGTTTCTAAAAGCAGATACAATCTACACCCAAAACCCTTGTTTTTCAACCCATTAGACTAAAAAGAGTGATAAATAAGAGAAAACACCTGTATTTTAGCTATACGCTAAAAGGAAACCCATAGTACTCGGCCGTTGCTCTCTCTATCCAAATCTATATACTATCTCCTTGTTTTCTTATCACCCATAACTCGCCAACCCCCTATCGCTATGAAAATACCTGTCCTTAAACTCGAAGTGCTCGAAACACGCACTTTACTCGCTGCTGATCTCAGCGATGCACTCAATGAACCCACCGATGACTGCGGCGATGCAAACGCTTTCCCTGAAGAGGTTGCTGTCATCGCAGAAGAAACAAACAGCGAAAAAAACGAGCATCATCACCATTCCATAAAGCATAAACTCAATGAGGCCGCACACGCCCTAAAGGATAAAGTCGAATGCACTACAGACAAAACGAAAGAAAGAGCTCTTCATGAACTCGACAAAGCTCTAGAAAAAACGGGTGATGCTATTCGCTCTTCAGAAACAGCAACTAAAGTCGTTAACGAAGCTGTTCACCTCACCGAAAAAGTTTTACTCAAAATCACCTAACGCCTCACATACTTCTCTATTAAAAAACGCCGAGGTATGAAGCCTCGGCGTTTTTTTAATCAAGCCACATCCTCTATAGGCTTCTTTACTGGAGGCGGCACAACGCGCGTATTCTGGAAGAGCAATGACTGCCAGCGCCCATCACGTTTCACAAAAACCCGCGTAAAACGAAACTTAAGAGCACCGACATCTTGGCCACTGCGCTCAGCCTTAGCCTCAATCACCCCCGTTGCGATACACACATCGTCACCCTGGAAGACAAAGCGTATCTCCGGCGTCCGGTAATACTCAAAAGCTAAAACCCCTAAGCGAATGTCTTCGAGCAACTGTGCCTTACTCATCGACATTCCAAAAATATTATTGTGTACGTGGTCATCTGCTAGCAAGGCTTCTAGCACTTCAATATCTTCATTCTCGTAAGCTTGAGTCAAACGCTCATTGAAAGCAGTAATCTCCACCTCTGAAGAAGCCTTAACAAACCCACCGAAAAGGATGCTTGAAAAACAGCCAACAAAAGCTGTAAGCACACACGTACCACAGCGCTTATAGATTACGGATAGCCTAGTCATAGCAAGCAGTGTGCCACGCAAAACTCCCCGTTCAAGAACGATTTCCAAAACGCCCACTAATAAAGCATTGCCTCTCCTAGAATCACTCTTAAAATAGATCCGCAAGTTCATCTTATTCCCCGCATCGTGCCAGTCAGTATTTTTGAACTCTTTTCGATCGGAGTTGGTCCCTCCAGCTCACACACAGTTGGTCCCATGCGAGCTGCCAAGTCATTTGCAAGCAAGCTCGCCTCAAGTGAATACCTTCAAACAACCCAACACATCTACGTCGATGTCTACGGCTCACTTGCCCTCACAGGCAAAGGCCACGGCACAGACAAGGCTATTCTCAACGGCCTTGAAGGTGAAAGCCCCGAAACCGTAGATCCCGACGAAGTCCTCCCAAGGATGGACAAGATCCTCCGCACCGGCACACTTCACATCAACGGTAATCACGAGCGTCCTTTTAAATTCGAAGAGCACTTTCGCTTTCGCATGAAAGAGCGTCTTCCCTATCACGCCAACGCGATGCTCTTCACGGCACGTGATGCAGACGATCAGCCCCTCTTCGAAGAAATTTATTACTCCATCGGTGGTGGTTTCATTGTCGAAGATCGTAACAAAGCGTTACCTGCCGAAACGAATACTCAAATCCCCTATCCTTTTTCATCTGCCAAAGAACTCTTTGCTTTGTGCGAAAAGCACGGCATAACAATTGCTGAACTCACCTTGGCTAACGAATCGGCATGGCGCAGTGAAGAAGGCGTCCGCGCAGGCGTGCTCAATATTGCCCAAACAATGATGGAGTGTATTCAGCGAGGCTGCCATGCAAACGGGACGCTCCCCGGTGGCCTCAACGTGCAACGTCGTGCACCAGCTCTCTACGCAAAACTATACAAAGAAAATCAAGCAAACCCCAAAACACACGTTGAGATCCTTCAGTGGCTCAATCTCTATGCATTGGCCGTTAACGAAGAAAACGCCGCTGGTGGCCGCATCGTAACAGCACCGACCAATGGCGCAGCAGGCATCATTCCTGCAACTCTCTCTTATTATCTTAATTTCTGCTCCGAATCCAACGAGCAAGGCATTATTGATTTTTTACTTACCGCATCCACCATCGGTAATTTATACAAAAAAGGCGCATCGCTCTCAGCTGCAGAAGTTGGCTGCCAAGGAGAAGTCGGCGTCGCTTGCTCGATGGCTGCCGGAGCCCTGGCTGCGGTACTGGGCGGCACTCTTATTCAGGTTGAAAATGCAGCAGAAATGGCGATGGAGCACAATCTTGGCCTCACGTGTGATCCCATCGGCGGCCTCGTCCAAATTCCCTGCATCGAGCGCAACGCCATGGGCACCGTCAAAGCGATGAATTGCGCACACTTCGCCCTCATGGAATCGGGAGGCCATGCACGTGTCCCACTGGACAAAGTCATTGCCACGATGCTCGAAACAGGCAAAAACATGCACAACGACTACAAAGAAACCTCCCTTGGCGGCCTAGCTCGTAGCATCCTCCACGAAGCCCTACCCAATTGCTAATACAAAACACATCCCTCCCCATCGCCCTGTTCATATTCATGACAGCACACGTTTAGGCAGCAATAGTCTTCGCAGCGAGAATACTTAGAAAGCAGGCAACGGAAAAGGCTAAAGGCATCCGGTACACCATCCTCGGAGAGCGCAAGCATAGATATGCACCTTGTACAGTTGAGTGCACAATAAATGCTTGCAGTAGAGAGGTACAAAACCATACCTCCTAAAGACTATGAGCAAAACAAATCTATTAAAAGCAGCACTTATTAGCATTTTCCTTGTTTCACAAAGCATAGCACAAGTCAACACAAGCACTTGCGAGCAAAAGCTAGATGACCTCGTCAACAAATGGGTTGATCTTCGAAACGATATCGTAAAAACGCATATCGCTGACCTTAAAGACACGATACTAGACCTCGAAAAAGGCATTTACCTTCCAGCAGCTTTTAGCTCCGATCACGAAATAAGCCTGCCCATCCCCGAACCCCTATATCATTCAATCAAAAACATCATCCATCTAATTGAAAAGACGATTAACACCCAAGAAAAACTTATTGAACTATCAAAAGCCAAAGACTGCGAAGAGAATATTTATATTCTGATAGCACATGACCTCCTAGACGCTGACCTCATTGGAAAAACGGGGCTTTTTGCAGCCTTAAATATATTTATAAATATCATCATTCATGAAGCACCTCGCTATAAGCCCTTAAGCGAAATACAAACAACGGCACTCATGTCCATACGCGACGAATCTTATGCCGCTTTACTTGGGCTATTTGAGTTATACCCAGCACATATCCATCTTCATCACATTAAAGATAGTTTTCTGGAATTCGAACGAACCTCATCGAATAAGAAGATGTTGATCCATATTACCCGATGAGCTCACAACAATAACACTGAACAAATATTATTAAAAACACCCAAAGCCTTGCCACAAGCAAGGCTTTCTTCATCAATAAGATAAACAACAAACTCTTGCATTCAGAAGCTCCAGCCCTCATTACAGATACCAACCATCCATGGCAGAGCTCAGCACAGTCAACAGCGGTCTAGCAGCACTCATCGCAGGGGTGATCATCAGCCCCCACTGTGCTTGCATGTGCGGGCCACTTTCTTGCATGCTCCTCAAAACACGCTCCCCCCAAGATGCCTTCTGGACAAAAGTCGCTTACCACGCTTCCCGCACACTTGCCTATATTATCATCGGCGCGATCGCCGGGGGTCTCGGCATGGGCCTCTTAAGCATATTTCAACTTTCATCAGTTCAGTACTTTCCTTGGTTTCTTATCGCTATCTTACTTGGCTATGCACTCGGGCTTGAACGCTTTCTTCCCAAACTTAAAAAACTCCAACGGTTTTTTTCAAAACTGAGCGCTCACGTTCGCCAGCTTCCTGGACCCACCGCAGGCTCAGCCCTCGGCTTGATGACCCCCTTCCTCCCCTGCGGCCCTCTCTACACTATTTTTTGGATCGCTCTGCTCTCGGGTTCTCCACTCTTCGGTGCAGAACTTTGCTTTGGCTTTGCGATCGGCACGGTTCCCCTGCTTTGGCTTGGCCAAAGCACCTTTCAGCGATTTCAATCTAAATGGGGCCCACAAAGCATCGCGCGCATTCAGCGCATTGCCGCTGTTTTGGCTGCGGGGGCTCTCATCTGGCGCCTAACTCATAGCACAGGCCCTCTTCAGGCCGAGTGCTGCAGGACACTCGCTCAGTTCTAAAAGCACTCAGTCAATATAGACCAAGCGGCTGCAGTTACTACATTGAACCGGACCTTCTGGCTGCCTGACTGCAGACTCAACATCATTGGAAACACGCAAGAAGCAGCCTTGGCATTTATGCTCAGAAAGGATCACGACAAAGGGCGGTTTTTTAACGGTTGTTTTCACACGCTCGTAAGCTTTTTTGTAACGGACATCGACTAAAGCCTCTGCCTCTTCGAAAGCAGTGCGCAAGGTTTCGATATTTTCACGATAGGAAGCCTCACGCTCTTTAAGGTGTGCGATTGCCTTTTCGTGCTGAGCAATATGCTTCGCATGCTCGGCCTCACTTGCCTTGAGGCGCTCGGTCTCTTCATCAATTTTTAAAAGAAGTTCAATCTCTTGTTCTTCAAATTGATCGACTTCTGCGTTCAAGTGCTCGATCTCTTTTTCAAGTGCTTGATACTCCTCATTCTTTTTAACTTCGAGCTGCTGGGTTTTATACTTAACAATCTGCTCTTCGGTTTTTTTCAAAGAACCATCAAGATCCTTGCGCTTCACCTCCAGGTCTTGAAGGGCCTTCTTTTCAGCTGCTTCAACAGCTCGTTCCTTCTTGATTTCTTCTTCGAGCCTTAAAATATCTAGAGGGATTGCCTTCAGCTCATGCTCAGCAGTAAGTCGCTGAATATCTTTATCTTGAAGGTCGAGAACTTGAGCAATATGTGAATCCACGGCAGTAGTGTGTGTTGGCTTTTGTCCCAGTGATACCGTATTCTCCAACCAAGCGCAATCCCATTTTCGTTTACCAAGGCACCCCTTTTCCCATTGTCAGCATTTCATAAACTCTTATACTTTACACTTTATGAAAGCATCGCACCTCCCTCGTTCGCTGCCCTCCATTTTATTGAGTTTATTACTTTGCTTAGGCTACTCAATGGCCCGAGCAGAACCGAGTGATCCTGCCGATGCCGCTACTAAACTAGATGGACTCAAGGCTCTCATGAAGCAGTACCAAGAACTCTTTGCTAACGAGCTCGATGAAGAAGAAAGTATCTACGCTCAAGGGATGTTTCCTGAAGCTCAGCAAAATTCTGAGATCATTCAAATTCCAGCTGAACGCAACGGAGACAGTCGATTGACAGTATATGGCCCATCTCTCTTGATGAGAAACTGCAATATTACTCCGCTAGGTCCGCATGCAGCGCTAGCCCAGCAGATTGATGCTATTTTTCATGAACTGGATGAACTCATTATCAGGCTTCCTAGAAACTTGCCGCATGCATCCGAGATCAAAAGATACTGGATCGAACTCAGGCTTCGCTTTCTGCGTTCAAGTAATGATGGCTCGATTCGACTATCTTATCTCTGTGAACTTGTCCTCAATCAAGGCACAAACAACCAAAGCCTCCTTGATCTATTCCGAGATAATCTCAATCAAATGGCCACCAACAGCCCTCTTACTGCTGAAGATCGAGCAGTTACAAGCAGCGATCAAGAGACTGACGAGCAAAGCATTATTTCAAATCAATCTACGGCAAACCCATGGGTGCTGCTATTCCTATTATTTCACTACAATCTTTATCTCCATAAAGAGAACCCTCTTCACTAGAACCGTCTAAAAGCACTTTAAAGGCAAAATAGACCCCAAGATAAATCTTTTTCTTTCTAAGAAGAGGCTTTTTTGGCCATTTTTGCGCCCATAATCATGAAAAATAAATATTTCAAAGTACTACCTAGATCCAAAATAGCCCTGATTACCTTGATCTATCTCCTACCTTTAGCACCCTCTTCTTTTGGCATTTCTGAAGAAGGACAAAATCTCTTGGAGAAACTACACAAGACACTTGAAGAATATACTCAACCCTTAGGGCATGCTACAGCATTTTCCCCATTTGACGGAGATATCCCATCTGCACAATACAATCATATCCTTGATTATACCCATATCCAAAATCATGACGGAACACTGACAGTTCGGGCAATCACACTGCCTGAGCCCACTTCAATGAATCCGGAAGATATGATCTTCATTGGAAGACTAAGACAAATATTTCTCAATGTCCTTTTTGCCCATGATAACGAGTTGAGTGAAATATGGAATCAGCTCATATTCAGAATCGAATGGCTCACCGAGGGCACGCACGATGTAACACTTCAAGAAGTCATTGATGCATGGATTGAGTTTCTTGATTTTGAAATGGATGAGCCCATCGAAAATACTGCTGCCGCCTTTGTTCATAGGCATCAGCTTTATAATACTCCACCAACAGTACCACCGCTTTTGGTGATGGCTCACATGGCACTTTTTTGCAGTTTATTTTAAAGTTGTAAGGATATTGAATTAAAATGACTGGCCACCACCATGCTCCTTCTCAAGGCTTGAGCTATTGAAGTTTTTAGGTAGTTTTTTTGTCAAATCTTCGAGCATGTCTTTGGGACCGTCGAAGGCATTCGATGCACCCAGTTTATAGACAAGCTCTCCACCCAAATGGCCCGTGTAGTACATGGGAACCCAAGCTCCTAGAGCAAAAAGAAATGCAAGGATGCGAAGCATCCCTAGTGGTGGGACACAAAGAGCAATGACTGCGAGAGCAAGGGTGCCCGCTTGTGTCCAAAATAAATAGTCCGACCAGTGGGCGTGATTGTGAATGGGATCCCCGAAGGCATCTTCGCCATAAGTTTGGATGACGTGATCGGCATCGCGACCACCTTCTTGCTGGGCGTAGTAAACACCACCAAAGGCACCTGCCACAATAATGACAGGAACCAGCCAAACGGACTTGGGCCACAAGCCCGTACTAACCCCAACGATAACTAGAAGCATAATGATGGGCGCAATAAAGGTGAGCGCAAGCGGGAGGTGGACGGTGATAGGATGAGCTGCTTCCATAATAGTGTGTCTTTGTTATTTTTTAAATAAAGATTGTGCTGCTTAAATTGTGGTCTTGCTTTGGGCAATTTTTGCCTCGGCCTGCTCGATGATTTCTTCGCAAAGCTGATTTAAAAAAGGATCGTATTCGCAGAAAGGACGCGGGCGGAAATGGACTTTTTCGGTGCGCTCGATTTCATTCCAGGTCTCATAATCTGCTTCGTTGTGTTGGATCTGCGCTTCGAGCTTGTCGAGGGCTTGAGCGAATTTTGACTCGGGCGTTTTTTTGTCTTCAAACTCATGCCAAAGATCGTGAATATCATCGCCAATATCTCGACCGATCAAACTCCGGATGCGGCTAATGGCTTCGCGTTCGAGATCTTGCTTCATGCGCATACGTTCAGAAACTTCGAAAGCGGGAATGTCCCCCACCTCGGCTTCGACAAGGTCATGAATGATGATCATCTTGAGGACACGCTCGAGATTAACGGGCTTTTCAAGCTTTTTGTGTAGCAGAATAGCCATAAACGACATGCGCCAAGTGTGCTCTGCAACACTTTCGCGCCTACCGTTAGAAAGCCAGCTGTGCCGCAACTCAAACTTGAGCTTCTCAGCGAGTTTTAAGGTTTTGAAGAAGGTGTCACTTGTCATAAACGTAAGTGTTCGTACCTGCGTACCCTACAAGAAGCCCTAACATAAATCTAGCAAAATGTGTGGTATTAAAGCTCACTATTTTCTAGCAAGG
>DCBD01000145.1 GCA_002313355.1 Opitutia bacterium UBA1116 | reverse complement strand
TTGGTTCATGGTGTGTTATGGTGTTTAGGTGGATGGTTATGGATTCCTGAGGCCACCGTGGCCCTGGGAGATGAAACTATTAAAAGGAAAAATGTTATATACAGTTAGTGAAATAATGCATTTTAAAGGTAAGCGGTGATTATGGGCACGCAAACGGGCACTCAGACCAGTACTGGTGCGGGAAAATGGAGGAATTCGACTACAGGGAGTACGCGGGTACTCGATGCAAAAGGGGCCCATCTTAACATAAAATAGTTAATTGTCAAGCCTTTTTTGAAATTTTTTATGAGAAGCACTGCATGTTTGTCGATTAACTCATTGCCAATATAGCCCCAGAAAAGATTATTGAGCACCATTCGCCCATAAATCTAAATAATTTTATTTGCAAAAATAAGTATTTATACCCATTTTCAAGAAAATGAAGCATTCAATAAAAGCAATCAATATATTTATAATCATTTATA
Source organism: Opitutia bacterium UBA1116 (assembly GCA_002313355.1). Classification (GTDB taxonomy): domain Bacteria; phylum Verrucomicrobiota; class Verrucomicrobiia; order Opitutales; family UBA1977; genus UBA1977. Next base: position 4,215 of record DCBD01000145.1, on the reverse strand, counting down.
TATCAATAACTTGTATCTCATTTGGAGGGCATAATGAAGAAAGTAATGCAATTTCAAAAGAAGAGTCCATGGACCTCAAGCCTAACACTGCATTTAAGAAAGAATTTACATGTTCAGGGCACCGCGTCACTCAACAGCAAGGACTGAACAGGCAACTTCGCACTGCGGCAAACCAAGGCTTAAAACATCACATTCAAGGACTTCTTGAGCAAGGGGCTTGTGTACATAGCTCTAGTCGACATGGCCGTACTCCCCTTCATAACGCTGCAAACGGAGCTTACTATAAGTGCGTGCGCCTATTGATTAATGCCGGAGCCAATCCTCACGCTACAGATAATGATGGCAATACACCCTTAGATCTACTTCAAAAATCAAAGAAGCCAAAAGGGGTTAAACAAAAAATAGCTGAAGCATTAATCAGGGCAGCTTATGAGGCAACAAACATGCCAGCTGGCCCGATTGGCCCCATAATTGAAGCTGTTCCTACCGATCTTTCGCTTCGTTTTGATCTTCCTCACACCAACGCAGACAAACAAGCGTTGGATGATGCTCTTTTACAAGCCATGGAAAAGGCTTCGAAACGAACCATTGAAAGTCTTCTTGACCAAGGCGCTTCAATAAAAACAAAAGACAGTCATGGCCGTACACCTCTTCATATTGCAGCAGAGCTTAGGCGTGATGATATCATAAATTTACTCCTTAACAAAGGCGCTAACCCTTTTGCACTGGACATTAATAACCAGACACCACGCAATCTTGCCGAAGTACCGAAAAGAGGACCTCAACAAAGGACTCATCTGACCATTCACCTACTGATCCAATCAGAGTTTTCATACACCCAACACTTGTGCCAAGCTATTTTTAACGGGAATGAAGCGCTTGTTATCGAGCTGCTAAAAATGGGCCTGGCTAATACGGTCGATCAATACGGGTACAGACCGCTTCAGGCAGCAATTGATTCAGGCAATGCGCGCATGATAGAACTCTTGATTCAATATGGAGCCACGATTCAAGAAATCGATAGAAGAAGCCTTTTACTTCAATGTGTACTCGAATTCAGGCAGATTAATCCAGCCCCGGAGCCTTTGCCTGAAACCCCAACACTTCATCTGGACCTTTCCCCCGAAGAATTTCAGGATGTGCTTGAAACATTAGAGCTTCAAGATCTGCTTGAGGAAGCACAAGACAATCGTAAGCGTTCTCGTGCAGATGTAGATGTAATTGAAATTGATATAGAAGAACCGAGCGAAGCGCGTGAACCATCTCGCAAAAAACAAAAACTAGACAATCATGTTTATGAAACACCCAGCGAAGATGCCTTAACAAATGCCGATGTAAGACGCTCTACCGATGGGCCCTCCGTGGAATATGTTCTTATTCATGACGATGATGATAGTGAAATCCTGACTGTTTTTACAGAAGGAAGACAAGAAGGCGATATCACATCCTACGACGATGATGACAATAGCCCTACAGGCAGCCAAATATTTACACCTGAGATGCTGCAGGCAGCTATAAGGGGTATAACCGCAACTTTCTTTTACGAGCACAGCAAACAACACATTTACTAAATTGTGCTAATAACTGAAAAGAATGTAATTTCATTTCAGTATCGCAATTGGCTCGGCTCTTTTGACCTAAAAGCATGCTACTTAAATGCTTTAAATGACTATCTCTGAGCAACATGGCTCAATTAAGTTGCCGGTCTCAGCCCCTACTCACCCCAAAGAGCTTGCCGCAAAAGCTTGAAATCCAAGAAACAAATATGTGATGATGCTGCCCACATGAAGCAAGTATGGACCCGGAAGGACCTGATTGGCCTCGAAGATCTCTCACGCGAGGAAATCATACACATTTTAACGACGGCCCAAGCCTTTGAGGAGGCCCTCAAAACAGATCCCAGAAAACTACCCAACTACGCAGGAAAAGTCTTTATCAACTTGTTTATGGAGGCAAGCACGCGCACGCGTGTTGCCTTTGAAATGGCGGCCCTGAAACTCGGCGCAAGCACAACGACCATCACCCAAAGCGGAAGTAGCCTGACCAAGGGGGAAACGCTGCGAGACACGGCTCAAAACCTCGAAGCTCTCTTTGCCGATGCGATCATCCTTCGTGATCGCACTTCAGGTGCTGCTAAACTCCTAAGTGAGCACGTTAAGGTCCCCGTCATCAATGCTGGGGACGGCGCCCATGAACATCCAACCCAGGGGCTCCTCGATGCTTATACGCTATGTAAATACTTTGGACAAGACCTCAGCGGAAAGCATATTGCTATCGTCGGCGACATCCGGTTTAGCCGCGTGGCACGCTCCAATATCTGGTGCTTAAAAAAACTGGGTGCCTCGATCACCCTTGTTGGGCCAACGTCACTGGTCCCCAAGGAATTTGAGCAATTCGGCGTTACCGTAAGCCACGACCTCGATGCTCTCCTAGAAGACCTCGATGCGATCATGATGCTACGCATTCAAAAAGAACGTCAAGGAACCGACAACGTCCCCTCCCTCGGCGAATATCGCAAGCTCTTTGGACTAACCGAGACACGAGCCAAGCGCTTAAAACCAGAAGCACGCATCTTGCACCCGGGCCCGATGAATCGCGGTGTTGAAATCGACAGTGTTGTTGCCGACTCCAAGCAGGCCGTCATCCTCGAGCAAGTGAGCCATGGTGTCATCGTGCGCATGGCTGTCTTTCACCTGTGCCTAAGCGCCACTCAAAACACCCTTTCAGCATGAACGATACTTGTACTATTATCCGTGGAGGCCGCATCCTAGACCCTGCCAATGGGCGCGATGAAATCGGAGACCTCTTCATTAAAAACGGCATTCTCGTCGAAACATTGAGCGATGTAGAACGCAAACAGGCCGAGATCATTGAAGCCAAAGGCAGTATTGTCTGCCCCGGGCTCGTGGACATTCACGTTCACTTTAGAGAGCCTGGACAAACGCACAAAGAAAACGTCCAAACAGGATCTTGGGCCGCTGCAGCGGGCGGCTTTACTAGTGTTGTCTTCATGCCCAACACAAGTCCTGCTTGTGATAGTGCCGTGACGCTCGAGTCTCTACGCACGAGAACCGAGCAAGGAGCCATCGTGCGTGTATATCCAACAGGCTGCATCACACTTGGGCGAAAGGGGAAGTCTCTAGCGCCGATGCAAGCCCTCAAGGAGGCGGGCGCCGTCGCCCTGACCGATGATGGAGACTGTATCCAAAACCACGAACTCATGAAGCGTGCTGCTGAGTATGCCGCGATGCTCGACATCCCCCTCATGGACCACTGCCAGGATGAAAGTCTCACGCAAGGAGCTGTCATGAACGAAGGGATCTACTCGCTCAAGCTTGGCCTCGAGGGCTGGCCTAGGGAAGCAGAGTCCATCATCGTCCATCGCAATATAGCCCTTGCACAAACGACAGGAGCGCACATCCACATGCAGCACATGACCTCTAAAGATGCCGTTGAACTCTTGCGCCAAGCGAAAAAGCAGGGCATTCGCGTCACAGCGGAAGTGAGTCCGCATCACCTGAGCTTAACTGAAGAAGCTCTTTCAACCTACAATACACACTTTAAGATGAATCCCCCACTGCGGACAGAAGAAGACCGAGAAGCACTCATCGAGGGGTTGCTTGATGGAACTTTGGACATCATTGCAACCGACCATGCACCCCATGCTGCCGACGAAAAAGAGCTGTGCCTTGATGATGCTCCCTTCGGCATTGTCGGGCTCGAGACCTCGCTCGCCGTTTGCCTGGAGACACTCTACCACAAGAAGCGTTGCTCACTGAGTGACATCATCGCTCGCATGACACACAAGCCAGCCAAACTCTTAGGGCTTCCCGCAGGCACACTCTCCATCGGAGCCAAAGCGGACATAGCGCTCTTTAATCCAGATGAAAGCTGGACCGTTGGTAGAAATACACTCTTTGGCAAGTCCACCAACTCACCCTGGCTTGGAACAAGTTTACAAGGACGCATTCAAAAAACACTTGTGGGCGGGCGTGTTGTCTTTGACGGTGAACGTATTTTTGCAGAAAAGCTCGTAAGCAAGACTTGTGCGCGATGACTCTTGCTCAAAAAATACTACACCTCTACACGGCCTTTGTTTTTGGGGCTGGGTGCTGGCTACTCGTCTGCTACGGAAAAAAACACACACAACCAACAAGGCACATTGCCACTTGGAATATCTCAGGACTTGCCTTCAGCCTTATGCTCTGGGCCCTC
>DCBD01000102.1 GCA_002313355.1 Opitutia bacterium UBA1116 | reverse complement strand
TTTGACTATTCAAAGTTGTTTTGGGGTGAGAAATGAGGCGTGTTTTGAGAGGTGCTTTGTTTTGTAAATAGTTGGCGGGTAGTTGGTTGTGGGATTGTTTTTGTTGGGATTTTGGGGTGTTTTTGGTGGGGAGAGTTTTAGGGGGTTTTGAAAAAATGTTGTGTTAGGTATTGTTTATGAGTGAGTTGTGGAGGTTGTGTTTTCGGGTTGGGAGGACTGATGAAAGGGCCCTGGGTGTATGGGTTTGAGAGGGATTAAATAGACGCTATAGTATTCGCCATAATACTCTATGTATAGCTCTATTGGCTCAGCATCGCTAAATCGGCCAAGGAACAAGGTCCCTAAACAATCCAACTACGAAACTACAACGGCTATGATGCAGGAGACTCCCTCCTCTTGGAAAAAGTAAATGGGCTTGAATCTCCTAAAAAACTCTGCTCTAAGTGAAGGCCTTCAACGTTTTTCATCTTATATTTATGGCATCACCAACTGATATTCGCAAAGGACGCGTCATTCAATACCAGGGAACCCCGCATCTTGTACTCGATATGATGCACCGAACCCAGGGACGTCAGGCAGGCTTTGTTCAAACAACCCTGCGCAACATCCATACAGGCTCTTCAACAACAACGAAGTTCCGCTCAACAGACAATATAGAATTCTGCCATACCGAAACTCAAAAGCTTGAGTTTTCTTACGTTGATGAAATTGGCTACCACTTCATGGATCCAGAAACCTTTGATGATATAGTACTTCCACTCGAAACGGTCGATCCCATCAAAAAATTTCTCGTCGAGAACAATGCCTATGACATTCTCTTTGTCGACGGAAAGTCCATCGAAGTGCAGCTTCCTGCTGCTGTCGAAATGAAAGTGACAGAGGCTCCTGAAGCTATCCGTGGAGACACTGCAGGCAATGTCCAAAAACCTGTCACGACGGAAAGCGGGCTCATCGTTCAAGTGCCCTTATTTATCAAACAAGATGAAATCATCCGCGTGAGCACCGATGATGGATCCTACCTAAGCCGAGCCTAAAACGAAGGCATCAGGCGTGGTAGACCCCACTTTTAAAACAAGGCCCGAGGACTGTCCCTCGGGCCTTAGTCATTTGCTATTAAATCTTTATAAAAGACTGCATACACTAAGCAACGCGCTCAACAATAAGCTCTGGCGTTGCTGGGCGCTTTGGTGCAAGACGATAAGCTGAGCGCAGATACTCTAAAGCACTCTCAAGGCGCGCCTCATCATTATAGTGGATCATCATTAAAGGCTCACCCTGCTTTACCTGGGCACCCACTTTTTTGATTTCAGAAACACCCACCATAGGATCAATCTTGCCTTTCTTGTCTGTCGCTAAGATTTGAACGCCTCGGGCAATCATGCCTGCGTTAATCGTGTGGACATAACCGCGCTTAGGAGCGGGCAGCTTGCGAATGTATTTGGCTGCTGTGAACATCTCGGGGTTGTCTATAAAGTCTGTCTTGCCGCCTTGGGCTGCAATCATCTCTTTGAACTTTTCGAGAGCAGACCCGTCCTTTAAGTGGCGCTGAACGGTTTGCTTTGCAGACAGTGTGGAACCTGCAACACCTGCAAGACGAACGACCTCCATGCCTAACTTGAGAACGAGGTCTTGGAGATCCTCAGGCCCTTCACCCTTGAGGAGAGCAACAGCCTCTGCAAGCTCAAGCCCAGTACCCACCGTGTCTCCCAGGGGTTGATTCATGTCTGTAACGAGAGCAACACAGCGGCGCTTCATGCTGCGGGCAACCCGAGTCAAAGAGCGGGCGAGCTGTTTGGCCTGCTCTAAATCTTTAATGAAGGAGCCATTGCCCCATTTGACATCAACCACTAAACCCTCAGCACCCTCAGCGAGCTTTTTGCTCAACACACTGCCTGTAATGAGCTGGAGGCTGGGGATCGTCGCGGTGTTCTTGCGGAGATTGTAAAGAGATGTGCTAACGGGCGCGATTTCCTTAGCTTGATGGACCATAGCACAACCGATACGGTTCAGCTGACTGACAAAGTCCTTAATAGTGAAATCTGCTTTAAAGCCTGGAATAATAGACATCTTCTCGAGGTCTCCAATGACAAAGTCTTCATCGGGACCGACCATCGTGGGCATAACCACACCGCAGGCAGCCGCCAAGGGAGGAAGGACGAGTGATGTCTTATCACCGACGCCCCCGGTAGAATACTTGTCCACCTTGGGCTTTGAAATCTTAGAGAGGTCAACAACTTCGCCACAAAGCATCATCTCTTCGGCGAAAATGGCTGTCTCCTGGGCGGACATGCCCTGGAAGTAAATAGCCATGGCTAATGCGGCAAGTTGATACTCAGGCATTTCTTCGTCTAAAATAGAATCTACAACATAACGAATTTCGTCTTCGGTAAACTCTCCACCGTCGCGTTTTTTTTCAATTAAGTAGACAAAAGAAGGCTTGATAAACTTACGTGGGACAACTACTTTCTTTTTCATGCTGATCGGAATGAGCTTTGCGCTGATAGCGCTGCTGCAGACAAGAACATCTACAGCTACAAGTCGCTCAGCAATAGATTATTAGGCATGTTTTGTCAAGGAAATTCCTCAAAGCCCCCAGGAGGGAACCTTATACTATTCCTTTTAGTATCCCAAATAAATATTCGAGCATTTTTAACTAGCCTTCTGTCTACGAAGTACTTATCCTCATTGTCATGCCATGCCATGATACTCATGAAGACCGTTGTCACCGTCATAGCGACAACCAACTCAGAGACCTAAGCATTCGTTTTTGGGTCTCCCTTGCGTTATCCATCCCGCTACTCTTCCTCTCTATGGGAGACATGATCCCACCCCTGCAGGGGCTCGGAAGCTGGCCAACGCCAACACTCAACGCATGGATCCAAGCCGTCCTCGCAACCCCCGTTGTCTCCTGGGGAGGCTCTCTATTTTTCAAGGCAGGATGGCAGTCCCTTATCAAAAGAACATTTAACATGTTCACCTTGATCTCACTTGGGACAGGTGCTGCCTACGGTTACAGCCTCGTGGCAATACTATTCCCCGAAGCCTTTCCTGAGTCCTTCAAGAACGCGGGAGGCCATGGGCATGTCTATTTCGAATCTGCGGCCGTCATCATCACCCTAATTCTGCTTGGGCAAGTTCTCGAAACACGTGCCCACACAAAAACAGGTCAAGCACTCCGTGCACTCATGGATCAAACCCCTAAAACGGCCCTCCGCATAGAACCAGGTGGTGATCAGACCATCCCCTTGCACGCCGTACAACAAGGAGACACCCTGCGCGTACAACCGGGATCAAAAGTCCCTGTAGATGGCACTATACTGGAAGGGTCCAGTGACATCGATGAATCCATGATCAGTGGTGAGCCCATGCCTGTAGGGAAAAAGCCTCAAGATCCCGTTACCGGTGGCACCCTAAATCAGCATGGAACCTTCATCATGCGTGCTGAAAAAGTAGGCTCTGACATGCTCTTATCCCAAATCATTGATCTCGTAAAAAATGCCCAACAAAGCAAAGCGCCTATTCAAAAAACAGCCGATCGGGTTTCTGGCATTTTTGTTCCGGCAGTCATGATCGCAGCGCTTCTCACCTTTCTCATCTGGGCACTCTGGGGCAGCGAACCGCGGCTTAGCCACGGGCTCATCAATGCCGTTGCTGTACTGATCATTGCATGTCCCTGTGCACTAGGTCTAGCGACGCCTGTATCCATCATGGTTGGTGTTGGCCGCGGGGCGCAGAATGGAGTGCTCATTAAAGACGCTGAGGCACTCGAAATACTCGGCAACATCACAACATTGGTCGTAGACAAAACGGGAACCCTCACCGAAGGGAAACCTAGGCTCATCGATATTATCCCTCAAGCGAACCATAGCCAAGAAACCCTACTTCAACAAGCAGCCTCTTTAGAAAGCGCTAGCGAACACCCACTTGCAGCAGCCATCCTCGATGCAGCACACAAGAAAAACCTAACGCTCAAAACCGTACAGTCCTTTCAAGCACACCCAGGCAAAGGCATATCTGGGGAGCTTAACGGCAAAAAAGTATTTCTAGGAACCATCGCTTTTTTAGAGACTCAAGGGATTACCATAACTCAAGAAACAGAAGAGCAAATAAACACACTGAATGCAGCGAGCAAAACGACTGTATTGCTTGCCGAAGAAGGTTCATTCCTTGGCATCTTAGCCATTGCTGATCCCATCAAAGCAAGCACGCCTAAAGCTATCCAAGGATTACATGCTCTTGGGCTGCGCATTATTATGGTCACAGGAGACAATCGCTACACAGCGAAAGCTATTGGGGAAGAGCTCCATATCGATGACATCAAAGCTGAAGTGCAACCTGAGGACAAACATGCCATCGTCCAAAGCATTCAAGAACAAGGTGAACGTGTCGCCATGGCCGGGGACGGCATTAATGATGCCCCTGCCCTCGCTCAAGCAGACGTTGGTATCGCCATGGGCACGGGAACCGATGTCGCCATAGAAAGCGCCGCTGTCACTCTATTACAGGGAGACCTCAGGAGCATTGAAAAAGCAATTCGATTGAGCCGAAAAACACTCAGCAACATTCGCCAAAATTTATTCTTTGCATTCATTTATAATGGACTTGGTATTCCTATTGCAGCTGGGGTCCTCTATCCTCATTTTGGCATCCTGCTCAGCCCAATGATTGCAAGTGCTGCTATGAGCCTTAGCTCACTCTCTGTAATAGGAAACGCTCTTAGGCTAAAGCGCGTTAGTTTGTAGAATCAGTGGAGCTCTTCACGCCGCCACCGGCCTTAACATGAGAGGCCGCAGCAGCCAGTTTTTCAACATCAGGGTCTGCCGTTTTTTGGGCAACTGAACTTGCAAGACGATCCGCCATAGTAGGTTCATCGAAAATAAATCGAGAACGTCCCTTCTTGATCTGAGCCTTGAAAGCCTCAAGGCGTATAGGCTTCGTCAGGTAACCGTCCATACCCGCGGCGGTACATTCAGTCAACTGCTCGGACATGGCGTGGGCTGTGAGAGCGACGATCTCAGGGCGGCTATCGCCTAAGATGCGGCATATTTCTCGAGTAGCCTCAAGGCCGTCCATTTCGGGCATTTGAACATCCATTAAAATGAGATCGTAACGTTTATGCTGAACTGCCTCGACAGCTTCTTTGCCATTATTGACAACATCTGCCGTATAGCCTAGTTTACTCAAAATTTTGAGTGCTACCTTTTGATTTACAAAATTATCCTCCGCAAGAAGGATACTCATAGGGTGCTCTTGGGCTAGATTCTCAAAACCACCTGTAGTCGTATTGGTTTTAATCTTGGAGGCATCCGTCTGCTTTAGGAAAATACGTACGCGAAACTCAGAACCCTTACCCTCCTCACTGGCTACCATAATGGTGCCACCCATAAGCATAATGAGGCGATTACAAATAGCGAGCCCAAGACCTGAGCCTCCATATTTACGCGTTGTATAGACAGCAGCTTGCTTAAAGGGCTCAAAAATAAGAGGAAGCTTCTCTGAAGAAATGCCAATACCCTCGTCTCGGATAACAACGTCAACATACCAGGATTTAGGATCTTTCTTTTTAGCTCGACCCGATGCGACAATCTCAATGCGACCCTTGGGCGTGAACTTAACAGCATTGCCCACCAAATTAAGAAAAACTTGCTTAATGCGGGCAGAATCGCCCATGTAAATATCGGGAAGCTCTTCCTCTGGAGGCATCTTCAGCTCAAGATAAATATTCTTCTCACTCGCCTTGCGCTGAAGAAGATTGATGATCGAGCCAAGAGATTCGCGAAGGCTGAAGGGATGCTTCTCCAAATCCATATTGCCAGACTCAATCTTTGAAAGATCTAAAATGTCATTAATAATAGATATCAAGAGCTCCCCGCTACTTTTAATGACAGAAGTACATTCACGCTGCTCATCATCGAGCTTAGTGTCTTCTAAAATAGTCGCCATACCAAGAACACCATTCATAGGCGTGCGAATCTCATGACTCATGTTGGCTAAAAAGTCACTCTTGGCTTTGTTTGCTGCCTCAGCCTCTTCTCTAGCAGCTTCGAGCTTAGCCTCAAACTCTTTGCGCTCGGTAAGGTCAACCAAAACACCCGTAAAGACAACTTCATCCGCTTCGCCCTGTATTAGCTTAGCGAGCCCCTGAAACCAGGCTATCTCTCCAGTAGGTTGAATAAGACGACCTTCAAAAGACCAGTCCCGCTTGGTCTCAATAGCTTTTCGAATTGATGCGAGAAAAGGCTCACGATCTTCTTCATGAATATTGGGTATGGAGCCCATTTTCAGTGCATCATCCACAGTAAAGCCAAATAGACTCTCACAACGAGGGCTCATGTAGTAAAACCCATGCTTACCTGAAGGCCGCGTATACCACTTGTAAATGACTCCGGGAACATTCTCAGCCATATTACGGAACATTTCCTCCGCCTTGCGAACGTCCTCCTGAGCTTGCTGCTCAATGCGCTCCATGCGAAGGGAACTCAAACGGATGCGATAGAAACCAACACCCGTAACCAGTGCAACAAGGGCCGAAATAAACGCCGATGTAAGCGCGGCCTTGTGAATCCCGTATAAGCTTTCGTGGTAATTATCGATATAAAAGTCTACACCTACGAGCCCTGCTAGTTTTTGCTCTGAGTTATAAAAAGGAGCTGCCCCAGTCATAAAACTACCCGAATCGTCCTTAAAGGAATTTTCAAAGACATAGGACTTTCCACGCAAAATGCTGCTACGCATGCGAGTTCCTTCATTACTGCCATATTCGTAGCTATTTAAAACACCGGATTTTTTTAGCGGATGGCCATCTCTGAGCTCAGCAGAATGCTCTGCCGTATCGAGGAGTATTTTGAAAGCACCATCTTGAAAATCCATCGTATACAAGCGAAACACTTGTGGCATTGCATTTTGAATCTTAAGGAGCTGCTCCAGTGCAAACTTGTACTTTTCATCCTCAGGGTTACCCATTTGGCCAATCAAATGATGGATATCACCATCCATTTGAAGAGCAACCATTTGACTTACCTTACTGATAGTCTCATTGAGCTCGCGAAATTGGGCTTTATAAGACTTAACGTAGAGCCATCCAACACCCAAAAGAGCGGCCACAAAGACCCCTAGGCCAGCAAATAAACCAAACAGAAAAGGACTTAAAGAAAAGAGTGCACGTTTGCTAAATCGCGACTCCACGGAATTACTCATAATGCTTTAAAAAAAGGCTCTGCACGAGGTTAAACTAGGGGCAGGTGAAGCACTTAAAGAAGTACTGACGAGTAATACTATATAAGGGCTCAAGTAATGAAAAGCCCTAAAAATGTAAAAAATATGTAAATAAAACTTGGGGCTGACACCTAATAAAGTTCTTTAAGTATCTTTTTGAGGTCGTTTAGCAAGTCTTTAGGTGACCCCATATTAAAGCGCCATTCACATTCCTTAAGGAACAGATTAAAGTGTTGTCTTGGGATGCCATTGAACTTGCGCATGTGCCGTTTGGCTTGATTCCAGAAGTTCTCAATCCCATTGATGTGATTATGCTTCTTAGCAAAGAGCTTGCTGTGATTGATTCTGTAGTGCTTAAACTCCGATACATCCAGGGCATTATAGGCACGCCAGCAATCTGTATAAACAATGCTGTCTGGCTCTATCTTCTCCCTAATAATCGGCATCAGCGTCTGAGATTGAGCATCTAAGATGATCTGTGTGTACACCTTCCCTCCACGTTTCAATAGGCCAAATACTGCTATTTTTCCAGCTGCTCCTCGTCCTCGCTTGCCCTTTCGAACGCCACCAAAGTAGCTCTCATCGAGCTCAATCTTCCCACAAAACGGCTCACTGCGGCTTTGCTGTTTAGCCGCAATTTTCTCTCTGAGCTTATGGAAAAACCGTATGCTAGTATTGCGGTGAATCCCCGCTAATTCAGCTGCAGTTCGAGCTGTCGAACCTGCAACGAAGTATTTCATGAGCTCTAATTGCTTGTTTCTGCTTAGCTTGCAATGCTTTACGTACACTAATTTGTCCTAACAATTTTAATGTCAGGTGTCAGCCCCTAAAACTTTAAAATCTATCATAACCCTTTAGGAAAAAAGTTGTAGCTGAGGTGGTGAGGGATTTGCCTGAGCAAGACGGTTTTTAGGGCGTTGAGATGAACTCCTCTCGCGACGCATGAGCACGGGGTCTATCGCCTGGCCCTGGCTTTCCAGCTCTGAGAGAATAGTGTTAGCTCGAGCAATCACACTGTCAGGAAGCCCTGCTAAACGAGCAACTTGAATCCCGTAAGAGCGATCCGCAGAACCAGGAACCACTTGACGGACAAAAATAACCGTATCGTTCCACTCCTTCACTAGCACGCAATAGTTCTGCAGGCGAGCAAGAGGCTCCTCCAGCTGAGTGAGCTCATGGTAATGCGTAGCAAACAAAGTCCGTGGCCCGTGACTTCCTTCACCGTGCAAGTGCTCTAAAACGGCCCATGCGATACTGAGCCCATCATAAGTGCTCGTACCACGACCAATTTCATCCAAGATGATGAGACTGCGGTCGGTTGCATTATTGAGGATATTAGCCGTTTCATTCATCTCGACCATGAAGGTTGAATTGCCTCGGGCTAGCTCGTCACTTGCACCAATGCGAGAAAAAATACGATCCACCAAGCCAACGTGACACGACGCTGCAGGCACCCAAGAGCCCACTTGCGCCATCAAAACAATCAAGGCTACTTGGCGAATATACGTCGACTTACCCGCCATATTGGGGCCCGTAATCAACGCGATTTGATTTTCGTCACAGCTGAGCTGAGTGTCATTAGGAACAAAAGAAGCGTTGTCGTGAATAGGATCCTGGCGAAGCATTTGCTCTACGACAGGATGTCGCCCTTGTTCGATAGAAAGAACTTCACTATTATCGAGCTTTGGCTTGCAATAGTCCCAATCACGTGCGAGCTGTGCCCAACCAATAAAAATATCGACCTCAGCAAGGGCTTGGGCTGTCTCTCGAAGGTCATCTGCCTCCTTGAGCACAGCACTCACAAGGTCTCGAAATAGTACTTGCTCACGCTCAAGGGCACGCTCATCGGCATGCAAAATCTCGCGTTCTTTTTCTTTGAGCGCATCTGTATAGTAGCGCTCTGCATTCGTCATCGTTTGCTTGCGAATGTAAGTCTCCGGAACTAGATGCGTATTGGCCTTGGTAACCTCAATAAAATAGCCAAAAGAGCCATTGTATTTGATTTTCAAATTCTTAATCCCTGTCTTAGCTTGTTCGGCGCGCTCAAGATCGGTGATCCAGTTTTGATTTTCGCGAGTGAGCGAACGAAGACGATCCAGCTCTGCATCATAACCGGAAGCCATATACCCACTCTCAAGCAAGTTTGCTGGCAACTCTTCTTCGAGTGCAGAATTCAGCAAATGACAAAGATCCTCAAAGATGTGAATCGATCCGAGCAGAGCATCGACATTAGGGTCTTTCATATGCATAAGAGCCTCCCGGATGGCGGGGAGCTTATCGAGTGTATCACGAATAGCACCGACCTCACGCGGACTGCGCAGTCGATTTTGAAGTCGACTCAATATGCGGGTAATATCACGAACAGACTTAAGCTCTGTCTGAACAGCTTCCGCATGGGTAAACGCTTTAATAAAAGACCCGACAAGCGACTGACGGCGCTCAAGCTCGTCAAGATCAAGCAGGGGCTCAGCCAAATAACGTTCGAGCTGGCGAGCTCCTGCGGCCGTCACCGTGCGGTCCATAGCAGCGATCAAAGAGCCCTCACGCACGGCCCCAGCTGATTGAAAAATCTCAAGGTTGCGCAGTGTAGCAGGATCCAACAATAGAGCCTCACGGCTATCGTATTGGCGAATGCGGACAATATTCTCAGGCTTTTGGCAAAGAGTTTCTTGCACGTAGAGCAGAACAGCCCCTGCAGCTCCGATTGCAGGAACACCACGAGCAATGCCAAAACCATCGAGATTTAAAACCCCTAAGGTTTCGGTGACAACCTTGTAGCCATTCTCAAAATCAAAATTAAAACGGGGCACCTCAGATATAGGGCGATCTCCCTTCATTGAAAGAAATGAAGCAAGCCAGGAGGCATAAACAGGCTCCGAACGCCAAAGCTCTAAGGAACCTTCTATAAGGATGATCTCCCTCGCATCAAGTGCACTTAAAACGGGAAGCAGCGCCTGGGGGCAGTCTTCAGAGGCTATTTCAAAAGTACCTGTTGACAAATCAAGCCATGCAGCCTGAAGGCCTTTCTTGCCATAATCAAGGGCAAGCAAATAGTTATTCTTACATGCTTCAAGCTCACTGCCTTCGAGCACTGTGCCGGCCGTCAAAATACGGGTGATCGCTCGCTTGACAAGCTTGCCGGGCTTGGGCGCTTCCATTTGTTCGCACATGGCCACTTTTTTACCGGCTTTAAGCAATTTCCCGACATAGTTATCTGCGGCATGGTAAGGAATCCCAGCCATGGGAATATCATGCCTGCGGGTCAGTGTAATCCCTAAAATAGCAGCCCCCACATAGGCATCATTGTCAAACATCTCGTAAAAGTCCCCCAAGCGGAACAGTAGCAATGTATCGCCAGAAAGCTTCCCACGCATTTCATAGTATTGCTGCATCATAGGGGTGGCCCCCTGCCCTTTAGTCTGTACGCTCATTATTCGTATTCTTTTTAGCTAAAAATCATCATCCGACAGAACCCTGCCATGCAATCAGGAAAATACTCATAGCAAATAGGCTTGCAACAGAACTTCCAAAGTCGATACAAATCCAGCCATCGAGCTTTATTTCACACAGTTCGGGGAAGCTAAAGCCCCTCCTATCATTATCTTGCACGGGATGTTAGGCTCCTCGCGCAACTGGGCAAGCTTTGGCAAAGCCCTAGGGCAGCACTACTGCGTTTACGCCCTAGACCAACGCAACCATGGGCAGTCCCCCCACGCAAATAACATGGACTATGAGGCCATGGCAGAAGATGTAGCCTCATGGATAGATACTCAGAGCATTGAACCAGCCACGCTCATCGGCCACAGCATGGGAGGGAAAGTCGCCATGCGGTTAGCCTGCTCAGAGCCAGAACGTATCGAGAAACTCATCGTTGTTGACATTGCCCCTAAGGCCTACTCACCCCACCATAGAGAGGCCTTCGCAGCCATGCATTCACTGGACCTAAGTACACTCACTAGTCGCAAGGAAGCTGAGGAGCACATGGCAAAAACTATTCAAGACTGGGCCTTGCGCCAATTTCTCCTTACCAACCTCATTCGAAATGAAGACCAAAGCTTTGCCTGGCAGGTAAACTTACCCACGCTCACCCAAGAGCTCCCTAAATTATCGATCAACCCCCTAGAGGGAAAAGATCGCTTTATAAAGCCCACACTATTCATCCGCGGCGAAGATTCTGACTTTATGTGCGATACGGACAAAGCCCTCATCACCCGCTTCTTCCCGAAGGCCACGATGACTACGATCCCCAAAGCAGGCCATAACCCCCATATCGAGGCTAAAGAGGCCTGCCTTAAGGCTGTTTATAGCTTCCTCAACCGCACTTAATATTAAGATCCCAAGATACACTAAGCGTTTTCTCCTATTTGAAAAAACGCAATTTATGTATTAGACTTAGGCCATTGAGTATTTTCTGCATAGTAACCTATCGACCGTCAAAGCCATGAAGCACTTTTCACTCAAATACTGCTTAACCATCCTCATCGCATCAACGCTCACCCCGCTTGCCATATTCGGAAGTGATGGCAAAAATATCGACCTTATTCCCGAACCCATTGATAACGTCGACAAATACCCTTTTAACACCGTCGGGCTGATTGAAGGCCAAGGACGCTTTACTACTGGCTGCCTTATAGGAAGCCAGCGAACTGTCATCACCACAGAACAGCAATTACTACGCACCAAGCATCCTGATTATTACTGGTATGGAAAATGGAATGAAGGCGAAGTCTCTCCCTATAAAAGAAAGGATGTTCGTATTCCTCTGAGAGCCCTATGGCGCTTTACCAATGCCCGAGGCTACGCAATGTTTCATAAAGAATTCCTAGGACTGCCTAAAGCCGGTGATGACCTAGCTTTACTTCAAAGTTACGAAGATCTTGGCGGGCCAAGGGATGTCGCTGAGCCTCCAAAAACAAAGTACATACCTCATAAGGGTCAAACAATACTCATTGGCTACCCCCAAGGCGGCCCAGGAAATAACACGCTCAAAACTATGTCCCCCTTATTACGTGCCATGCAACAAACAAGCCTTGGAACAGCTCCACTGATACCTAAATATCCTAATAGATACAACCCATGGATTGAGCTAACAACGAACTCAGAAACCTTTTTCGCTCACGACTTCCTTGGCAACGAAGGCGGCCCTGTTTTCATTCAAACAGAAGACGACTCATGGCAACTCATTGCCATCCTTGCCAGAGTTTCTGAAGTAAAAACCAACCGCTTACAAGAAGGGCTGTGGTTTCATATTCTTGATGAAACAACCTTCAAGTACTTCATCGAGCCTGCACTCCCCAAAGACTAAGAAGCATCTTTTAAGTTTGACCAAATCCTAAGGGACTTGAGCAAGAATGCCTCGAGAGCAGCGACCTCATTAAAATTCACCTCTAAAAGGCCCGCACTACGCTCAAGAGCCGTCAGCGCTTGAGTCAGCGCAAAGCGTGTTGTCTCGGGCTCCTCAGAACGAATGAGTGCAAAATCACGCGTTGCTTGTGCGATCTCGGCAAAAAGCCGTCTACGCACGCGTTTATAACTTCCCGCCTCCATCGCAACCGCCTCGTCTTCTGTTAGCGTATCGGGAAGCGTTGCTTTCTCACTCTCCCAGGCAAGCTTTGCTAAATCCTCGAGCAATGCTCCAAATTGATGAAGCAAGCCATAAAGGCGCATCGTAAGCTCTACTTTGCGCTCCGCCCCATAGCGATCAAAAACAATACCATCCAGCCAAGCCTCATAATCACCGAGCCACGCTTGCCAGGCTTCATCCTGAACACGCTCAGCTGCTGCGGGGACTTTAAAATGCAAACAACGGCTGCGTATCGTTGAAAGCAAGTCATAAGGGCG
>DCBD01000050.1 GCA_002313355.1 Opitutia bacterium UBA1116 | reverse complement strand
TTGACCTTGTCCGGATGAAAAACAGCCAGACACGTCTCCAGAATACGCGTTACTTTGATGAGGTGATTCTCTCCCCAGAGGAGACAAACATTCCTGGTCGACGCAATATGAAGATCACCGTTAAGGAAGCTCGCACGGGTAGCTTTAACTTTGGGCTTGCATTTAGTTCGGTTGAGAATGCGGTAGCTTTTGCGGAGCTTTCACAGTCTAATTTTGACCTTTTCAACTACCGTAATCGTTTTCAAGGGGCAGGGGAGAAGTTTCGCCTGCGTCTTGCTCTGGGTACCAAGTCTAATGAGGTTACACTTCATTACGAAAAGCCTTGGCTCTATGACAGAAAGCTTACCTTTGGTTTCGAGGCCTTTAGGCGTGAGACGGACTACGTAAGTACTGTTTATAATGAAATGCGCTACGGTTTTGAGTTTTATTTTTCCAAACGGTTGATCGAGCTCATCGATGGGCGCATTTTCTACCGTCTAGAAGAGGCCCGCATTTTTGATGTTAGTGGTGATGCATCTACCGTAATCAAGTCTCAGGAAGGGACAACAACGATTTCTAAGGTTGGGATATCGCTCTCCCGGGATACGCGTGATAGCCTTATTAACCCAACTCGAGGCTCTCGCCTTGGCTTTTTGACGGAGGTTGCTGGTCTTGGAGGTAATGTGGACTATATCCGTGTTGAGGGTGCTGCCGGTCGTTGGTGGCCGACATTTGAGGCAGGGAATCAAGTTTTCTCGCTCATTGGTCGCACAGGCACTTTGACTCCTTACAATGGCAAGAGTATTCCTTTCTTTGAGAAGTACTTCTTAGGTGGGCCTTACAATTTGCGCGGCTATAAGTATCGTGATGTGGGCCCGAGGGACTCCAGCGGTGAGGTGATCGGCGGTGATACCATGGCCTATGGTTCTGCTGAGTACTCGGTGGAAATTATTGAGCCTATTCGCATTGCAGGCTTTTATGATGGTGGTTTTGTCAACTCCAGCGATTGGGATTGGTCGACAGACGATTATCAACATGACCTTGGTATGGGTTTGCGGATTTTTATCTTTGGGGCTCCGCTTCGCCTAGACTTCGCCTATCCGTTGAATGTTATGGGTGGCCAACACCGCAAATGGAACTTTAATTTCTCTTTTGGAACGGTATTCTAGTTGCCAACCAGAGCTGAATATTGATACTTTTAGTAATAACACCCAACTCTCTAATCCTAAATCTTATGAAAAAAAATATCATTACTCTCTTAGCTATCTGTGGCTTTGCCTTTGGCCTTCACGCTGCAGATAAGCCTCAGCTGATTCTCACTGCAGACATGAACGAGCTTTTTAATAACTATTACAAGGCTCAAGATGCTCAAGACAAGTTTCAGGGTGCTGTAGAGAAGGCTCAGGCTGAGGTCCAGGATATGATTCAATCGGGTATGGCGCTCGTTCAACAGCTTCAAGACCTTCAGGCTAAGGCAACCGCTGAACATGTTTCTGAGGAAAAGCGTGAAGCTTACGGTAAAGAAGTTGAAGAAATGCGCGAAAAGATTCGTCAAAAGGAAGTTGAAGTCAATGAGTTTCGTCAACAGACAGATCGCACTTTGGCTCAACGTCGCCAGTCTCTGATCAATACTTACATCAGTGAAATTCAAGATGTTGTTACAAGGATTGCTAAAGATCGTGGTGCTGATTATGTAATTAATCAAGCAGGTCCCGCACTTATCTATTTTAAACCTAATCTTGATATTACGAAGGAAGCTCTAAAAGAGCTTAATAAGGATAAACCTATAAAGGCCGTTGCTAAGGAGAATGCTTCCTCTAAGCCTAAAGGTAATAGTAAGAAGAAGTAGTTTTTGAATAAGGTTTTACAAAGGCCCTAATCTTTAAGATTAGGGCCTTTTTTATATAAGATCGCTTTTAAGACTTGTGCTTGATAGGCATTTTTAAAAAATCAAGCTTGCATGGAGCTCTCATTTACACCCGAACAAATTCTGAAGCTCGTTGGTGCTTCTGCTATTGAGGGGAATCAGAAACCTCAGACAATACGCGATATTGCTTCGCTCGATAAAGCGCAGCCTGGAGATTTAAGTTTTTTGGGCAATCGTAAGTATCGTTCACAAATGCCGGATTCGAAGGCATCAATTATCCTTATTCCTGAGGACTACGAGGGGCGACCTCTTGAAGAGCAGGCTTTTATTCGTGTTGAAAACCCCTCCCATGCGCTGGGGCTTGTTTGCGAAGAGATTGTTCGTGTTCTTTGGCCCAAGCCTGAGCCAGGTGTCCATCCAAGTGCTTACATTGCGGATTCTGCAAATGTTTGTTCAACGGCGTATATTGGCCCACATGTAATTATAGAAGATGGGGCTAAGATTGGCCGCCAGGCTATGATTGAAGGGCAGGCCTATGTTGGGCGGCATGCCGTGATTGGGGAGGCTTCTCACTTAATGCCACGAGCCACGGTGCTCGACTATTGTGAGCTGGGGAGTCGTGTTCGCTTGCATAGTGGTGTTGTTATCGGTTCGGAAGGGTTTGGCTATGAGACTATTCAAGGCGTCCACCATAAGCTTCCTCAGATTGGCAAGGTTGTGATTGAAGACGATGTAGAGATTGGCAGCAATACAGCGATTGATCGGGCGCGTTTCAGTGAAACGCGCATTGGAGCTGGCACCAAGATTGATAACCTCGTACAGATTGCCCACAATGTGACGACGGGGAAGCACTGCATTCTGGTTGCACAAGCGGGAATTGCAGGAAGCACTACACTGGATGATTATGTTGTCTTAGGCGGTCAAGTGGGTGTTGCTGGGCATATTCATATTGGTAAAGGGTCCATGGTTGGTGCTCAAAGTGGTCTCAATGGAGATATTGAGGCGGGGAGTTTTGTCCGTGGAACTCCCGTGCTTCCTTTTCAGCTTGCTCACCGTATTGACATCTTAAAGCAACGCTTACCAGATCTTTTCAAGCGTGTTGAACACCTTGAGGAAGTCGTTGGGAAGAAGCCTAATGAATAACGGTCCATTAAAGATCTTTGGTGGCACTTCGAATCCCGCGCTCGTTCAGGCTATTTGTGAGAGTATTGATGTCCTTCTAGGCAAGGCCACGGTTAAGCGCTTCCCCGATGGAGAGACTTTTGTCCGCATTGACGAAAATATTCGCGGTTCGGATACCTTTATTGTCCAGTCTACCTGCGAGCCGGCAAATCATCATATCATGGAGTTGCTTATTATGATTGATGCTGCTAGGCGTGCTTCTGCAAACCGCATTACTGCGGTGATTCCTTTTTACGGCTATTCTCGGCAGGACAGAAAGGACCAGCCTCGTGTGCCTATTACATCGAAACTGGTTGCTAATCTCCTTGTTGCGGCAGGTGCTAACCGGGTTCTTGCTCTAGATCTGCATGCTCAGCAGATTCAAGGTTTTTTTGACATTCCTGTAGATCACCTCTATGCCTCTCCTGTAATTTTTGATTATATCAAGCAATTGCGCCAAGGGGGGGACCTTGTGGTCTATTCGCCGGATGTCGGGGGTATGAAGATGGCTGCAGCTTATGCCTCCATGCTTGAAGTACCGCTTGGCTTTGTTGCTAAGCGTCGCACAAGTGCCACGCAGGTTGAGGCTTTTAATTTAGTCGGAGAGGTTGAGGGCAAAGACATCCTCATTGTAGATGATATTACAGAGACAGCAGGTACTTTGACGGCTGCAGCTAAGCTGCTTAAGGAGAATGGTGCTCGGCGCGTTATGGCTGCGGTGAGCCATTGCATGCTCAACGATCTTGGCTATGAGCGCTTGCGAGAAGATAAGGGCATTGATGAGCTGATCACGACGGATTCCGTCCCTGTTGACGCGCGAGGCTTGCCAATTACGGTGCTCAGTGTTGCTGGCTTGCTTGGGCAGGCTATTGGTCGCATCCATGAAAATAAAAGCGTGACAAGCCTCTTTAAAATCAACGGCTGGTAGGCCGCTTGCTGTAGGCTGGTTTATACGCTTGCATTTTTAATAATGCAGTCTAAATAAGGGTAGTACTCAACAGTATTTTTGCTGCTTTGCGTTTATTCTTATTTAACCCCGCTTAGCCCATGAAACGTCGATGCTTCTTTGTTTTTTTTCTCTGTGCGTTTCCACTTCAAAGTTTGCTGCTGGCAGAGGGGTATCTTGAACGGCTCACTAGTTTACTTGAGGACTTGCAAAGCTGTGAGCAGCAGTGCCGTTTTCTCAGTGAAGATGATAAGGTATTCAATGCGCAAGAGCAGGCATTTTTAATGGCTGCAAATAATCGTCTCATAGCTACCCAGCAGCTTGTCCAAGGGCTTCAAGTCGTTGCCTGGGTGCTCGATCATGAGGCCTCTATAGATCAGGCTTATTCAAAAGGTTTTTTAACGTTTTTAAAAGCCTTTGCGCGGAAGTTTAAAGCTTATATTAATGGTGAAATTACACTAAATAAACTTAAAAACTTTCTTGAGAGGCGTCTAAATTTTTTGCCTCTCGAAGAGGACGATGTTTTTCATGTGGATGTTCTCATGGCGCTTATCCAGGGTTTGCACGTTCAACAAAGAAATGGTGAGGCAATCAATGTGGCCGAGCAAGGGGTATTCCCTCAAAACGTGAATAATACCCAGAATATTGAGATTGCTGAAGATGTTCAGCAAGTAGGGCCTTTAGTGGGTCCTGACGTGGAAGCCTTTGCTCTTTATTTTCAGAACCAAGTGGTTCGTCGCTCAGTGCAGGTCGATGTTTTAATGCGCCGCTTGGTTCAGCATGTGGCCCAAGTGCCTTTTTTGATGCACATCGAGTTGGCTCGAGCATGCGTTCTGCATCGACCTCCTCAGTATATCGTTGAGCAGACAGGTGAGCATGAGCTCTTTTTTCAGGAAGATGAACCTGGTAATATTGATGAGTTTGAGGGGCCAGGAGAGGATGACGATCCATACCCACTGGGAAGCCTGTATAATGCGATGCAAGATTGGCTTCAGGTATTTTATGGTCTTGTTGAAATGACTATGCCCTCTCATGATTCCATTCGCTTGAACCCTCTTTGCCTAGAAAATACATTTGAAGAACCCCTTGTAACCACTCCAATGGGCAGGCTCCCTTCGCCGCGTGGAAGTGGGTTTTCCCCAGAAACTATTTTTGAGGTTGCAGAGTCGCCCACTTTAAGGGGTCTTGAAAATATGGGCCTGGGGAATTATTACGGCGGCCCCGGTCATCGCAGGGTCATTTCTGTGGGAGAGGGCATATCATATCTTTGAAGTGCAAAATTTAACCTGAAATTAGAAGAAATGAGGAAATATTGGATAATCAGTTTATGTGTGCTTTTAGGTGCAAGTTCACTGTCTTGGGCCGATGAGAGCGGTGAGCGAAAAAAGCAAAGAGAGGCTAGCCGGCTTAAATTCTCGGCTGCAAGTAGCGTCTATCACTCGGTCAAAAGTTTGCTCCCTTATTATTCCGATGATGATTTGAACGAAGTATTTTGCCTTTTTGAAGAGCATTATCAGCGCGCATTGACGGCGCATACAGTCCTTCGTCTTATGCATTGGTGGTTGTCTATCTTTAAGGATATGCCTTCGTCTGGAAACCCTGGTATACTGACCAGCCGTTTCAATGCATTGCTCACTTATTTAAACGAAGAAGAGGTTGGATTAGCAGTCGATTACCTGACTCTGTTAGGGCTCTTGGCCAGGGGGGAGCAAATCCAGACTTTGTCTGATCAAAATGTTTTAGGCTATATTTGGGTCCGTATTTATTGTGCTTTGGGTTTGGGGACGGCTTCGCGCGTCGATGCTTTTCGTAAAAGCTTGGAAGCATTTCTGAATAGTAATCATGCGCGTGAGGTGCGGCGGGCTTTAGTCTTGATTGCGCGTGCCGGTATTAACGAGCTTGAAGAAGGCGATGAGCGTGATGATTTGCAGCGTATTCATGATGCGATGGTGGGTGTTGAAAACGCATGGATTAGGTTGATTAATCCCTTTTTTGAGGCAGCACCCATGATGACTCAGCGTTTGATGGAGCGTCACTTGCCTGAAGAGTTTCGTAATAATCGTGAAGCACGAAGAGCTCGGGAAGGTTTTTATGATGAAAGTGTTCGTTATCAAGAGGTTATGCAAAATATTGGCCTCCTTTACCCACAATATGCGGGTGTGGGCGATAATCTTGTGAATAATGAAGAAGGGGGAACTAGCAATCGTGATAATAATGTTTTAGGTATGAACCCTGTAGCAGGTTACGAGATGGTCCCTGTTATAGGCCCTCATGCTGGGGTCGGGATTATTGAATTTATGGTAAATGGGCAGCCTCCGATTCCTCCTTTAATTCCGTCAACCCTTCGAGCGAGTATTACTCAAGGAGGAAGTTTTATTCGCTCCAGCCTTTAAGCTTGATGAGGTATTTATAAATGTCTTATCATTAAGGCTTTCTTGAAAAAAGGTTTTTTTATCTCTAATTATCCCTCTGTTTGATCTATGGATGCACTTATTACTTATGTTTTCAGTAATTTTAGCTTGGTTACTCTCATTATTGCTCTTTTGCTCGGGTTTTTGATTTCTGTTATTGACGAAAAAAAACTGGGTGCAGCCGGTTGCTATGATGCTTTTCTCAAGTATCTCTTCTTAATTGCAACGGGAATTTCTGGGCTTTATGCCTTTGTGTTGCATGGGTTTTTTCCCGAAGTCTCTGCAGAGGCTATCGGTTGGCAGCCTAGCCCTTTTCAGTGGGAAGTAGCTGTTGCTAACCTTGGTTTTGGCCTTGTCTGCCTTTGCGCTGCTTGGGGGAGCCGGGCGTTCCGTTTAGCCGCTATTATTGGCATTAGTTGTTGGCTCTGGGGGGATGCAGCTGGGCATGTACAGCAGATGATCATCGCTGGAAATTTCGCACCTGGCAATGCAGGGTCTTGGTTTTGGACAGATGTTACCGTGCCTGCTTTCTTAATTGTCTTTTACCGCCTTTGGTGCCAGTCTCGCGCCAATTAATAGGGTTTTTGCTCGCCAGAGCATGGGTTTCTCCTTAAATGCTTTGACTGGATTATTTTTTCACTCAAGATATTGCAAATGTCTGTAAATACGCCTGTTATGCCAAAATCTGCTTTGCCAAGTCCTTCCAAAGAGCTCGAAGAAGCTCGGAGTATTTTTCATGATATCTGGGCAAAGCTTGAGGCCAAATACGGGCGTGAAGGACTTCAGTTCCCTCGCGAGATTCTTTGGCTGAACGGGGCTCCTGGGGCGGGGAAGGGCACGCACACGCGCTTCATGATGGAGTCTTGCGGCTTTGCTGTTGGGCCTATTGTCATTAGTGATCTATTACAGTCTCCAGGTGCAAAGGCCTTAAAGGATGCCGGTTTACTTGTTGGGGATCGTGAGGTTACAGGTCTTCTTTTCGAAGAACTTCTCAACCCAGACTATGCAGGAGGGGTTATTGTCGATGGTTATCCGCGCTCACAAGTCCAAATTGAATGCTTGAAGCTTTTGTCTAAGAAGCTCGCCGAGCTTCATGAGGCAGTGCCGTCTATGGACTTGCCGCGTTTTCATATTTTTGTCCTCTATGTTTCTAAAGAAGAGAGCGTGAAGCGTCAGCTTTTTCGTGGAGAGCAGATTGCTGCGCACAATGCCACGGTGAGTGCTTCTGGTGAGGGTGATCTTCAAGAACTCCGCAAGACAGATGAAGACCCAAAGGCTGCGCAAGGTCGCTATCAAGTTTTCCAAGATACGACGTATTCCTCTTTGCAGAGTCTAGGTCAAGAGGGTATATTTCCATATCATTTGATTGATGCTCACGGCAGCATAGAATCTATTCAGGAGCGCATCCTAAAAGAGCTGTCGGGAGACCTTTGCTAAGGTCGCTTCGTAAATTTTCTTCCAATGAATAGGGGATTTAGGCTTTGCATTTGTGAGCGCTTGTGCTATGCCTAGCGTTTCTATGGAACTTACCTTCAAACACAAAACAGCTCTGGTAACTGGGGCGGGTCGTGGTATTGGTAGGGCTATTGCAATGCAGCTTGCTGCAGAGGGCCTTACCGTCATTTGTGTCAGCCGTACAGAGGCAAACAGCAAGTCCACTGCAGAGGCTATCCAAAAAGCAGGGGGTACAGCGCATGCGCTCGCTGTTGATGTCGCAGATAAAGCAGCCGTTCAAGTTGCTAGTGAGGCTTTGCTTAAAGAGTTCGAAACGATCGACATCATCGTCAACAATGCAGGCATCACCCGAGACAATCTCATGCTTCGCTTGAAAGACGAAGACTGGGATGATGTTATCAATACGAATCTATCAAGTTGCTTCCACTGGGTGAAGTCTCTCCTTCGCCCCATGACGCGCAATCGCTGGGGCCGCATTATTAATATCGCTTCGGTTGTCGGTATCACGGGCAATGCAGGCCAGGCTAATTACGCAGCCGCTAAGGCCGGCATGATTGGCTTCAGCAAATCCCTCGCTAGAGAGCTTGCATCTCGCTCCATCACTTCAAATGTCGTTGCTCCTGGCTTTGTTCGCTCAGATATGACAGCAGGGCTCGGTGAAGATATTTCAGAAGAAATTCTCAAAACAGTCCCCCTCAAGCGGATGGGTGAACCTGAGGAGATAGCCAATATGGTTACCTATCTTGCTTCAGACCAAGCAGCTTACATCACTGGCCAAGTTTTTACTGTTGACGGCGGCATGGTGATGTGATGAGCAATATACTGTAAGTCCTAAACTTTTTTCATATAACTACTATGGCGGATAACACGATAGAACAACGCGTAAAAGAAATCATCATTAACCAGCTTAACGTAAATGAAGAGCAAGTAACTCCAGAGGCATCCTTCATTGATGATCTCGGTGCAGACTCGCTTGACACCGTAGAGCTTGTCATGGCTTTCGAAGAAGAGTTCAAGGATGAGATCAATGGCGAAATTCCTGAGTCTGAGGCTGAAAAGCTCCAGACTGTTGGAGACGTTATTGGGTTCATTAAGGCCAAGGCTAGCGTAGCTCAATAATCCTTTTACTATCTCATGTTTAATGGCGAGCTGGCACGGTGAGGATTCACTTGCCAGCCAGCTGTTTTGATGCAAAAAGCACTCATTTTTACAGGCATTCTTTATGAACAGATCAGCTAAAAGGCGCGTTGCAGTTACAGGGCTTGGGAGTATCACTTCCCTTGGGCACGATGTTCAGAGCTATTGGGCTCAGCTCGTTGCTGGAGAAAGTGGTATTGATAAGATCACAAGCTTTGATGCATCTCCTTATGGGTGTCAGGTAGGCTCTGAAGTCAAAGACTTTGATCCATCCACGGTGATGGATCCTAAAGAAGTCAAACGTAATGATCGCTATGTTCATTTAGCTATGTCTGCCTCTAAGGAGGCCTTTGCAGATAGTGGCCTCAACCTCGACAAGATCGATAAGTCACGTTTTGGTGTGATCATCAGCTCTGGCATCGGTGGGATGGACACGATTGAAAAGCAATCACGTGCTCTTTACGAGCGTGGTCCACGTCGCATTTCTCCCTTCATGATTCCGATGCTCATCGCTAATATGGGTTCTGGGATTGTTGCTATTGAGTTTGGGGCTATGGGCCCAAATTTTTCAGTAGTTACTGCTTGTGCCGGTGGGTCTCATGCGCTTGGTGAGGCCATGCGTTCTATTGCCCTTGGTGATGCAGACATCATGATTGCTGGTGGTAGCGAAGCTGCTGTTACCGTTCTTGGTTATGCGGGTTTCTGCTCTATGAAGGCCATGAGCACAAGCTTCAATGATGAGCCTAAGCGTTCCAGTCGTCCTTTTGATGCTCAGCGAGATGGGTTCATTATGGGTGAGGGTGCTGGGATTCTCGTTTTAGAAGAGCTTGAGCACGCTCGGGCTCGTGGTGCACGTATTTATTGTGAGCTTGCAGGTTATGGGGCCTCTTGTGATGCCTACCACATTACGAGCCCACACCCAGAGGGTAAGGGTCTTGCCATTGCCGCAACACGTGCTTTGGGTGTCGCAGGTTTAGAGCCATCAGCGGTAGATTATATCAATGCCCACGGAACGTCGACTCCTTTAAATGACAAGTTTGAGACAGCCGCTGTGAAGAGCATTTTTGGGGAGCATGCGCCGCGCATTCCGATGAGCTCAACCAAATCAATGACCGGGCATCTACTGGGTGCTGCAGGCGGTATTGAGGCTGTTGCTTGTGCCAAAGCTATCGAGACAGGTATTCTTCCTCCTACTATCAACCTCGAAAATCCTGATCCCGACTGTGATCTTGACTATGTGCCTAATGAAAAGCGTGAGGTGCCCATCAAAGTTGCCATGAGTAACAATCTTGGTTTTGGTGGTCATAATGCATCCCTTGTGTTTCGTGCTATACAGTAGGTCATTTCACATTGCTTTTTTTCAGCCTTCTCGATTAACTTTGGGAAGGCTTTTTTATGGCACTTGTATACCTCCTTTCCCTGGCTGAAGAAGATTCTCGTGATGGTAGCTGGTCGCGTAGTGCATATCGTATTTTAAAAGAAAGTGCCGCTCTAGGGCAGAGTCGTCATCGTTTGACGGATAACCCTTATGATGCAGATATTATCCTCTTCGCTGAGCTCACTGCTGCAGAGCCTTACTGCGAACGCATTTTGAGACATCCTTTAGTCCAGCAACTCCGTGAAAAGTGCTTTTTATTTAATGCTGGAGATCGTCCCATTGCGTTTCTTCCAGGTGTTTATGCCTCTATTGAAAAGCGTTGGTATTTTCCCTCACGCGTGCGCACAGGTTTTTATCTGAGTGACAGTACTAATCCTTACCTAGACTTTTCTTCACATGCAGGCAATCAGCATTACCTCTACTCCTTTATGGGAAGCATTGACAATCATCCTGTGCGTCGTGCAATAGCCAATCTGGATGCTTCAGGTTCCTACTGTGAAGATACTTCCGGAACGGTAGAACAAACCTTTCGTTCAGGAGATAAGGCCGCTTTGGATAGCTTTTACAAGCGCTATGCTGAGGTGCTTGAGGCAAGTGATTTTGTTCTCTGTCCCCGCGGGGTGGGGGTTGGGTCTGTACGTTTGTTTGAGGCGATGCGTGCCGCGCGTGTCCCTGTTATTATCTCGGATGACTGGGTCGAGCCAGAAGGTCCAGAGTGGAGCACTTTTTCTGTCCGCATTCGTGAGTCTGCAGTACAAACAATTCCTGATTGCCTCAAGTCCTTGCGTCCTGAGGTTGGGTCGATGGGCAAGAAAGCACGCGCTGCTTGGGAGAAATATTTCTCTCCTCAGGCTTCCTTCCATACTACCGTAGAGGCTTGCTTAAGCATCCTGCGTTCACGCAAAATCCCCGAGCGTTGGAGCTATCCGCTTATGTATCTTCAGCTTTTTCGCCCCCATCACTGGAGGCATTATCTGCGCACACGCTTTTAGGCGTCTAGTTATTGTGTTAGGTTTAGGTGATGAGCTAAGTACTGGAGTGCGAGACTGTAGCCTTCAAACCCAAGCCCGCTAATGACCCCCGTTGCTACCTCGCTTGTTACAGAATGGTGCCGAAAGGGTTCACGGCTGTAGATGTTAGAAATGTGCACTTCGATGGTGACCAGTTCGCTGCATTCAATTGCATCGCGCAGTGCAATACTCGTGTGACTGAAGGCTGCTGGATTGATGATAAGGCCATGAACTCCTGCGTCGGATTGCCTCCCTATTTCGTCGACGAGGGCTCCCTCATGATTGGATTGAAAGAAGGAGAGTGCTAGCCCAAGTTCCTTGGCTTTACCTTGCAATAACGTGTGAAGGTCTTCAAGACTTGCCTTGCCGTAAATTTCAGGTTGGCGAGCGCCTAGGCGGTTTAAGTTAGGTCCGTTAAGTACAGCGATTGTTTTCATAGTGGGCAGTCTGTTTCGATGAATTCCCAGGGGAGATTAAAGTGTTCGGCTACTTCTTTGGCTAAGGCTTGAACACCGAAAACTTCTGTTGCGTAGTGGCCACAGGGATAGAGGTTGAAACCCTCTTCTTGTGCAACATTAAAGTGTTGCTGGCGTAGCTCTCCTGTGATGAGCGTGTCAATGTCGTGCTTTTTGAGCTCGGCAATGACGCTCGCCCCACTTCCAGAGGAAATCCCGACGCGTTTAGGTGCTTCACTTCCATATTCAATGGCTTGATAGCTTGCAGGAAAGAGTTTCTTGAGACTATCTTGGAGGGCGGTCCTATCTTTTGGGGCGTGTGCGATAATGCCGATATCGGTTCCTTCGTATTCAAGGAAGCGGCTTTCAACCTCGAGCCCGAGCGCTCGAGCGATGCAAGCATTGTTTCCGATTTCAGGGTGGGCATCGAGGGGAAGGTGTGAGCTATATACAGCCATATCTGCTTCAAAGAGCAGTTTGTATTTTGCATAAGTGCTTCCACTGATAGAGCTTGGTGATGACCAAAAAAGCCCATGATGGACGATAAGAAAGTCTATGCTAGCGTCACGGGCCTTTTGAAAAGGGATGAGTCCTGCATCGACTGCAGCGCCAATTTTATGAACTTTGCCGCTATTTTGAAACTGTAGGCCGTTGTTGGCTCCAGGGA
>DCBD01000157.1 GCA_002313355.1 Opitutia bacterium UBA1116 | reverse complement strand
CCGGGACTTGCAGACGGTTACCGAGCATGTGAGCATCGTCTTCACGGATGTTACTGAAGGAAAGGGGGCGCTCGGGGCACTGCTTTATGACCCTCAAACCGCAGAAGATCTGAGAACGAGTATTCAAAATGTTCTCGAATTCACCGATAAGTTGAATAGTGAAAAGAGCACTTTAGGTCGTCTTGTAACCAATGATACCCTTTATGTTCAGGCGGAAGATGTTCTTAATAAGATGGATAGCGCAGTTGATTCCTTTAACAACAGTGGCCCTATTACCGCTGTAGGGGTTGCTGCAGCAGCTTTATTTTAAAAAAAACAAAAAAGTTTGAACGATTCTTCAATCACTGTGTCTAACTTTATAGAAACACCGTTAGACTTTTTTCATAAAGCGAGTGGTTTTGAAGTTTCTGTTTGTAGTTTTGTTGAAGCAAGAACGCTGGTGGTAGAGGCCCAGCGTTCTTGCTTTTTAAGCATTTAAGATGTTTAAGTACAATGGCTTATGGCTGGTGTAGCTTGCTTTATTCGCTTTGATTCAGGTGTTTTGCCCGAGGAGGGTGCGCAGATTGCCCTGCCGGAGGATGAGGCTCATCATATTGCACGAGTACTCCGCCTGAGAACGGGCGATGCTATGGAAGTGTTTGATGGTGAAGGGCATGTGTGGAGTTCTCGGCTGGAAGAGGTCGGCAAACGCGTCGTTTCCGTGTCATTGGGGCCTTGCACCCGTTACTCAAGACGCGGGCCTTTGCGCGTACTGGCTCAAGCAGTGCCGAAGGGAAAGGCGTTTGAGGGGCTCATCCGTCATGTGACTGAAATTGGGGTAGATGTTATCGTTCCGCTGATTACAGAGCATTCGGAAGTGCGTTTTGATGGAGCGCGTGAGCTCAAAAAACGTGAGCGCTGGGAGTCGATTGCGGTGGAAGCATGCAAGCAGTCTAAAAACCCTTTTTTGCCGAAAATTCATGCGCCCATAGCCTTTAAGGATGGGCTCGCTCAGCTTAAAGATGAGAAAACGCTGCGCTTAGTAGGAAGTTTGGAATCTGGAGCGAGTTGGGTAGATGGTGTACTTGATGAGCAACTGAACGATCAAGATAGCGTTTGTTGGCTCATCGGTCCAGAGGGAGATTTCTCTCGTGGAGAATACGCACTTGCCCGTGAACAGAGTTTTGTGCCTGTGAAGCTAGCCCAGCATGTGCTGCGCGTTGAAACGGCGGCCCTTTATGCCTGGAGCGTTACCGATGCTGCCATCAACCGCCGATTTTGAGCCGGGCTTTGCCTTTGAGAAATAGCCACGGGGCGAGGCCACTGATCCACAAGGCCGTTAAGCTGTATTTGAGGATGACGAGCAAGCGGGGATCTAGCTCTGTGGAGAACTTTATTGCCCCGTAGTGAATAGCGATTGCTCCGCATAAGCCAAAGATAAATAGAGGGATACGGTGTGTCCACCGGCGTGGAGGAAGCTGAAGGTTGCTCGTTAGGACCCAGCCTAGGCCCATGCCAAACAGCCCGCTAAAACCGAGGCAAAGGTAGGGGTTTTCGGCGTGGTGAGGGGTCGCTAAATATAAAAGAATGCTTATGGGAAGCAGGCGGAAGCCCAGATATTCGATACGGGCCTTGATGAGCTTTGTCTTGGTGAGGTATTGGAGGAGTTTTTTGCCGACCATGCCAGGGCCCATGCTTCCTAAAATGCCCCCCGTGCAAAGTTGTTCGTGGCGCTTGGTTGATTTGCTTGCTGTAAAATAGTGAAAGAGGACAAGGAGAATGAGCCCAAAGCCAACAGCCCCGATAATGTCTGCCGGATAGTGGTATTGAGCGCGGACCGTTGCGTATCCGATACAGGCAAGCAGTGCAGTAACGCCAGCGTATATCCATGGCTTTTTGTATTCCCAGGCAAGCCACCCCCAGAGAACGACAGCGCTTTGCATGTGGCCGCTTGGAAAGCCAAAGCCAGGCCTCCCAAGTGAAGGATGCAGGGGGACCTGAAAGAGGTTTTTAAGTAGCGGATTGACCGCCAAGGAGATGAGCAGTAAGCACAGCGTTTTGCCGAAAATTTTCCTGTCTAAACAAAGGTAGCCAAAGGTGAGGAATACAATGATGAAAGGCTCGTGCGCAATGATCAGGACTAAGCGCCAGAAAGTGTCCATAATTTATTAGAGCTTGGCGGCTTGATGAATGGCCAAGCAATTGCGAACAAGCGTGGGAAAGTTCTTGAGATGGATTTGGGATGCTGCGTCTGAAATGGCCCGGTCAGGATCGGGGTGGGTTTCGATATAAAGACCGTCGGCCCCTGCGGCGCAAGCGGCTTGTGCAAGGGGTGGTATGAACTCCCGCTGGCCTCCGCTCTTGCCTTGTAAGCCTCCGGGAAGCTGGACGCAGTGGGTTGCATCGAGGATGACAGGATGCCCAAAGCTTCGCATAATAGGAAAAGAGCGCATGTCGACAACGAGATTGTGGTAGCCAAATGTTGTACCCCGTTCGGTTTGCCAGATTTCTTGCGTGCCGCACTCTTCGAGCTTTTGCACAACGTACTGCATGTCTTGGGGGGCGAGGAACTGCCCTTTCTTGACATTGACGGCACGCCCACTCTTGCCTGCGGCAACCAAAAGGTCTGTTTGTCGGCAGAGAAAGGCAGGAATTTGAAGGACATCACACACTTCGGCAACTTCAGCACATTGATGACTCTCGTGGACATCGGTGACGATGGGAAGCTGATAGGTCTCCTTAATTTTTGCGAGGATTTTGAGGCCTTCTTTCATGCCCACGCCTCGACCACTGCCCAGTGAAGTGCGGTTGGCTTTGTCAAAAGAGCTTTTGAAAATGATAGATAGAGAGCCTATTTCTGCCTTCAAGGTGGCTAGAGCCTCGGCAACCGTGTGGCATATGGCCTCACTCTCAATGGCGCAGGGGCCTGCTATGATGAGAAATTGATTGGAGGGGTCAAAAAGCATGTTAGCTCGGTGTGCTGTTATGGCGATTGAGTGCAGCCTTGATGAATGCGGCAAAAAGAGGATGCGCTTTATTGGGCTTTGACTTAAATTCTGGGTGGAACTGTACGCCTACAAACCAAGGATGATCTGCAACTTCGATGATTTCTACAAGATCACGCTCAGGATTGACACCGGCAAAAACGAGGCCTTTTTCTGAAAAAGTGTCACGATAGTGGTTATTAAATTCGTAGCGATGACGATGGCGTTCGTAGATTTCATCGACCTTATAAGCATTTGCTGAATGTGAGCCCTTTTGCAGGCGACAGGGCTGGGCGCCTAGGCGCATGCTGCCTCCTTTTTGGGTTAGGTCTTTTTGGTCCTCCATGATGTCGATCACAGGATCGGGTGTTTCAGGGGCAAATTCGGCGCTGTTAGCTTGTGTGAGACCTGCAACGTTGCGCGCAAACTCAATAACGGCAATTTGCATGCCCAGACAAAGGCCAAAATAAGGGATTTGCTGTTCGCGTGCGTATTGAGCGGCGAGAATTTTCCCCTCGGTGCCTCGATCCCCAAAGCCGCCTGGAACCAGAATGCCATCGAGCGTTTTTAAGTGTGCCTCGGGACCGTCTTTTTCAAGAGCCTCAGCGTCTATTTGGATGAAGGAGACACCACTGTCATTGGCAATGCCACCGTGAGTTAGCGATTCGTAAACGGATAGATAAGAGTCCTGAAGGTCCATATACTTACCAACAATCCCGATTGTTACCCGGTTTTCAGGGTATTTGAGGCGACGGACAACATCGAGCCATTCGTCAATCGGGGCGGGTGGGACATCTAGATGGAGGCCTTGAACTACGAGCTCATCGAGATTTTCTTGATGGAGCATTAGCGGGAGTTCGTAGATGGAGGACTCAACATCGCGCTCTTCGATAACGGCCTTTATGGGGACGTTGCAAAAGAGGCTCATCTTTTCGCGGATTTCTTGGGTTAAAGGCTTTTCGGTGCGGCAAATGAGGATGTCTGGCTGGATCCCGATTTCTCGTAGTTTGGCAACGCTTTGTTGTGAGGGCTTGGTCTTCAGCTCGCCAGCTGCACTGAGGTAGGGGACTAGGGTAACGTGCAGAAAGAGAACGTTTTCTTTGCCCACTTCAAGAGCGAATTGCCGCATGGCTTCTAGAAAGGGCAGACCTTCGATGTCTCCAATGGTACCGCCAATTTCTGTAATGAGTACATCCACCCCTTCGCCTGCAGCGTACAAACGCTCTTTAACCTCATTGGTGACGTGTGGGATGACTTGAACGGTTTTTCCTAGATAGTCACCACGGCGTTCTTTTTGGATGACCATTTCGTAGATTTGGCCGGAGGTGAGGTTATTAAAACGCGATAAACTTCCGGAAGTAAAACGTTCGTAGTGGCCAAGGTCTAGGTCTGTCTCGGCACCATCGTCGAGCACATAGACTTCTCCGTGTTGAAACGGGTTCATGGTGCCTGGGTCTACGTTTAAGTAAGGATCAAACTTTTGGAGACGGACGGTGAGCCCGCGTTGCTCGAGAAGAGCTCCTAAAGCTCCGGCCGTCAGGCCCTTTCCTAGAGAAGATACTACACCGCCTGTTACAAAAATGTACTTCATAAAATCGCTTTACTAGACATCACCCCCAAATGGAACCATGGCAATGTTAAAAAGAGCGAAAAGTGTTGGCAACTTTGAAAAAAGCAATCGGAAAGGCTGAGTGAGGAGACTTGTCCTTATAGGATTATTTATGCAAATGATTGATATTGCTAATACCTGGGAGGTTTCCTTAGGTTGAGTTGCATTTCCCTCTAATTAATTTTACAATCCCAAAAACACTTCCTTGTAAAAGCATACTATTAACCTATGTCTTCTCTTCTTAAAAAATACTTAATGGCCCTTACGGGGTTTGTGATGGTGGGCTTTGTATTTGTGCATATGCTCGGTAACCTCCAGATGTTCAACGGACCAGATGCTATTAACGAATATGCGCATTTCCTTCAAACGCTACCCAAAGGCGTTTTTTGGGGTTTTCGCATCACCCTGCTTGCTAGCTTGATCATTCATGTGTGGATGGCGATTTTACTGGTTAAGGAGAATAAGGCAGCGCGCCCAGAAGATTATAGCGTGAATACCTCGGTTCAAGCATCCCTTGCTTCACGAACTATGGGGATTTCTGGTTCCTTCTTACTCTTCTTTATTATATTCCACATTTTTCATTTTACGGTTCGATCTATTTTCCCTGAATACCAATCCGAGGCTTTCTATACAGCGCTCGATGGAGAAACCGTTTACAACGTCTACAAAATGGTCGTTGCAGGGTTCTCTAAAACTTGGGTTTCCGTTGTTTATGTCGTTTGTATGGCGTTCTTGTGTGCGCACTTAGCTCATGCAGTCAGCAGTATGTTTCAAAGTTTGGGTCTTCGTAACCGTACCTGGAAAGTCCGTCTAGACCGTTTTGCCGTTCTCTATGGGTGGGTTATCTTTTTGGGCTTTATTGCGGTACCTATCGGGGTGCTCACACATGTCATTAAGCCAGAGTCTTCGTTTACCGGAACGCCCGCAGAAGCTCTTGTTATCAATACAAACCTTTCTCAATAGCCATGAAATTAGACGCGAAGATCCCAGAGGGGCCCATTCAAGAAAAGTGGGAAAACCATAAAGCATCTGTCAAACTGGTAAACCCAGCGAATCGCCGGAAGTACCATGTTATTATCGTTGGCTCTGGGTTGGCCGGGGCATCTGCTGCGGCAACACTAGCTGAGCAAGGCTATAATGTCTCATGTTTTTGCTATCAAGACAGTCCGCGCAGGGCACATAGTATTGCTGCCCAAGGGGGAATTAATGCCGCTAAAAACTACCACTCAGATGGAGATAGTGTCTACCGGCTTTTTTATGATACTGTCAAAGGTGGGGACTTTCGCGCTCGTGAAGCCAATGTTTATCGTTTGGCCCAAGAAAGCGTAAACATCATCGATCAATGCGTTGCTCAAGGGGTGCCTTTTGCTCGTGAGTATGGGGGGTACCTCGCCAATCGCTCTTTTGGAGGTGCTCAAGTATCGCGTACTTTTTACGCTCGAGGGCAAACGGGCCAGCAGCTTCTCTTGGGGGCTTATTCTGCTTTGAGCCGTCAAATAGGCCTTGGTCAGGTGAAGATGTATAATCGTCACGAGATGTTGGATCTTGTTCTTGTGGATGGCCATGCAAAAGGCATTATCGCTCGCAACCTCGTAACAGGCGAAGTGGAGCGTTGGAGTGGCGATGCGGTTGTTCTGGCTACAGGAGGCTACGGAAATGTCTTTTTCCTTTCAACTAATGCCCAGGGGTGCAATGTTACAGCCGCTTATAGGGCTTACAAGCGAGGTGCCGGCTTCGCCAACCCATGCTACACGCAGATTCACCCAACGTGTATCCCTCAGCATGGAGATCAGCAAAGCAAGCTCACCTTGATGAGTGAATCGCTTCGCAATGATGGGCGTGTGTGGGTGCCCAAGCGTGCCGAAGATTGCCAAAAGAACCCAAACATCATTGCCGAGCAAGATCGTGACTATTATTTAGAGCGCAAGTACCCAAGCTTTGGTAATTTGGCTCCTCGGGATATTTCTTCACGTGCCGCTAAAGAAGCCTGTGATGATGGGCGTAGTATTGCGCATGGTGGCCAAGGAGTATACTTGGACTTTTCAGATGCTATTAATCGCCTTGGAGAATCCGTGATCCGTGAGCGCTACGGAAATCTTTTCGAGATGTACGAGCGCATCACAGGTGACAATGCCTATAAAACCCCCATGAAAATTTACCCAGCCGTGCACTACACGATGGGAGGGCTTTGGGTTGATTACAATTTAATGAGCAATGTTCCAGGGCTTTTCGTCTTGGGTGAGGCTAATTTTTCCGACCACGGTGCCAATCGTTTGGGGGCCAGTGCTTTGATGCAAGGGCTTGCTGATGGGTACTTTGTTCTGCCAAATACGCTGCCCGATTACTTAGCCCGTGTGGGTGCAGGGCGGCCGTCGGTGAATTCAGAGCCATTCAATCAGGCAGAGGCCTCTGTTAAGGGCAGAATGGATAAACTAATGTCTATTCAGGGCAAACGTTCGGCACGATCCTTCCATATGGAGCTTGGCAAGATCATGTGGGAGTACTGTGGCATGGCCCGCAACGAGGCCGGCCTTAAAAAAGCCCTCGAGCGTATCCCTGCTTTGCGTGAAGAATTTTGGCAAGACGTTCGTGTTCCCGGCCAAAAAGAAGGTCTGAATCCAGAGCTTGAGCGAGCAGGCCGTGTTGCAGACTTTTTAGAATTTGCCGAAATGATGTGCTACGATGCTCTAGACCGCGATGAATCCTGCGGCGGGCATTTTCGCACTGAGCACCAGACGGACGATGGTGAAGCCAAGCGTGACGATGAACGTTTTGCTCATGTCTCTGTTTGGGAGCACACGGGAGAGGGCGCAAGGCCTGAAAAGCATGTAGAGCCGCTGCACTACGAGGAAGTTCATTTCGCAACACGAAGCTACAAATAATTAAGCCACAGGATTTTCTATGAAACTGCATTTAAAAATTTGGCGTCAAAATAGTGCAACAGAAAAGGGTGCTTTTGAGCGGTATACGTTAAGCGATGTTTCTGCCGATGCATCCTTCCTCGAAATGTTGGATATCTTGAATGAACAGTTAATTGCTGAAAATAAAGACCCGGTAGCCTTTGACCACGATTGCCGTGAAGGCATCTGCGGTATGTGCTCGCTAACCATTAATGGGGTTCCTCATGGGCCTGAGCGTGCAACTACCGCGTGTCAGCTTCACATGCGCCACTTTAAAGATGGTGAAACTATTGTGATTGAGCCTTGGCGTGCCAAGCCATTCCCTGTAACCAAGGACCTCGTTGTTGACAGGACGCCGTTTGATTCTGTCATGCAAGCAGGGGGCTTTGTTTCTGTGAGAACAGGAGCATCTCCAGAAGCTAATGCAACGCCTGTTCCTAAGCCCATTGCTGAATATGCTATGGATGCGGCCGCTTGTATTGGTTGTGGTGCGTGTGTTGCCGCTTGCAAAAATGCCTCTGCAATGCTCTTTGTTGGGGCGAAAGTAAGCCATCTCAATAGTCTGCCTCAAGGAAAGCCAGAGAAGGATCGGCGCGTTGTTGCGATGGTTGAGGCTATGGATAGTGCGGGTTTTGGTAATTGCCGCAATTATGCTGAGTGTGAGGCTGTTTGCCCTAAAGAAATTTCTCTAGATGTTATCGCCCAAATGAATCGCGACTATGCAAGCGCTAAAATCAAGCAGTTCTTTGCCCCTGCAGAGTCATAGAGGCTAGAGAGGCTTAGACTATATTGACATGTAAAACCCGCCAAGCAAGTGCTTAAGGCGGGTTTTGGTTATGGGGGTAAAGCCTTAGATAAAGCTTTTAGTTTTTAAGATAAAGCGCGATTACGGGCCATGGTTGAAGCTCGAGCGCAGAGCTTGGGCTCAACAACAACGGAATCAAACGGCTTTGGCTCTTCGGCATTGATCTGCGCTAAGGCCTGATTGAAGGCAGTGTAGGCCATTTGATAATAGGGCACAGACATGGTTGTCAGCGGGACCCATGAGAAGCGCGCTGCAGGATTGTCGTTGTAGCCTGCAATGGCAATGTCGTCAGGGATGCGTAGGCCTTGCTGATAGGCTTGTTTGCAAAGCTGCCAAGCGTCGATGTCATTGTAGGAGAAAATGGCTTCCGGGCGGTCTTTGCTATAAAGCCATTCTTGTGTAGCTTCTTCTCCGCGCTCCTCCATGTTCCACATGGGGTGGGCTTGAAGGCCCGCAGCTTGCATAGCTTCTTTGTATCCTTGATAACGGTCTTCGATGCTATAGTGCGGTGTGCCCGTGGCTTTTTCAGCTTTAAAGAAAGCAATGTTTTGATGGCCTTGTTCGATGAGGTGGTTGGTCATGGTTCTGGCACCAGCGACATCATTGACGTAAACGGCTTGGTGAGACTGCTTGTTGTTGAGCAGAATCACAGGAAAATCTGTGTTGACCAGGATCTTCTCGTATTCAGAAAAAATGTTTGCTTCATCCAGAACGATGAGTGCGTCTAGATGGGATTCGTTAAAGACGCGAGATACCGCTTGAGGGTTTTTAGCGACCTCAGAAGGCATCCGAAGCATGGTTACCCGAAAATTGTGCTCAAGGGCGGCGTCGTGTATACCAAACTCAGCGGATGTTGGCTCGATACGGTCTAGGGTATGCTGAGCAACCATGTAGCCAATATTGGAAAAGTGGCGTGAGCGAATGGAGCTCGCACCGGCATGAGGCCTGTAGTTTAGTTGACGTGCATGAGCACGAACACGCTCAATTGTTTCCGGCTTGAGCTTGATGTTGATATTGTCTCGAGGGTTGAGGGCTTGGGATACAGCACCCACACTCAATCCTAAATCTTCCGCGAGATCTTTGATGGTGACTCGACGGGTTTGCTTTTTTTGATAACGGAGCTTCATAAGACTAAGTTAATAGAAAGAAGGAGATTTATATGGAATCAAACCCAAAATAGTTAATTTTTAAGGATTATTTTATTTTTTCTAGATAATTTAATCTATTTTTCCTGATAAAATTTACTATTTTTATGACTTTGAATGTTTTGGAGATTTTATAATGACTAGAAATAGAAGAGATATGAGACTTCTATAGTAGAAGGAAGTTTGCAAAGGCAATGCTTAAGGCTTTAAGGTTTTGTTTTTGAAATGCAACTACCTTTTTCTGAACGTATATTATGACACTCACACCTTTTTCGAGTCAACTGATTGCAGATGTCGGCATTAGTGCCGGAGACGAGGGTAAGGGCCGCGTTGTTTACGAAGTTATTAATGAGCTAAAAGAAAGCACCGAATTTGAAGATCCTGTTCGCATGGTACTTAAGGTTAACGGAGGTGCTAACTCGGGGCATACAGCAGGAGGTCTTAAGCTAAACCTTATCCCTGCCGGTGTGGTCGATTTGTCGGTTGCTTATTTAGGTATGGGTGCCGGTGTGGTTGCCGATCCCCGCAAAATTCATTGGGAGGCGAAGGCTCTCGAACATTTAGGATTTTCTGCTTATGGGCGCCTTGCTATTGATGAGCGTACCCTTATTAGCGATGTCACCCATCGTGTTCTTGATTTATGCTGGGAGAGCTATCGGGTCAACGTGCTCAATGATCTTCCGCGAGGTTCAACCGGGAGAGGCATTAGCCCCGCGTACGCCGAAGAAGTTGGCCAGTGGCAAATCTATTATGGGGACTTCTTGGGCCATAAAGATGCATTTGTCGCCAAAATGAAAGCTCGCTTAGAGCGTGCTGAACGTTTGGCCCAGCATGTCTGCCAGGTTGATGTTGCTACGTGGGACTATTGCTTCAAGCGTTTAACCGAAGCTGAGATAGCAGCCAATCAAAGCTCTATAGAGGCGAACATTTTTCCTGATGATGCTTTTGATTTCACTCAATTTAAAGGGAAGCTGCCCTTTAAATTGAATCATGATACCGTTATCGGGGCATACTGGGATGCTGGGGTCTTATTAAAAGATAGGATTCTCGATATCCGTGAGATTGTTTTGCATGCACTGTACGATGAGCGTTTTGTCCTAGGAGAGTTTGGTCAGTCTTATTGGCTGGATAAGCGCCATGGTTTTTCTCCTTGTGTGACTGCCTCACACACATACACACCAGAATTTTTTGAGTCTGCTGGCGTTCCTGTGCAGCCGATTCATACCCTCGGTGTTTGTAAGGCTTACGATACCAAAGTCGGGACGCATGTTTTTCTCACATCGATGCCAAGCGAGCATCCACTAGGCGAGCGCTTAAAAAAACTGGAGTTTGGCACTTCAACCGGGCGACAGCGCAGTGTCGGGTGGTTTGATGCCGTCGAAAAGGGTGACGCCTTGCGCTACGGGGGGTTCCAAGATCTTGTGATGAATAAGCTTGATGCACTTTCTTATGGTGATGACTGGCAGGGTGGAGAGCTCCTTGTGTGCGTGGCTTATCGTGATGAAAATGGGCAATTATACCATCATGTTCCCCGAGACGATGCCAAGCGCACCCAGCTAACCCCCGTTTACCAGCAAATGCCCGGTTGGAGTGAAGACATCACTGGTGTTCGGTATTTTGAGGATTTGCCTGAGGCTGCCAAAGACTACGTCGCCTGTGTGCTCAAGGCCATTGTCAGTATTGCAGGGCGGCATGAGCCACGCGCTATGGCCTTGCCCAATATCCGCTATATTGGCGTTGGGCCTGA
>DCBD01000056.1 GCA_002313355.1 Opitutia bacterium UBA1116 | reverse complement strand
TAAACGCTTCCAAGCCATCAAACGACAAGTGAAAGAGCAGCAAACAAACACTACCGCATCTTCGAGCTGATGCCCTTGACGGACTGAACGAAGTTCATCACATTGATACATCTATGAGCGTTCCCTTACTAGATTTACACGCACAAAACGATCCATTGAAAGAAGCCTTCACAGCTACCTTTGAGCGCGTCATGGCCTCAAACTGCTTTATCATGGGGCCTGAGCTCGAAGCCTTCGAAACCGCGATGGCCCAGTATCTAGGCGTCAAACATGCCTTTGGCGTTAGCTCTGGGACCGATGCTTTGCTCCTCGCCCTGATGGTTCTGGATATTGGCCCAGGCGACGAAGTCCTCTGCCCAACCTTCACCTTCTTTGCGACAGGAGGTTCCATTGCAAGACTAGGCGCAACCCCCGTATTCGTCGACGTCGAGGCAAGCACGTTTAATATCGATGTCCAAGATGCCGCCCAAAAAATCACCCCCAAGACAAAGGCGATCATGCCCGTTCACCTATTTGGTCAAACGGCGGACATGAATGCCATCCTCGAGCTTGCCTCCAAGCACAAGCTGCGCGTCATTGAAGACACCGCCCAAGCCATCGGAGCCCGCTACGCGGGCAAGCACGCGGGGACTTTGGGGGACTTTGGCGCTTATAGCTTTTTCCCCACAAAAAACCTAGGCGGCTTCGGCGACAGTGGTCTGTTAGTCACTCAAGACGATACTCTTGCAGAAAAAGCACGCCTCTTGCGCGTCCACGGTGCTCGACATACCTATCTCCATGAAGAAGTCGGCGGCAATTTCCGCATGGATCCGCTACAAGCAGCTTTGCTCTTAGAAAAATTGCCCAAGCTTGATAGCTTTGTTCAATTAAGGCGCAGTCATGCCACCTTTTACAATACAACCTTCACTGAAGAACTTAAGGGACCCATCGAAGCAGGAAAACTGATACTCCCTCAAGCACTTACCGAAGAAAACCACTCCTGGAACCAGTACACACTACTCCTCCCGAAAGCAGGCCATCGAGACACCTTAATGCAGCACCTGAGCGATCAAAATATAGGCTGCCGCATCTACTATCCCTACCCATTAGATGCCCAGCCTTGTTTTGCCAAACTTAATGAAAAACCTGCAAATACCCCCCAGGCCCATAGCCTCTGCAAAGCCTGTTTAAGTATTCCCGTATATCCAGAACTCACAACAAAACAAAGGTCTTCGGTTGCAGATGCCGTTATCGAATTCATTAAAAGAATTTAATGTTCAACAACTTAAACAATAAACCAACATACCCTTCAAAGATTTTAATAAAAAAATAAAAAATAATCATTTTTATTCTTGAAAAAAGGGGAAACTATGTACTATATTTAAGGTATATTATCTACTAATCCCATGGGAGGTATGGGGTACTAAGCAAAAAGATAAAGTAATACTTGGCAGGCAATCTTAGGGGTAGGATTGCCTGCCACCTTTTTACACAGACTCAGTGCAAAGAAAGTACCCAGCACGAAAAAATTCTTGCCTTTGATTCAAGATCACCTAGGGTCCCTGTTTCTTTAACGCATTGAAAGACTTTTTAAGCTAAAAAATCATGGCCAGAATTTGTGCAATCACGGGCAAACGTCCCACCAAAGGCAGCATCATTCACCGCAAAGGTCAGTCCAAAAAAAGCGGTGGTATCGGAACGCACGTCACCAAGACGACCAAGCGCCTCCACAAACCCAATGTACAACGCATCCGCGTTCGCCTTGAAACCGGCGAAGTCAAACGCATGTGGGTCTCTGCAAAAGCAATCAAAGCAGGCAAAGTCCAAAAGGCTTAAGATTACCTATTTTTAGTATTTGCCAAAAGCCGCACACGACCGTGCGGCTTTTTTGTTCCTTGCACTGGGCCCTGTCCCAAGGCAGAATAAGACGCACACTCTCTAGCCAAGACGACTCATGATTCGACACTTTCGTAACGCCTTTATTTCTGGGCTCGCCATCCTAATCCCCCTCGGGGTGACTATCTTCGTCATTCGCTTCCTGCTTAAAAACATAGGGGAGCCATCAAGCCACTTGTTCTTCTACTATCTAGATCCAGTAACTCGGCACAAGCCCTGGGTTGATGGGGTCCTTCGCATCATATCAACAGGGGTCGTTGTCATACTTATCACGTTACTTGGGTATTTGTCTAAGTATTTCCTCGGCAAGATCTTTGTCAAAGTCACCGAAAAAATCATCACGAGTGTTCCCTTCATCAAAACCGTTTATAAAACTGCCAAGCAAATTGTAGACACCTTTCGAGAGCAAAATAAAGCCATCTTTCAGCAGGTCGTCCTCGTCGAGTACCCACGCACGGGCTGCTATGCGCTTGGCTTCCTCACAGGAACCGCTCGAGGCGAAACGCAAATCAAAACGGGCAAGACCATCGTCAATGTATTCATCCCCACAACCCCTAACCCAACCAGTGGCTTTCTGCTGCTAATCCCTCAAGAGGACATTCTAGCTCTTGAAATGAG
This sequence comes from Opitutia bacterium UBA1116, assembly GCA_002313355.1. GTDB lineage: Bacteria > Verrucomicrobiota > Verrucomicrobiia > Opitutales > UBA1977 > UBA1977. Next base: position 9,144 of record DCBD01000056.1, on the reverse strand, counting down.
CGTTAGCGATGGCATGAAGCTCATCATTTCAGGGGGGGCTGTAGTACCAGCGTACAACCCTAAAACAGGCAAGACAGAGCAATTCGAAACAAAAAATCTTTCGCTCGAAACACCTGATGAAGGCTAATGCTGAACAGATCGAGGGCATTGTTCTTAAAAAAACACTTACGGAGAAGTGCTGGCGCTTAAGCATACTATCTCCTGAGCAAGGCCTGTGGACGTGCTTTTTAAGACAGTCTTCCAAGAAAAACCCAGCACCCGATATTTTTGATGAAGTCGTACTCAAAGTGTCGACCTCATCAAAAACACAACTCACCTTCATCGAAGAGTACCGGCTCGTAAAGCGGCGTGAAGGCCTTCCTAAAAGCTACGGCAACCTTCAACTGGCATCACGCTTTGCTTCCATTGTTGAAAACAATGCCATGCACCTAGAAGTCCCCGTGCATCTTTACACTCTGTGCCAAGATGCTTTAGCGGCTTGGGATGCACACAAGCAAGGCGCCATCACTTTCTTTAAGGCCCTCTATCGCATGATTACCCTAGAAGGCCTCCCGGTTCAAGAAGCTTGGCTTAAGCAACTTCCTGCAAAAATCCAAACAAGTGCCCATCGATTGCTCGCAGAGCCGCTCAAGCACTTAAGCCAGGAGGACAACCTTAGCGCCAGCGAATACACTAGCAGCTTAGAGCATTGGACGCGAGCTCACACCCACATCCATCTCTAAAAAGTAAGGTTTAGAAAGTATTAAGCTTCCTTGGAGGCTTCTTCTTTTTTCTTCGGCTTGGGCGAAGCAAGCTTGTCTTGCTTAAAGCCTAGACCTTCACCATCAACGATAACTTCGACAGGCATGCCGCGTTTGACGGTGCTACCCAAGATAGCCTCAGCCAAAGAGTCCTCCAAATAGCGCTCAACAGCGCGGCGCAAAGGCCGAGCTCCGTATTTTTCATCGTAGCCTTTTTCAACGAGAAACTCCTTAGCACCGTTTGAAATCGTAAGCTCGATGTCTTGATCGAGAAGACGCTTTTGGACTTTCGTCAACTCGAGCTCAACGATGAGTTTCATGTCGTCCTTAGAGAGTGGCTGGAAGATAACGAGCTCGTTGATTCGGTTGAGAAACTCGGGCTTAAAAGTGCGCTTTGTTTCATCGAGGATTTTGTCCTTAATCTTGAGGAAGTCATCCTCAGCATTCATGCCGACACCAAAGCCCATCGACGTATTGCGCTGGAGCACTTCGGCGCCGACGTTGGATGTCATGATCAAAATCGTGTTACGGAAATCAACCGTACGGCCGAAACTATCGGTCAGACGGCCTTCTTCTAAAACCTGGAGGAGTAACTGAACAACATCCGGATGGGCCTTCTCGATCTCATCGAGAAGCACGACAGAGTAAGGCTTGCGACGAACCGCCTCGGTGAGCTGGCCGCCTTCTTCGTAGCCGACATAGCCTGGAGGGGAACCGATGAGACGTGAAACTGAAAACTTTTCCATGTATTCAGACATATCAATCTGAATAACGGCGTCTTCTTCACCGAACATGCGCTCGGCGAGTTTTTTAGCAAGGAGTGTCTTGCCGACGCCCGTTGACCCAAGGAACATAAAGGAGCCAATTGGCCTGCGTGGGTCTTTAAGGTCTGCACGGGAGCGACGCAGTGCCTTGGCAATGACCTCGGTGGCTTTTGCTTGGCCGATAACCTCGGCTTGGAGATCCTTTTCGAGCTCGAGCAGCTTTTGGCTTTCCTTTTGCTCCATGCGATTGAGAGGAACCCCTGTCCAACTGGAGACAACGTGAAGGATGTCATCTTCATCGACAGTAACTTCGATCTCTTCGCGGCTCTGCTTCCAGGACTCGAGGAGGTCTTCACGCTTTTTGCGCAATTGTTTTTCTTGATCGCGTAATTCTGCAGCTCCTTCGAAATCTTGCTTGCTGATGGCTTCCTCTTTTTGAGAGCAGACTTCATCGATGTTTTTTGAAAGCTCTTCAATCTCAGGAGGGCGATTGAGAACCTGGATGCGCGCACGCGACCCAGCCTCATCGAGAATGTCGATCGCCTTATCGGGCAGATGGCGCCCGGTGATGTAGCGATCTGAAAGTTTGGCTGAAGCGACTAAAGCCTCTTGAGTGTAAGAGACCTTGTGGTGCTCTTCGTACTTTTGGCGGATACCCTCGAGGATTTTGATCGTGTCTTCGACATTGGGTGCATCTACCTGGACAGACTGGAAACGGCGGTCTAAAGCGCTGTCTTTCTCGATGTACTTGCGGTATTCACTCAACGTGGTGGCACCAATACACTGAAGCTCTCCGCGGGAAAGGGCTGGTTTAAAGATGTTGGAAGCATCCATAGCGCCCTCAGCAGCGCCTGCCCCAACGATGGTATGAAGCTCATCAATAAAGATGATGACATTTTTGACGCGGCGGATCTCATCCATAACGGCTTTGATCCGCTCTTCGAATTGACCGCGATACTTCGTGCCCGCGACCATGAGAGCTAAATCTAAAGTGATAACGCGCTTATCGATCAAGATCTCTGGAACACGGCTGCCAGCGATCTCTTGGGCGAGACCCTCGACGATGGCTGTTTTGCCGACCCCAGCCTCACCGATAAGGACGGGGTTGTTCTTGGTGCGACGGCAGAGGATCTGAATGACGCGGCTGATCTCTTCTTTGCGACCGATGACAGGGTCCATCTCGCCGGAGCGGGCAAGCTCTGTCAAGTCACGGCCAAAGGCCTTAAGAGCCGGCATCTTGCCACCTTCTTTGCCACCACGCTCATCGGGAGCGGGCAGGCCAACCCCGCCGGGGCCCATAGATTCCATGGAAGGGCCGGAAAAATTAGGATCTAGCTCGGCTAAAATTTCGTTGCGACACTGCTCAATATCGACGCTCAGGCTCTTCAAGACGCGAGCTGCAACCCCCTCACCCTCGCGCAACAGACCGAGCAATATATGCTCTGTACCAATATAGGAGTGATTGAGTGCGCGGGCTTCCTTGCCGGCAAGAGCGAGGACTTTCTTGACCCGTGGCGTGTAGGGGATATTGCCCCCTTGCTGACCCTCAGGACCCATGCCGACTTGCTTTTCGACGGCAGAGCGCACCGTGTCTAGGTCTAAGCCTAGCTTTTGGAGGACGCTGATGGCAACCCCTTGCCCGAGATTGATGAGGCCGAGGAGCAAATGCTCTGTGCCCACGTAGTTGTGGTTGAAACGCTCAGCCTCTTTGCGAGACAATGCCAGCACTTGCTGAGCACGGGGTGTAAAATTGTTCATCGGTTCCATAAGACTTTAGCCTAAAATGTGTAAACGAGCAAATGAGGGGTGGTTAGGACTTGCTACGGTCCAGTGCAGAGAACTTTAGCGGGGGAAATGATTGAAATTGTTCGCGTAAAAGACTGGCCCTTAGGGTGTCGCGAGTTTCGCTTTCCATGGATTTGTGGGCAACGAGCTGGACATGCCCTGGTTGACTCTCCAAGAAAAGCCGGTCGACCGTGGTGCGCCTGTCTTCAGGAAGCATAGTTAAATCAATAGCTAAGCGGATAAGTGAGAGCAAGTTCATAGCTTCACTTGAGGACAAAAAGTGGCTATTTTGCAAAACGCCATAGGCCCGGCCGATTTTGTCGAGCAGCTTGACAGACTCAGACTCTAAAAGCCTTTGGCGAGCATTCTCTTCCTGCTCGATAATGGCACTCAGCACGCTGGATAAGCGCTTTAAGATCTCCTCTTCACTCTGGCCAAGGGTTTGTTGGTTGGAAATCTGGAAGACACTGCCCGTAGCATCAGAACCTTCCCCAAAAAGACCGCGAACGGCCATACCAAGCTGGTTGACAGCGCGGACGACCTTCTCCATCTGGCCGGAAAGAACCAGGCCAGGGAGATGAAGCATCACCGAAGCCCGCATCCCCGTGCCAACATTGGTGGGACAGGCGGTAAGGTAGCCTAGATCCTCTGAAAATGCGTAATTGAGTTGGTTTTCGATCGCAGAGTCCATCGTGTCTATCTGCTTCCAGACACGCTTGAAGTTAAAGCCATTGCTCAAGACCTGAATGCGCATGTGGTCTTCTTCGTTGATCATGATCGAGCAACTCTGGTCTCGGCTGATAACAACCCCTGCACCCTCTGCACCCTCGCAGAGCTCCCGGCTGATCAAGTGGCGCTCGACGAGGACCTGCTGCTCCAAAGCGGAGAGCTCATCGACATTAAAAATACTCGAGTGCTTCATCTGTGGGAGGTCTTGAATAGCGCCTTGGCATGAGGTCAAAATGTCTCGCCGCTGGGACTTTTTGGCCCACCCTGGGAAGGGATAGTCACTCATGTTGCGGGCTAGACGAATCCGCGTGCTGAGCACAACAGGGATGGCTCCACGATCTTCATCGATCAAGGAGCTCTTACTGGCAATAAAATCGTCAAAGGAAGTCATGCAAAAATCATGAGGAGAGCTCCGCGGTTTGAGTCTTAAGGTCTTCAATTTCATCGCGATAGCGAGCGGCGTCCTCATAGCGCTCCTCCTCGATGGCGCTGTGAAGAGACGCTTCAAGGTCTTTCAGACTTTTGGAGAAAGAGCTATTACCCAAAGACTTATGAGCGACCTTGCCGCAATGGACTGTCTTCCCGTGGATGCGTTTTAAGATGGACTTCACCAGAGGCTTGAAGCGCTCATAGCAATGTGAACAACCAAGCCGCCCAGACTCACGCATTTGGCCGACATCGCAGCCACAGGACTCACAAATAAGGCCCTCTTCGTCTACAGGCTCTAGAGCAGGGCCTAAATCAGCAGCTAAATGCTTGGTCAGCAGATCGTTAAGGGAGAAACCTTGCGGGTCTGTAACGCCCTTTTGATGGGCGCAAGCATCGCAAAGATCAAGCTTTTGAACTTGATTACCAATAATTTGCGTCAAGTGAACGGTGGCGGGCTTGCCGCACATAGTACAGTGTAGTGACTCTCCCATAAGTCCGGTATCATTCTATATTAATAGTTTCTTTAAAAAGAGAAAGCTTATTCTCTATGGGACCCTTTTGCAACTCTTATGCCAATTTGGGAAAAGCTCTCATAAAATAAAACCGAGCATGCGACTCTGACATTTATGGAGCCGCATAACTCACCCGGATGCAGCCGCGCTTGGCCTTGAGCTTGCTTACGGTGAGCCCGGATAAAGCCTGCGTGTTGGCAATATGAGTCCCCCCGCAGGGCACTGGAGGATAGCCCTCAATGGTGACCACGCGCAAAGGCTTGCCCTCGGGAAGGTGCGGGGGCAAGGCGATACCAAGCTGCGCGAGCTCTTCGGCATCAATCAGCCTTGAGTCAACAGACAAGGCGGCCGCCACGGCCTTGGCAAGGGCCTCCTCAAGGGATGCCAGGGCAGACGCGCGCGCTTCTTCAGGCAAGGTGCCCTCAAACTCGACATAGGCACTGTCTGTAAAATGATGCCCTTTAACGGCCTTCCACGAGGGCATCAAACCCTCAAGGGCTCCGGCTATGAGGTGGCCTGCTGTATGCAAACGAGCATGGTGCAAGCGGGAGGCCTCATCCACATGGAGCTCTGCAGGCGTACCGGCAGCAAGCCCGGAAGGCACGGCCTCGACATAGTGGCGGACCGCGCCCTCCACAAAACCGGCAAATTGTACGGGAAGCTCCACCCCGCTTATGGAAATCACCCCGCTGTCTGCAGGTTGGCCGCCCCCTTGGGGATAAAAAAGGGTTTCATCCAAGATGAGGTAAGGGCCGCGCTCATCGACACCAGAATCGACACAGTGTGCGTGGACGGCGAAGCAATACGTATCCTCTAGATAAAGAAGTTTTGTTTTCATCGATAAAGGCGTGACAAAAAAAGCCGTTTTTGTTTTTTTAAGGAAACCCCTATGACCTCAAGCAATCTTTTTGACCAATGCAAGGCTTACATTAACAGCCAAGGCATCGAAGCTATTCGGCCCCTCAAGGAAAAACGCCCAACGGTGACGCTATCGCGCATGGCAGGCTCTCGAGGGGTGATTCTGGGCGACAAGCTGGCTCAATACCTGCAAGAAAAGTCTGATGATAATGACTGCCCGTGGACTGTTTTTGATAAAAAACTTATCGAAAAAGTCCTGGAAGATCATGATCTACCTGCACGACTCGAAAAATATCTCCCTGAAGATTCTGGTAACGAGCTTCAGACGACCATCTCCGAAATACTAGGGCTGCACCCATCAATTTGGACGCTCGTTCAAAAAGCATCGGAAACCATTTACACACTCGCGCGCAAGGGGCATGTGATTCTCGTCGGTCGAGGCGCGAACATCATTGCGTCGACGCTACCCAACACTCTGCACGTGCGACTCGTGGGTTCCTTTGAAAAACGGGCAGAGCACGTCTCCACCTACTATAAATGCTCGCTTAAAGAAGCCGAAAGCCGCATTCAGGAGACAGACAAGGCGCGTGCTGCTTACGTTAAAAAGTATTTTGACCGAGACTTAGAAGACCCGCTTCAGTACACCATCACCCTGAATACGGATAATTTATCGGATGCGTGGATCGTAAAGCACGTTGGCGATGCTGTCCTCAACTGGGATCAGCACTATCGCAAGGGTGCTTAGGCAAGGCTTCGTAGTGGACTCCGGTAGCGGGCGCAGCTGAGTTTATCAAAGCACCAGGGCGCCCCCCAGATAATATATAAAGTGATTAAGAAGAAGCTGAGGAAAGCCTCTGTGTAAGCATCTAGAGGAAGCATCGGCATAACTACCTTAAGGAGCTTCTCTAATGCATACAGGGAAAACGCTCCCCACAGGGCGATCATCCACTTGCCTTGGATAGACGTTGGCGCATCGGCATACGAACGCTCTCGAATCGCCCGTTGCCCGAGAAGAAGACCTGCCATCATGCCGATCAAGCCAATGTGAAGACGATTGAGATCACTTCCCATGTATAAGCAAAAGGTCAATGAACTGACAATGTATAAGACCGCCCATAAAGTGAGACTTGAAGGATAGTAAGGGCGAAAACGCATATGAAGCCACGCGGTAAGACCACCCAATAAAAAGCCGCAAATAACATCTTCTGGGAAATGCATGCCAAGGTAGATCCTCGAGAAGGCTGTCAACGAAACAAGGACGATAGAGAAGACAGTAAACCACGTGCGCCTGAGCCACAAGGCCAGACAGAACCAGTAAGTGGCAACCGTTTGAGCGTCTCCACTAGGGAAGCTGTACGAGGAGACGGTAGCCACAGGCGTCAAACGCTCAACATCCGGACGCGGGGCCATGAAATAAGCCTTCAAAGCGGAGTTTAAAAGAATGGCAAAAGCGATCAAAACGACGAACTCCTTAAAGAAGCGGCGGTTCCAAGCCCAGTAACCAAGCGCTATGGTGAACATTAAAAAGCCTTGGCTTCCCAAGATAGGAAAGCATTTAAAGAAGGTACTGAGTGCATCGGTGCGATAGAACAAAACCCAAGAGATATCGTGCATGGCAAAGTGGCGAATTAAATTTTAGAGACGAGCTCGTCAAGACTTTCGGTCTGAAGCAGGCACTCAGTGCTCAGACATAATTGGTAAGCTGGCCCATCATCTATCGACTGAATGAATATTTTTCGCCAGGGGACGGCAGCCAAAGCTGAACGCAGGGCAGAGAAATCTCCGCTACTGGATACTTTAATAAGTAAGACCCCTGAGGCCGCCTGAGTTGCTGCTGACAGGGCGTGCGCCACACCACTTGGCATGCGCTTGGAGAGATTAGCGTGAGCTGCACTGAGGGCATTGAACGCACCTAAATACGAAGCCTCGCCTGTTAAAGCGTATAAAGCACTCAAGCTATGGAGCAACGAACCATTACTGCTGGGTATCGCGTTATCGAACCATTCTTTTTTGCGCGCGGCTAAAACCTCGTGATCATCAGAGGTAAAAAAATACCCCGCAAAGGTTGCATCTGAAAAATGCTCAAAGACGGCATCCATGAGCTTACGAGCGCGCTCGATGTACAGCGAAGAGGTGCCTGGCTGCACCCAATCAATCTTGGATGCTAGGGCCAAAAGAGCTTCAATGAAATAGGCATAGTCAGCCAGGGTACTTTGGCCCTGAGCGCCCCCTTCATCGTAATAAACATGAGCTAGGCGGCCTTCCTTAGAGTGGAATGTCTCCCAGAGCCAATCGGTTAATTGCTGGGCCTGCTCAAGCCATGCCGCCTGCTCCAAATAAAACCCTGCTTCTGACTGCGCGCGCACGAGCAGAGCATTCCAAGCAAGGAGGCATTTGTTGTCTCTTGCGGGGGCAACGCGCTTTGAGCGAGCTTGAAGGAGCTGACTGCGCGCTTCAGCAAAACTCTGACGAAATTCGAAGCCTCCTTGATAAAAAGTGGGGTTGGATGTACTCGCCTCAAAGTTGCCTTCTTCGGAAATACCGTAGGCCTCACACCAAGCGGCTCCTCGTCCCTCACCCAAGACGGCCTTCACAGCCTCGGGCGTCCAAACGTAATAGCGGCCCTCTTCGCCTTCACTGTCTGCATCCATAGCAGCGTAGTAGAACCCAGCATCGACACGCATATCTCGACTGAGCCAAGCGATCGTCTCCTCGACGATGGCCTTGTAAAGGGGATTGCGATAACGGGCGTAGGCCTTCGTGTAAATGTCTATGAGGAGCGCATTGTCGTAGAGCATTTTTTCAAAATGCGGCACCAGCCATGCGGCATCCACACTGTAGCGCGCAAAGCCGCCCGCCAAATGATCATAAATCCCGCCCTGACAAATATTGTCAGCGGTCACTAGCACGCCGGCGCGCAAGGCGTCATCATTAGCGAGCTGGGCCTGTTGCCACAAAAAGCGATAGAGAAAGGGTTGGGGAAATTTCGGCGCAGCGCCCAGCCCGCCCTGGGCCATGTCGATATGGGCACTGAGGGAGCGCGCCGCGCGCATGGCCAGATCGGGCGGCAAGTCGCCGTGGGCTCCTTCGGCGGCCCGCGCCCGCAACCCCTCGCCCAGCGCTTTGCAGTTGCGCGCGATTTTTTCCGGCGCCTCGGCATAAACACGCGACAGCTCCTGCAATATCTGCATGAAACCGGGCCGGCCATATTGCGGTGTCTTGGGAAAATATGTACCGCCCCAAAAGGGCGCACCGTCAGGGTCAAGAAACATGGTCAGCGGCCAGCCGCCCTGCTCGCCCATTATCGACAGGGCGGTCATGTAAATA
>DCBD01000121.1 GCA_002313355.1 Opitutia bacterium UBA1116 | reverse complement strand
AAAAACCACCAAAAATTTGGACACCGACCCCCCCCCGCCGGTCATAAATGACATCGGCAATAAATTGCTTAAAATTGTCCCAACGCTCATGGGCTCGGCTCATCCAAGACTGAATCACCCCCTTTGATTATAAGGTTTTTCAGGAAATTTCAATGCTTTTCAGTCTAATTCAATCCCGAAAACATTACAGGCTACCATATCGCCTGCGACGCATTCAGCTAGAAGGTCGAGTGTCCTGTGTCTTTTGCAGATCAAAATCACGCGCATGGGATTGATATTTAGGCAGCATAAAAAAGGAGCTTTCTTTATACCAACCTCATGAGCTACGCTCAGTGCCGTTAGTTTTTGATGGACTCCTGGTACATGAGCATGGCCTAGAATAACCAATAAAGGGACAATAAAAAGAGTATGGTTTCATTGAGGCTGCAGTATTAATTAAAACCCCAAGTTCCAGGGCATCGCCTAGCTACTTGGGGTTGATGATGGTGATTAAGTTACTTTCAAAAGACTGCTTAAACGCCGAATAATCCAAACAAGTAACCGAGCCAAGACTCCCGGGTAGGAGCTTTTTCACCACTCGCTTCGGTGTCCTCTCCGTTAGCTTGGTCGTTATCGATAGCGGTGTGAGTAGACGCTGTTTCCTTGTCATCCATAGGGACAAGCACAGAAGTACCTTCCTTGTCGTCACCAACACTGCTTTCGATATCAAACACTTCTGATGAAATTTCATCACCGAGAGCCCATTCATCTGAGTTGCCTGAAAGCAGGGTGCAACCTAGATCCATCACCGAGTCCTCTTTTGACTCTTCGCGCAAACTTAGAAAATCATCTTCTTGGCTGAAGATACAGCCATCCGCGAAATCGTAATCGTCTCCATCAGGGTTATCTTCATCCTCTTCTTTGCCGAAGTCATTGCTTACTGCTTCAATAACAGGACTCTCCTCTTGAGCGTCTATATGAGCACTCTCGTAGTCATCCTCCTCAACAGGAGGAGCCTCTTCGGTATTGAAGTCGCTTAGAAGTGTATGCATCTGATCGTAAGAAAGGACCAAAGGCAGATTCCCAGGAACTAAAAGCGATTGAGGCGGTGCCTCTTGATTAACGAGATCTTCAAGGGCTCCGGAATGAATGCAGTCTTTTGGAGTTTCACGGCAATCACCCGGAAGATAGAGATCCATAGAGAAATCATTATTTTCTGAAAGGAAAAGTGTCGCACCCACACGAAAAACATTCACGCAAACTGCATTACGCCCTTTATAGTCTTCGTCGACCTCAATATCAGTTTCAACACTAGAACTCTTATCACATGAAAGAACATAGGCACTTGAGCTTTGAAGCATCACAGCATGGACATCATTAATGGGATCACCAAGCCCTCGTTTATCATCGCTTAATACAGGAGCGATTTCAAAAGAAACTTGCTGTGGAAGATAACGGATATAAAGGTAGCTTCCTGGGTTGCAGGCATTGCGAATTATACCCAAATCCAAAGGCTTATTAATGGGTTCTGGAAGAGAACCCAGAAACATCTCTCGAGCGTTGATACTTGCTTGGTTCAAAATATCAGCAGGCGTATCTTTGAGTCGATCAATCCAGTCATCCATCTCTTGAGCGAACAAATCTATGCACTTATAGGCTTGCTTACGAACATTGAGCCATGAATCCGGAAGTTCAGCAAAGTTCATTGCTTCGTAATTACTAAGAAAGACCTCAAACTCATTTAATCTTACTTGAATCAATTGCCATAATTCTTGATCTATCGTTTCTTTAGATTTTTTTAAAATGGCACGCCATACGCGCACATTACGACGATAGCTTTCTACCTGTTTTTTTGAACTTTCGGAAAATTCTGAAGGCTCATTTACGGTTTCTTTCAACTCTTGAAGGTTAATCTGATAGATTTCAGAAGGCACAGAAGAAGCACTGACAGCATGTGCTTGGACAAAACCAAGAAGGGCCAATGCTGTGAATACGAGGATTCCTTGAACTCTAGTTTCCATTTTCATGATAGACGGGTAGTTTGACGGTTAGTGCCCACAAGGAGCAAAGGAGATAGATAGGCGTCACTGCAATATTCTGGAGCTTAATGAGAAGCGCTTCATCTGGAAGCAAGAGGCCAGCAGAAACATAAGGAGTGATTCATCATTAGATGAATATTTAGAGACAAAAAACAATGTTTATAAAGCTCAAGGTAAATAAGCGCAGAAAACCAAGCTTCTTGTTTTCAGTATCTTAATGAAGATATATAACCACAAAAAACTAAATAAATATATCTCTGCAAGGGAGATCTCGAAGATTTTGCTTCGATCTATAGAAATTATTCATTAACAGGTATGGATTCAGCATGTAAGTATACATCGAAGAGGTTAGCATCTAACAGGACAAAAGGAGTTTAGGATTGTAATTATTCAACAAGGGCGCATACTGGGCGCCTTTCCTACCCTCCGGTCTGTTCTAACTATAATTAAGCCATCCTTTTACTCTCTGTGCACACTAAACTCTTTATTCCAGGTCCTGTTGATGTTTCTCAAAGAAGCTATCAAGCTATGGTCCAAGGACTTGTAAGCCACAGGAGCCTGGAGTTTGAAGAGATCTACCGCACAGTGCAATCAGGCCTCCAAAAGATTTTTGAATCCAAGGATCCTGTTTTCCTTATCACCAGCAGTGCTTGGGGTGCCCTGGAAGGATCGCTCAAAAACACTTGCCGCAAAAAGGCCCTCTGCTGCACATCGGGAGCTTTTTCGGAAAAATGGTACGAAGTAGCCCTCGCCAATGGCATAGCCGCCGATGCCCTTAAGCACGATTGGGGTACGCCCATTGACCCAAACAGAGTTGAAGAGGCCCTCAAAACAGGCGACTACGATGCTATCACCATCGTCCACAGTGAGACATCCACGGGAACTTACAACCCCGTGAAGGAAATCATGGAGGTCGTTAAGCAATTTCCAGAGGTTATCTCACTGGTTGACACGGTAAGTTCTTTCTCAGGAGCTCCCACGCCAAAAGACGCTTGGGGCGTCGACGTGATAGTCACCGGCGTTCAAAAAGCACTCGCCCTACCCCCAGGGCTTGCACTCGCGTCCGTCTCCAATCGAGCACTTGAGCGTGCAAAGGCAGTCCCTCATCGAGGCTATTATTTTGATTTTCTTGAGCTAAACCAAAAACACGCAAACAACACAACCGTCACAACACCGGCTATTGCACTCATTTACGCGCTGAAAGATAAAGTCGAAGAAATTGAGTCAGAAGGGCTTAAAACTCGCTTTGAGCGTCACGCACGACTCAATAAGCGCGTACACGACTGGGTTGAAAAACAGGGTTTAAGTCTTTTTCCAGAGAAAAAATATGCTGCTAAAACGCTTTCTTGCATTCGCAACACACGAAACATTGATCTACCCGCTTTCAATCAAGCCTTGAAAGATGAATTCAGCTTCTGTATCGATGGCGGCTATGGAAAACTGAAAGGCAAAACGTTGCGTATATCCAATATGGGCAACGAAACCGAAGCATCCATGCAAGCGCTCCTCGATGCCATGGACGTACTGATTGAACGATTCGCTTAAACGCTACTTACTAAAAAACATAACGTGAAAACACTGATTATTGCAGAAAAACCCAGCGTCGCTAAGGACTTAGCCAAAGCACTTGGGAAAGTCAAAAAACAAGGTGACTTCTTTGAAAACGATGAACTCATCATCAGCTCGGCCGTTGGCCACTTAGTGGAGCTTTTCATGCCCGAAGATGTCGACAAAAAATTTAAGCGCTGGATGCTTGGCTCACTCCCCATCATCCCGGAAAAATTCGAGCTAAAACCCATCGAAAAAACTAAAAAGAAATTTCAAGAGCTCAAAAAGCTCATGCAGCGCAAAGATGTAGACAAAATCATCAATGCTTGCGACGCGGGTCGTGAGGGAGAGTTGATTTTTACCTACATCTACGAGCTCGCAAAATGTAAAAAGCCCGTTCAACGCATGTGGATGATGTCCATGACCGAATCGGGCATCCAAGAGTCTTTCGCTCATCTTCGCTCGCAAGACGAAATGGTCCCACTTCAAAGCGCTGCGCGTTGCCGCTCCGAGTCAGACTGGATCGTCGGCATCAACGGAACACGCGCTGTCACACTGCGCATGTTTGGAGGTCGAGCAGGCCAAGTCGCTACCGTTGGTCGCGTACAAACACCCACGCTCAGTCTCGTTGTCCAGCGCGAACGCGAAATACGCGCTTTTAAGCCGCGCGACTACTGGCGCATTATTGGAAACTTCGGCATCCATGCAGGCACTTACGAAGGAACTTTTCAAAAGAAGGACTTTAAGAAAGGCACTGACGAGCACGACCGCATTGACCGTATCTGGGAAAAGGCTGAAGCAGAACGTATCCTCGAGGCGGTTAAAAATACCGAGATGGCAGCCGTCACTGAGGAAAAGAAACGCACCCGCCAGCAAGCACCACGCCTCTACGACCTCACCAGCCTACAACGCGAAGCCAATAGCCGCTTTGGGTTTTCTGCAGGTAGAACACTCCAACTCGCACAGGCACTGTACGAGAAGCACAAGATGATCACTTACCCGCGTACGGACTCGCGAGCACTACCAGAAGACTACATCGATACATGCCGCAAGACCCTCAAGCAATTGAGCGATCAAGTATTCGGCCCTCACGCAGAAAAGGTGCTCGCTGAAAACTGGGTCGTTCCTAACAAACGCATCTTTAACAATAAGCAAGTCAGCGATCACTTTGCGATCATCCCAACCGATCAATCGGCAAAAAAACTTTCCGAAGAGGAAGCAAAAATCTACGACATGATCGCTCGCAGGTTTATCGCTATCTTTTTTCCTCCTGCAGAGTACGATGTAACAACCCGAATGAGTGAAGCTGGCGAACACACCTTCAAGACAGAAGGTAAAGTCCTGGCGAAACCAGGCTGGCTCACCGTTTACGGGAAAGAAGCCCAAGACAAGGATACACTTCCTCCACTTTCATCTGAAGATGGTACGCCTGCGCAGGCGAAAGTCCTCGAGGTAGAACTGCTCGATGAGCAAACAAAGCCTCCCCCACGCTATTCAGAGGCAACACTCCTGGCTGCCATGGAAGGGGCTGGCAAGCTCGTCGAAGATGAAGAGCTTGCTGAAGCCATGAAGGAAAAAGGTCTTGGGACACCTGCCACACGCGCGCAAACCATTGACCACCTTATTCGCGAAAAGTATATGGAGCGCATCGCAAGAGAGATCCATCCAACAGTCAAAGCTGAAAACTTAATCGAGTTCCTTGAAGCTATTGACGTCGAGTCTCTCCGCAGCCCAACAATGACAGGCGAATGGGAGCACAAACTCCACCAAATCCAACAAGGTAAACTTTCCAGAGAAACCTTCATGAAAGAAATTAGCTCTATGACAAAACGTATTGTTGAACGCATTCGTGCCTTTGATGAAATGAAGGCAGAAACCAAGCAAACCGAAATCATCAGCCCTACGGACAATAAACCCCTTATTGAAACGCTCCGCAGCTTTCGCTCTCAAGACGGAAAAGTCACCCTCTATAAGACTATCGGGAACCGTCGCATGAAGCCCGATGAAATCGGCGAACTTTTAACCAAAAAACGCATTGGACCCCTCGACGACTTTAGGTCTAAAGCCGGCAAACCCTTCTCGGCTATTCTTGAGCTCGATGAAGAATTCAAAACACGCTTTGTCTTCGAATCTAACGATCGCCCGGAAGAAGATGCCGACGGCAATCCTATCGACCTCAAACAATTCGAAGCTATCGGTGCTTGTCCTAAGGCAGCTAAAGGCCTGTGTGCGCACCAAGAAGGGACCATTCGGGTCACCCCCAACGCCTACACCTGTGAACACTATGCAGGCAGAAGCGAACCCTGCAACTTCCGCGTCAGCAGGACACTGCTTGGGCGCACCATCCCCGAGGATCAATTCAAAAAGCTTCTCACCGAAGGGAAAACCGACCTCCTTGATAAATTTCGCTCAAACCGGACAAAACGCTTCTTCTCGGCCCATCTCATCTTGAAAGACAACGGTGAAATTGGTTTTGAGTTTGCAAAGAAAGAGGCAGGTGCTAAAAAATCTAAAGCTAAGTAATCTGCTGTTAACCTTAACGCTCGAATACCCATGATTGACACTATTGTTCAGCACCTTGGCAGTGATGCCGACAACCTCCTCAAGCACGCCTGCAAGACAATCTCAAAGGACACCCTGCATCTTCCAGGACCTAATGCTATCGATAACGTCTACAGCCTAACGGACCGGAACAACCGCGTCCTCAACAACCTTGGTTGGCTCTACAACACAGGCCGCCTCTCGGGGACAGGCTACGTATCCATTCTCCCGGTTGACCAGGGCATCGAACACTCAGGAGGGGCCAGCTTCGCCAAAAACCCCGCCTATTTTGACCCTGAAAATATCGTCAAGCTCGCCATCGAGGGAGGCTGCAACGGAGTTGCATCAACCTATGGCGTACTCGGGTCTGTCGCACGCAAGTACGCACACAAGATTCCCTTCATTGTAAAAATCAATCATAACGAGCTACTCACCTATCCCAATAAGTTTGATCAAGTGCTTTTTGGCACCGTTCAGCAAGCCTATGACATGGGTGCAGCTGCTGTAGGGGCTACGATCTATTTTGGCTCTGAAGAAGCAAGCCGCCAAATTGTAGAGATCGCCGAAGCCTTTGCCTTTGCCCATGAGCTTGGCATGGCAACTATTCTCTGGTGTTACCTACGCAATAGTGCCTTTAAAAAAGACAAAGACTACCACGTATCGGCTGACCTCACGGGCCAAGCCAATCACCTTGGAGTGACTATCCAAGCAGACATCATCAAGCAAAAGCTTCCCGAAAATAATGGCGGATATCTCGCCATGAACGAAGGTGGCGGAAGCTATGGAAAGACCGACAAGCGCGTCTACTCAGAGCTGACGACGGACCACCCCATTGACCTATGCCGCTACCAAGTTGCCAACTGCTACATGGGGCGCATTGGTCTCATCAACAGCGGAGGTGCCTCTGGAGAAAATGATTTCCATGATGCCGTTGCAACGGCAGTCATCAACAAACGTGCTGGAGGCATGGGACTTATTTCGGGTCGTAAAGCATTCCAACGCCCAATGAAAGAGGGCATCCAGCTGCTCAACGCCATTCAGGATGTTTATCTCTGTAAAGACGTTGGAATTGCCTAGAAATTCTTTTTCAACGTTTACTTTTCAAGAAATTTAACAAGAATGAGCCACCCTATTACTTAATGTAGGGTGGTTTTATTATGTTACGCTGTTTCGACTATTCCTTTGATGGTTATATCTTCGATTGTGATGGCACACTGGCTGAGTCCATGGGCATGCACTATCGAGCCTGGAAGCACGCGCTTAAAAAGTTTGGCGCAAAATTCGACTTCACCTGGGAACTTTTTCGTTCTATGGCCGGCATGGGATTGCACCATACGGTAGACCTCGTCAATGAACGCTTCGGGGAAAACCTCATCGCTGAGCCTCTTCTTGAAGAACAAGAAGCCTTTTGCGAAGAGCATATTCACGAAATGAAAGCAAACCCTGAAGTATTTGCCTTTGCTGAATGGATTACAGAACAAGGGCTTGCACGCAGTATCGCCTCAGGAGGACACAGACACATCGTGCACAGAACACTCAAGATCATTGGCGCAGATCATCTTTTTCCCATTGTCGTCACACAAAATGATGTCACTCACAGCAAACCTCACCCAGAGATGTTTCTTCTTGCTGCAGAAAAGATGGGAGTAAAACCTGAAAGATGTCTCGTACTAGAAGACAGCCTGCTTGGCATTGAAGCTGCCAAAGCTGCTGGAATGGGGTCTGTCCTCGTGCGCTTAGACTAGACCTCTTTTTCTGGCGAGCACGTATAGGCGAGCAAGCAAATAGAAAGGTTGGCCATAATACCTGGAAGTAAACCGCTTAGGTATAAGGTGCTTTCAAGTCGAAGCATATCCCAGAGCAAAACGACAAGAACCCCCGCAAAGCAACTTGCGTAAAAAGACCAAATGGGCAGACGCTTCCCCAATATGCAAAATGCAAGAGGCACAACGACGGTTGGACCCCAAAACTTGTATGTATGCAGGAGAATATCGAGGATGTTTCGCGATGTCACCGCAAAGATAATGGCAAACAAACCAAGAGACATAGTAGCACCTCGGGCCAAACCTAAACTTAGTTTATCAGACAAAGGTTTCTTCAAGAGAGGATTGACAACATCATTCACAAAAACGACTGCTGCTGCATTGAGGTAGCTGTCTGCAGAGGACATAATAACCGACAAAACACCTAAAATTGCTAGACCTTGGAGCCAGACTGGAAGCACGGCCTTAAAAAGATAAGGAATGATTTGGCCAGGGTCGAGGTTTGGATTAAGCGCCCAGGCAACAAGCCCCAAACCCGCACCCGATAAGATGAGCGGGATTGTCATCCAGCCGCCCCAAAACGTAATCCTAAGGGCTTGATGGCTATCTCTTGCCATGAGCAAGCGCTGGACAACAGGAGGAATCAAGGCATCGCCCACAATAAAGCTAAAAAAGATAGCTGCTAGCTCTAGCCAATGGAGATGCCCCAAAGGCACACGGTAGGAAGCGGGCAACCCTTCCCACAAACTCCCCACACCACCAACGACCTGCACCCCGAGAATAAGGGCGAGAGGAATCATGACAGCAAGCAATACAAACTGAACCACATCTGTAATAACAACGGCACGAATACCTCCTAGCAAGGAGTAGAGAATAAAAACACCCGCTCCAAGTAGCACATTCCAAGCATAAGGCCAGTCAAGAAAAAGGTCTAAGGTCTTACCCAAAGCGCTCATCTGGGCAACGATAATCCCTGTACAAAATGACAGCCAGAGTATACCCGTTAGCACCTGGGCATGCTTGCCATAATATTTCTTAACAATATCACCAATAGAAAGCACACGATTCATGCGAGCAATACGCGGCGCAAAGAAAAGTGCTGTTAGCATCAGCTGAACCGAGAACCCTAAGAGACCAACAGCATAGCCAATGCCTGATAAAAAGGCTTTTTCAGCGGTGCCGATAATCACCCCACCCCCAACGAAGGATGCAACCATGGTAGCGAAGAGGGGAAATGAGGAGAAGTATGCCTTTGAAAGACCAAAAGAACGAAGGTCTTTAACCTTGCGCCCTGCCCACAAACCAACACTCAGCAAAAAAACAAAAGCTGCAATGATAAGGTAGACATCCATAGCAGAAGAAGGCTACGGAAGCCACGGATACTTATCAAAACCTGGCTTACGCTTTTCAAGGTAAGCGCGATGCCCTTCACTCCCCTCCTCTGTTAAATAGTAAAGCAGCGTCGCGTTGCCTGCCAGCTCTTGCAAGCCAGCTTGACCATCACAGTCTGCATTAAAGGCAGACTTAAGGCAGCGAATCGCAAGGGGGCTTTTATTCAAGATATCTTCTGCCCAAGCAATACCTTCTTCTTGAAGAAGATCAACAGGGACGACTTTATTTACCAGACCCATCTGTAGAGCTTCCTCGGCATTATACTGCCGACACAAAAACCAAATCTCACGGGCTTTCTTTTGGCCAATGGAGCGCGCAAGATAGCTCGACCCAAAACCACCATCAAAACTGCCTACGCGTGGCCCCGTCTGACCAAAGATAGCGTTGTCAGCAGCGATTGTAAGATCGCAAACAACATGCAAGACATGCCCTCCACCAATCGCATAACCGGCAACCAGCGCAATCACAACCTTTGGCATGGAGCGGATCAGGCGCTGCAAGTCAAGAACGTTCAGGCGAGGAACACCCCCCTCATCAATATAACCCGCCTTACCGCGAATGCTTTGATCACCACCCGAGCAAAAGGCATATTTGCCATCCGTATGAGGGCCTGCACCGGTTAAAAGAACCACACCTACACCGCTGTCTTCACGAGCATCGGTAAAAGCATCGATCATCTCTTCGACCGTTTTAGGACGAAAAGCATTGCGCTTGTGGGGGCGATTGATGGTTATCTTGGCGATACCTCCAGACTTGTGATAGAAGATGTCTTCGTATTTTTTTGCGGTTTTCCAGTTCATAGTATAATTCATAGTATTAAAGGGATTCTGCAACGGAGCGAAAAAGTTCTCGGCGAAAAGGAACATCGTGTGTGCTGTCTGTACAAACATGCAGCAAGGATACCCCTTGATCGGGAAGCACTTGTAGCGAAGCTTCCATCTCATCTAGGGTGTGGATACATTGAACATTCCAGCCGAACCCTTCAGCCATTGATGGAATATCCACACTCTGAGGCGTTGTAAAACACTCCTCAAAAGGAACACCTTCGCACTCGGCAATCGGGAGATTTTCGAAAATACGACCACCATCGTTATTAATAACAAGCACCGTCAAGCTGCCCTCAAGCTTGTCCTTAAGAAGAAACCCACTGATATCGTGAAGCAGTGCCAAGTCTCCAACAATCAAGACCGATGGCTTATTACCATGGGCCATACCCATGGCTGTAGACAAGGTACCATCGATACCGTCA
>DCBD01000132.1 GCA_002313355.1 Opitutia bacterium UBA1116 | reverse complement strand
CGTCAGCCTCTACTTCTCCAGCTAGCTCGTAGCTAGGTAGCTGGAGAAGTAGAGGCTGACGAAAGCGAAGAAAAAACCGTATAGAAGTGTTCGGTTGAATAGAAAGTAATTCAGCTGCTGCACGAGCTGTTGTGCCTGCAACAAAGTACTCGATAAGCCTACTTTGTTGTCTGATTGTTAGTCTGCTTTTGCGCTGATACATAGGAGTCCTTTTAGCATAGTTTCCACTCCTTAGCTACTTCAGCCCCTAAATTTTTTTATCTACTTCGGCCGATTTAAAAGATCTTAAGGGCCTTCAGTATTTAACTTATGATAGATCGTAATTAGTATGACAATCGCTTGATTCTAGACTAGTTAGAAATGGAATCAAGGCAAAGCCTGACCCTGGGCAGGCAGAACTGACATTCTAAAAAAGCGCTCTCTCTTCAAGCAAAAGCTCTTGCATGGGAATCGTGAATTCCAACTCTTGAGCGAGTGCATTATCTCCATTGGCCTTAAGTACGGCAACGTAAACGGCACGCCAGTTAGGCCGAACTTGCTCCCATTGAATACCTGGAACTTGGAGGAGCTTTAAGGCTTCGCTCGCATCATTGGCACGCAGAAGCCCGAGAGCCAACGTCACCCGATAGGCAAGCATGGAAGGGTCTTTATCGACAAGTTCACGCGCCTGTTTCAATGCAGAGGCTTCTTCTTTTTGAAGTAAAAAGTCTGTGTAAAGAAGATCGCTTAGAACCGCTTGATCTTTGCGATAGAAGCCGTGCATTTTTTCAAGCACCGCATTCAGGCCTCGTGTATTTTTTTGACCAATCTCAAACACCACCCAAGCTTCATAAGCCTGACGCATCGCTGAAGGGACTCGTGTTAGAGCCTCTAAAGTTTCACGGACTTCGGTAACAAGGCCGAGACGCTCGGCATAATCGACTAAAAACCAAAGTTTTTCAGGGTCGTTAGACGCATTAATACGGACCTTATCCCATTCGAGTGCAGCGCGCCGCGCCTCCCCTTCCTCTAAATAAACACGAGCCATAAAGAGATGCCTTAAAAAAGGGTCTAACGGAATACCCGGCTTATCTAAAATGCGATGAATGAGTTGCCATTGGTTTGTAACGGCCAAAGCATCGAGCCAAATAAGCAATAAGTCCCTGCGCTGAAGCGCTTGTTGCTCGGTAATAAGCTCGGCTGTCTGAGCATAAAGGCTTTGCTTGTTTAACCAACGCCCAAGCTCAACAAGTTCACTCAAATTCTTGGTATCAAAAAGCTTTCGAGCATGCTCGAGCAAAGCTTCACTATTACCACTGACCCGATACTCCTGGCTCAGGGCAAGCAGCTGATCAAAGCGTTCTGCATCCGGGTGTGTTTTGAGCCCTTCAATAATTATAATCCAATCCTCTTTCGTATTTCCAGGATAGCGCGTAAGATAGCGTAAGGCCTGAAGCCCAAGGGCATCATCTCGCTGAGCAAGCTTGCGCAAGTAAGCTACTCCCTCAGCATTAATTTGGGTGTCGGGAGAAAGCTGCGTCAACTGCACATAGAGAAAAGGTAGACCTTCGGGCGCTTGATCTAATTCGATCAGCGCTTCACAAATCTTCAAAGCCTCTGCGTACCTACCCTCAGCCATAAGAACACGTGCCTTTAAATAACGAGTTTGAACAGAATCAGGAGCTACAGATTCAAGATCCGCAAGCGCAAGATTGGCTTCCTGGATATTATTAGCGAGCAAGGCCGTTTCAATCCAGCGATAGCGATCCATCATGACGCCCCCTGTCTCGACAGCTTGTTTCCAGAAAAGCAAGGCATGACTCGGATCTAAAAGCGTATACAGCTCAGCGGTAGCGCGGATGACTTCAAGATCTTTAGGATAAAGCTGGTAAGCAGCCTGCACAGACTCAACCGCAGCACGGTAATCCTCCTCCTCCCATTGTTCTTGTGCTTCATCAATAAGAGCTAAAGCCCGCCAACGCTTGATCTCCTGGTAAAAAGGCTTTGCGAGAAAAAAGGCAGCAACACCTAAAAGAAGTAAACTGCCAAAAAGAACTGATAGCCAAATCCTACGCTTGCTCACACTAGAATCCTGGGGCTAGGGGTAGACGAAACTCGGCTCAGAGGCAGAACCAAATTTTTTCGTGTGCAGTGGGGCAATCTTTCCTGTCTTTGTATCGAGAATATGCAGCTGCTTGTCTCGGCCGGTCCGATGAGTGAAAATGAGATGGCGCCCATCTGAAGTCCAGCAAGGCTCCAGACAATCACCCGATTCTTTCGTCAGAAAAGCTGCCTTGCGTGTTTTAAAATCATAAAGGGCAATTTGAAATGAGCGCGATACCGCTGCAGTGAATGCAACAAGATGAGGTTTGCGATGGTTCCAATCCGCCTCATCACAGTAGCGACTGATATTGGTTGGAAGGCGTTGCATCTCTTTAGTTTTTGGATTCACCTCATAGAGCTGTGGACCGCCACGCCGATCGGAGGTAACGATCAAGCGTTTGCCATCAGGGGACCAGGTAGGTGAGGCTTCGAGCCCTGGATCTTGGGTAATGCGCCTCGGGCGCTTGCCTTCGGCATTGGCAATGTAAAGCTCTGGATTTCCGCTACTTGAGAGAATCATAGCGATTTCTTTGCCAGAAGGGCTGAAGACCCCGCCGGTATTTGTACCCTTGTAAGTTGCAATGGGCTTACGCTGCCCAGTCTTCATATTGACGAGAAAGAGGTCTGGAAATGCAGAATAGTAGTAGCCTGTGTAGGTCATCTCTTGGCCATTAGGTGACCAATGAGGCAAAACCGAATAACTCCTGTCATGGGTGATTTGTTTGACATCTTGAAATAGCAAGTCGCTGGTATAGATTTCTTTATAGCCATTTCGGTCGCTCATAAAGGCAAGCTTCCCAGCAAAAAAACCAGGAATGCCCAAAGTCTTCTCAACAGCAAGATCACAGGCTTTCAGCGTGGCCTGAGTGAGGTCTACCCCAGAGACCTCCTTCTTAAAAAGCACTCGCGGAGGCTTTCCTGACTCAATAGCGAGCTCAACCGAGCGAGCTCCCTTAGGGGTTAAACGAAAGGTATAAGCTGCATTCTCCTCATCAACAAGGACATAACCACCGTGCAGAGAAAAAGCCTTCTTGGCGATGCCCTCCAAGGACGATTGCGAAGAGGCAACCTGTATGGGAAGAGCTGCCGCCTCTCCCTTATGGTGAATCTCCCCGAGATCCACCACAGCAAAAACCAACGAGGGTAGGACTATCCCCAAAAAGATGGCAAAAAGACGAATTGTGCGCTGCATCATGCCCCTAGCTTCTAGCATAAGTGCCCCCTATCGAGCAATGCCAATCTTCAGGTAGACAGATGGTCGACCATGGTCTGCAAAATGTGGTCGACCACATTGTCGACATTCATAAGCAATTAATAAATAAAAGATTATAAACAAACTCCACAAACCCCAGTGTGGTCTACCACACGTGACCTCCCCATGTCCGCACTGTGGTAGGACACAGTCCTCCCCTATTTTTAAGGCAAGGATGAAGCATCATCATAGGCATTTGTAGTGAGTCTAGGCTACCGCGTAAAACAAGGTACCTTTATGGTACCTTTATATAAGAAAGAACATAAGCATTCAGTTTTTATAGATAAGGAAGCTGCCGTCGAGAAATTAAATAAATTATTTTTCAAGGAACCTAAAACGCGAATGCGTGACTGAATGCATACCTGGAGCGAGACCACCGTCTTGCTATAAAAGCACAAAAATAAACATAAATTAGTCATAAAACAATGAAAAACAAATACTTAAGTGTAATTGTCGGGCTCGTTTTGAGCCTTCAATCAACGTTTGCCTGTGGGCTCTGCAATCAAAAAAATGCAGCCTGTCCTTATGCCGTTCAATATCAGCTAGCTGTTGTATTTCTGTCTGCAATGCGCGGTGCCTCTCTCTACTATAACGCACCTCAAGCAGACGATGCTGAAAATGATACCGAAGAAGATACTAATCTCGATGACATTGAAAGCAGAGATACAGAACCTCAAGAACCTCAGCTAGTTTACGTTATTCCGGAAAATCACTTTGACCAGAATGACGTGCGCTTTATGCGAGCAGTGCTTAGAGCTGCCGAAAACAATCGCCTAATCTGGGCAGCAGAAGGCATGCACTTTGAAACTGAAGCAGACGGTAATACGCCTAGACAAACGGAAGGTCTTGCTGCCTTTGGGACAGAAGATCCTTTTGCCTATACCTTAACCGCCTTCGTAACCGCACGATCGCTATTCAATATCGATATCATACAGTGGCACCTCCACGACAACCAAGAGTACTTGGCCAGCACGCTTGCTGATATTGTCGAAGCGATGATAGCACCCGAGAATGCGGCATTCATGGATGCTATCCTGAATGACCCTCAACTGGAGAACAATGCCATGGTAAGATGGGTCAAAAGAAATAAAAGCCCGCTTCTTAAGAAGTCAGCTAAGGACAGAACAGCCTTTTTAATGCAAGCTATTTTGGCAAAAAACGGGATCATCCGCCAAGCTCAACCATGGAAGGATCTCTTGACACGCGGCATGGCTATCCTCTTTGGCCAATATGCAAGACTGCCGCAACATCTTCAGATGCCTCAGCAGCACTTAGCTCGCGTCACCAACCCAGCCACGATCAACCTTACTGTCGTGACGCCGATTCTTGCATACTGGCGCGATCTCTTCATCGCGGAAAATCTTGTAAGACTCAGTGACTATGCTACCAGGCAAGGACGTCCTTTAGTGTTTCTTGTTGGCGGTAACCATGTCAATTACATCAATCGGCTGTTGAGTGAAAGAGAACACATTCAAACGACCTCAGACCCCTCAAGTCTGCCTTTAGATAGTAACCTAACATCGAGCAAAAAGAAACGTTTTGCTAAGAAATAATCTTAAGGATTTAATATTCTTAATCAGCTTAAAGCTCTCATGCACTATGCATGAGAGCTTTTTAAATATCAAAACGTCTCCAGAAATGCCTGCCAATGGGCATGATAAGTCTCAGGCTCTTCGTAAAAAGGGCAATGAGACGCTTGTTGCAAAACATGCAATTGAGCATGAGGTAAATAGTCACGGCTCAACATTGCACACTCAACCGGGATAAAATCGTGCTCCCCACGAAGGATCAGGCAGGGCTTATTCACGCGGTGTAAATCATCCTTCCTGTCGTAGTTCCGAGCACTGCCCGTGCAATTGAAGAGATAGGTGACCAAAAACTGGCCCCAGCATCTCTTGGCGTATTTTCATGGATAAGACGTCTTTCGGACGACTCTTCTATAATACTGGTTTAACACTATGATTTATAAAATATATAATAAATACATTGTCCATAGATAGCATTAAGCGATACTATCTATTAATTCGTTCATGAATTACTCAATAAAAGCAAAAAGCATCATAACAACCCTTTGCATGATACTCTTAGGCGCTCTTGTTTGCCAAGGCGTTCAAGTAGTCATCAACCCTTCGCTAGACACTACGCTTCACGAAAGTGAGCCCAACAACAACATGGGCCTATATACGAGAATATACTCAGGAACCGATGGTAGCGGGAACAAGAACCGAGCGCTCCTCCAATTTTCACTAACTTCAATACCTCTGGAATCAACCATTGATTCAGCCACATTAAGCTTAGTTATCAATGATGGCTCAACAGTAACAGACTCCAGTTTCGAACTACATCGAATGAGTGAAACCTGGATAGAAGGCTTAGGG
This sequence comes from Opitutia bacterium UBA1116, assembly GCA_002313355.1. Classification (GTDB taxonomy): domain Bacteria; phylum Verrucomicrobiota; class Verrucomicrobiia; order Opitutales; family UBA1977; genus UBA1977. The sequence continues at coordinate 17,109 of DCBD01000132.1, read as the reverse complement.
ACAGGGTCAAGCGGCTCACCTGCATTAGTAGGAGCAACGACCTGGGATTCCCGCCTTGAAGGAGTCATTCCCAGCCTACCCCTCGCAGCATGGGGAGAGGCAGGCGCTGAATCAGGAACTGACTATGTAGCATCGTCAACCAGCGCTACAAGCGTTTCTGGAATAAATACCTATACATGGACAAGCCTTGAAGACGATGTCCAATTTTGGCTCGATAATCCTCTTCAAAATTTTGGATGGATTTTAATTAGCGATAATGAAGCAACCAACGGGAGTTTCAGACAATTTGTTTCGAGAGAAGATAGCAGTGATGTCCCTGCACTCACTGTTATCTACACAGCCCCCATCCCGGAACCCGGTAATTACGCGATATTTATCTCTATTAGCGTTGCTTGTATAGTACTTAGACTCAGGCTAAAAGTTCGAAGAACCTAAGCACCTAAAACCATCGTCTAGTCATTATTAAATAGCCTTTAGCATTGATTTTTACCGCAAGCCCTCAACACTGCGGGAAAATATAGACGCTATGGTTGACCAAGCACGCATTGAATCTGTTCTTAAAACGGTTAAATATCCAGGATTTAGCCGAGATATTGTCTCGTTTGGAATCATTCGCTCCATTGAAGTTGACGGAGACCAAGTCAGCATTCAGGGAGCCCTGAGCACGGGCGATGCCACCGTCCCGCCTAAAATCAAGGAAGCTATCGAAGCTGCCCTCAAAGACATCGAAGGAATTGGCTCAGTCACCGTCAATATTGCCGTCTCTATGGCGGGTAAAGCACCGGGCGGTGATAGTGCTGCTCATAAGCCTCCCTCTAAGATACGCTATGCCATTGCCGTTGCTAGCGGCAAAGGCGGTGTCGGGAAATCAACCTTTACGGTTAACCTTGCCTGCGCGCTCAAAGAGATCCTCAAAAAAGAGGGCAATGGGTCGGGTGTCGGCATCATGGACTGTGACATTTATGGACCCTCGATCCCACTCATGATGGGCGTCCAAGAGCGACCGGAAATTGAAAACAACCGTGTTCGCCCCCTTAAAAACCTGGGCATTGAAGTCATGTCCATGGGCGTTTTAATCGATGAGAACACACCCGTTGTTTGGCGTGGACCCATGGTAACAAAGACGATCCAGCAATTCGTCCAAAACGTTGACTGGGGCGAGCTAGAGATCCTCGTTGTCGATCTTCCCCCTGGCACTGGAGACGCGCAGCTCACACTTGCCCAGACACTCCCCTTAAGTGGCGCTGTCGTCGTCACAACGCCTCAAGAAGCCGCCGCTTCCGTTACACGGCGTGGGGCTACTATGTTTGAGAAGGTCAATGTACCCATTCTCGGTGTTGCTGAAAATATGAGCTATTTGGAGCACAATGGTGAACGCCAACACATCTTTGGCGAGGGTGGCGGCAAGCGTGCGGCTGAATACCTCAAAACCGAGCTCTTGGGACAAGTCCCCCTCGATCCTGCCATCCGAATTGGCTGTGACAGAGGTGTACCCATTGTCCTTGGAGAGCCCGATAGTCCAGCAGCTCAAGCCTTTATGGATATTGCCCACCAGGTGGGCAAACTGTTGACTTTAGCAAATCAATAAAAAATTTAAAATTTTTTACCAAAAAAGCTTTTGTTTCGGCTGTAAATCTGCATAATTAAGTTCATTAGTTGATCAAGCTTAGTTGTTTAAGCTTCATCTCTTGAACCATAGCCGAGGCATGAACACCTCATCTGCCATCGAAGAGGAGAAGGATAAAGGAGGAGACTTGGTACGCCGCTCTAGCCTTTACCAAGAATTTCTCGCTGAACGCGAAGAAATCCTTCGCCATAAGTGGATTGAATCCGAGAAGGCAGGCCACGACATTGGCTTTGAAAAAGCACTTCTTGACTGGGTCCGCAAACACAGGGACGCTTGGCGCATGCAACGACGCGCTTGGACGCGGCCACCCATGAAGATAAAGAAGGCTTAAGCAAAAACTTGAGCCTCAAGAGCAAGAGCGCTATTTCTTAATCTCGCGATGGAGCGTATGGCGGCGAAGAAACTTGTTAAATTTCTTTTTTTCAACGCGTTCTTGCTGTGTCTTCTTGTTGCGCGTTGTCATGTAGCGGGAAGGTGGCTTCCCCTCTGGGCGTGCTTCGGTGCACTCTATGATGACGATTTCTCTAGGCATGATATGTGCCGATGAGTAAAGGGCTCCTTTTAAAAAAAGCAAATATTTTTTGCCCTAATAAGGCGCTATTTTAAATAAAGAGTCATTGAAAAAATTAAAAAAATAAGAATAATGGCCCGTTTTGGTAGCCTTCCCTCTACTTTTGCCTGCTGCCAGCACTCACTATGCTTGTTCGAGAAACAACCTATCCTATTGATCATTATGGGCTTTTACTGGAAATTGAGCACCTAAAACACCCTTTTGCTCTCGAAAGCACACTCGAAGTCGAGGATTTTGGTGAATATTCCTTTTTTGGGGCAGACCCCTTCCTCACTCTAGAGGCCAAAAATGGCCAAATCACACGTACTGAGGGCACTCAACAACAGACTTACTCGGGAGATCCTTTCACAGCGCTCGACAAGCTTCTAGAGCAATACGCATCGCCGCCCGAGGATCCTGTTAACATTCCTTTTTGTGGAGGGGCTGTCGGCTATATTGGATATGATCTATGCCACCATATCGAAACACTTCCCAAAACGACCTCCGATGACATTGGCATGCCCGACCTTTTTTTTGGCTTTTACGATGGAGTCATCGCAGTCAAGCACACAAGCAACCAGGTATTCCTCATCGCTCACTCAATGAGTAAAGATCCTGAAGCAACACTCAACAAGCTTGAAGGCTGGTGCCAACACAGCATCACAAAAAAATCTTCAAATAAGCAAAGCCCCAAGCAAGCTCATATCAATTCCCTAACGACAACGCTCAACCGAGAGGCTTACATCGAGGCTAGCAAACAAACGTTGGGCTACATCCAAGCCGGTGATATTTACCAAGCCAATATCAGTACACGCTTTTCAGCAAAACTGAAGCACTCGCCGGTCGAAACTTATCGCCTCTTACGCAAAGCCAACAAGGCTCCCTTTGCCGCTTATGTAGATTATGGCCGAGGCCAGATATTGAGCAGTTCTCCAGAGCGTTTTTTAAAGATAGATGGCGACACACTCCAAATGCGCCCCATCAAGGGGACACGCCCGCGAGGCAAAACACCCGAGGAGGACAAAGCCAACCAAGAAGCCCTCTACCAATCGGTGAAAGATCGCTCCGAGCTACTCATGATCGTCGATGTCGTGCGCAATGATCTTGGCCGCATATGCAAACCAGGAACCATTCACGTTGAAAGCCTTTACGCCCTTGAGACATATGCCACTGTTCACCATTTAACGGCAACGATACGCGGCCAGCGCAAATCTGGCATCAGCCTTGCGGAAACTTTAAAAGCAGTTTTCCCCTGTGGGTCCATTACGGGAGCACCCAAAATCCGCTCCATGGAGATCATAGACGAGCTAGAAGCTACGCAACGCGGCGTCTATACAGGCGCTATTGGCTACATTGGCTTCAATGGCCACAGCGATCTCAATGTAGCTATCCGCACCATGGTATGCCAAGATGGAGAGGCTCACTTTCACGTTGGCAGTGGCATCATCGGAGACTCTTCTCCCCAAAGCGAATACGAGGAGACCATGACCAAAGGCAAAGCGCTCATACAGGTCCTCAACAACGAGCCTGTCGCAGCATCATGAAGTGGGCTTTCCTCAACGGAGAGCGACTTAAAGCGGACGATGCTATTATCCCTATAAATAGCCCGCTAGCTCAATATGGTTATGGTATTTTCGAAACTCTATGCATTCAAGATGCAAGCGTGCTACGCTTTAGCGAGCACTGGGCCCGTCTAAGCGCGAGCGCAAAGGAACTAAGCATCCCCCTACAGCAGACTCAAAAAGAAACACACGCGCAAGCTCTTGAGCTCATAAAACACAATGCGCTCGAAAACGGCGCCCTCAAGATACTCACTTATGCGGGCAATCCACCAGGCATGCTCCTTTGCACTCAAAAGAAGTACTATCAAGCAACACAATACCTCGAAGGCTTTCGCCTCATGATCGCACCTCAACAGCGGTTTTCACAAGATCCTCTAGCTCGCCATAAAAGCTGCAACTACCTAACAGCCACGCTCGCCAAACAAACAGCTCAAAAAGCTCATTGCGACGAAGCCATTTTCCTCAATGAACAAGGAGAGCTCTGCGAGGGTAGCTTCACCAATATCTTCTTTGTAAAAGACCAAGCACTCCACACTCCTGCCCTTAAATGCGGCCTTCTCCCAGGAATCATGCGCAAAGAGATCCTCGACTATGCACACAACGCAGGATACCCCTACAAGGAAGGACGGTATTATTTAGATGATATTCTCAACGCCGATGAAGTATTCGTTACCAACGCGCTTTTAGGGGTCATGCCTGCTCGAGAACTTGGCGAAAAACCGTTTGACCTAACACGAGCAACCTTTAGCATGGAGCTAGCAAAAGCCTTTTCTCCAGCGCTTTCACTCAAACATGACGTGAAAGCTTTATTTTGAAAAGCGTCTATTTTAAAACCCAATCCAATACGTCAATGACAGACAAGATCCCCCAGAAAGACACGGTGGATATTGAAGGCATGCTCGAGCACTTCACTAGCTCAGCCTTTACCCTAAACAACGAGAGTCATTTCTACGAAAGGCCCATTTACGGAACAACCCTCTACCTAGCAACGTGTGACTTGAGCCTACGCTATGGAGACTTCAAGGGGCACATCTTCCAAGACATTATCCATAAAGGCTATGTCATTGCTCTTACATACGGGGACATTCAAAAAGCAGACCTGCTCTACACCCGCATTCACTCCTCCTGCGTTACAAGCGAAACGCTTCAAGGCTGCGACTGTGATTGTTTACAACAGCTCGAAGGCGCTATCGAACGCATTGCAGAAAAAGGCCAAGGTATTCTTTTCTATCTCATGCAAGAAGGCCGAGGTGTTGGCTACATCGCTAAAGCGCGTGACAGGATGCTCGTTCAAGCAACCGAAGACACCATCTCCACATTCGAAGCCTATCGTATTCTTGGCCTTAAAAAAGACTATCGACAGTACAGAAATATCGGCCCTATCTGCAAGCTACTCAACATCGAGTCTGGCTTTATCCTCTTAACGAACAACCCAGACAAAGCTAAGGCCCTCGAAGAACAAGGGCTCACGCTCGAGGGAACCGAAACATTAGAATTTGATCCAGGCCCCTTTAACCTGGCTTATCTTACCTCTAAAATGGAAGCGGGGCACATTCTCGAAAAACCTCTCGACACACACATTAGGCCAATGAAGCTCCCAGAGCCGGTCGTTCCATTCAAGCCCTATGCACTGCCCGAGGCTCAGCGCTTCATTTACGTAGCTAGCTACCTACTCCCCATCAAGCCGATTGACGACGAAGTTGTCATCACAGAAGAACAGTTTAAAAAATTCTTTGGAGAACAACCCATTCGCGAATTAATGGGTGGTTCTAAGCCCTTGCTCATTAGCTACAAAATACTCCGCGATCAACGCTTTCTCATCAAGGTTCATGCTCAAAACCTTAAAGAGTATTTAGACGTCAATCCAGGTGCTCCTATCGGCGACATTTTGACGACCCCCTACTGGTTTCGTGTCCACGTCTATACGGATATCGCCACTAATGAAGACTTCGTTGTCCTCACTTATGGCCATCCTGAAAATTACGACATTCCGATCGTCCGCCTCCATAGCGAGTCTATCTTCAATCGCTTTCCGGTTAAAGATATGCAAAACAGGAAAAAGTACGAAACATCGGTCAAAGCCATCGTTAAGTACGGCCATGGCGTCATCATTCTCCTTTACAATGACGGCCGAGGCGCAGGTTTTGGTGCCCATGCTGAGGACATGATGCTCACCCAGCGCGGCTACAGCAAAGACACGGATGAATCTTATCAAAAACTAGGCGTTGGCTACGATAGCCGAGATTATGATGCGGCGATGATTCTCCTCAAACACCATTTGCCGCACAATTGCATCCAAATGGTTATGAACTCTCCGGACAGTCTCGTCCGCAAGACAGACTACACCCAAGCTCTCAACCACCACAAAATTGAAGTAGACAAGTGGATCTTCCTCGAAAAGAAACAAGTGTAGACCCTTTAGGACACGCGCTTATCCAAGAACGCATCCAATCTGGGATCGGGCATACCGAAGAGATCCTCACATCCAAACAAGGCAGCGGCCAACTCAGGAAGCGGCCCCAAACCTGGGTCATCACAGGGACAGGAAGCTCAGAAGCTCACGCGCGGTTTCTTGCCTGGCTCATTAATCATCACACAACACACCACGCTTGCTTTTGCCCTTTATCCTACTTTGCAAGCAATATCCATCCACACAATGCTGGCCTCATTGTCATCAGCCAAGGACTCTCTCCCAATGCAACACTAGCACTGCACCACAGAGAGTCCTTTGAAGCTTGCATTCTCTTCACAGCAACAACTCAAGAGAACAAACAAAAAGGGGAACTAATTAAAGAACTACTCCATGACGGAGCATCCATCATCCCCTTCCTCCCTGAGGATGAATACACAACCTTGCTACGCGTTGCTGGCCCACTCACTGGCTATGCAGCCTGCATACACTGGGCACAATCCACACTCGACGCCACGATCAAAACCATTTCGATAGACAACCTAAAACTTGCTCTCAATGACGCCTACAAACAAGGCAAAGCACTCGCAACGCCTCAGGTACTGAGCCTACTCAAGCAAGGTTGTTTTTTCCTGACCCATGCCCCATTCTCTGAATACCTTCATAACTTAAGCTATAAAATCATGGAGGGGCTCTTCCTTCCACAACCTCCCATTTGGGACATCGGAGCTTTCAGCCATGGCCCTTTCCAAGAATTAAGCAACAACCCACGCCTAGGCTTCATCATTCAAAATGCTGACACAAACTACGATCACCCATTCCAGCTCGCCAAGACGCTGCTCGAGCAATGCACCCCAAGCTATCATACATTAAGGGCAACACTACCTGACCCCTGGAGCATCCTTGAATGCGAAATGACTCTCAATGGGCTTATCGAAACCGCACTGAATGCATGGAACATCAATCAAGTCAACTGGCCTGGGCAAGGCAAAGACACTGCACTATATACATGGAGTCATCCATGACCTCACTAAATAAGCTTTAAACAAAGCCATAACACCGCTAGCATAACCAACAACCATGAAAGCTCTCATCATTGGTGCAGGAGAAGTCGGAAGCTTCTTAAGTCAAACCTTAAGCGAAGACGGCCATGATGTCGTCGTTATCGAGCAAGACCCTATCCTCTGCCAAGAAATCAACGAAACACAAAACGTAAAAACAATCGAAGGCAATGGGAGCTCAGCAAAAACCCTAGCAGAAGCCGACGTAGCCAATTGTGATTTTGTCTTGGCCGTAACGCACGATGACCGTGTTAACATGATGGCGTGCTCCATAGCAAAGGTCTTGGGCAGCAAAACAACAATTGCACGCGCGCATGACCAAACCTACGCAGACACATCCTTCATCAACTATCAGTTACACTTTAATATAGACTACCTCATCAGTGCTGAGGCACTGTGCGCAATAGAGCTTGCTAAGCTCATCCGTAATCCGCAACGCATTTCCGTTGAAAGCTTTGGCCGAGGAGACATCGAAGTACAGCAAGTGCGTGTCAATGCCAGCTCTAGGCATGTCAACATGTCCCTTAAAGATATTCGTCTAGATCGGGACGTGCGCATCGCTTACATCATTCGCGAAAACAAACTGACAATCCCCACTGCAGACACGGTTCTAGAAGCCGAAGATCTCGTCACTATTGTTGGCACCTCTAAAAGCTTGGTGCACGTCAAAGAAGAAATCAATCCTGACACCGCACGCAAAAAAGTCCGCATTGTCATATTCAGCGGAACAGAAACGGCCATCGCACTTGTCCGCTTACTGCAGAGCTCTCACTTCAAAATTCGCATTATCGAGAAAGACCCTCATCTCTGCGAACGTCTCGCCGAACAATTCCCTCACGTAACGATCATCCACGGAGATGCAACGTCCTTAAGACTCCTAGAAGAGGAGCAAGTTGAAGACTGTGACTTCTTCGTCGCCTGCAGTAAAGACGATGAAGACAACATCATGACAGCTCTCCAAGCAATCCACCTTGGAGCAAAAAACACACAGCTGATCATCAACCGTCCCGACTATGAGCACATTCTAAATCGCCTCAAAAAAACAGTAGGTCTAAATCTCGCGATTTCACCCCGCAAGGCCATGGGGCAAGAGGTTTTACGCTATATGTCAACTAAGCCCTACCATGAGCTAGCGACACTTCCGGACAAAACAGGCAAAATCATTGAAATCCGCGTTTCCGGGACAAGCCCCTGCATTAATAAGCAAATCAGAGAGCTTCCCCTGCCAACAGCAACGGTCATCGTGGCCCTATTCCACAAATTTCAAACTAAAGTCCCCGGCGCTGATGACACGATTCTCGCTGGCGATCGGCTAGTCATCGTCACCCGACGAGAAAAAATCGAAGAGCTCGTCAACCTTTTCGCATAAAGTTACATTAGAGCAACGAGTATCAGCCCATGAACTACCGGATTATCTCCAAGCTCTTAGGTATGATTCTAGCCACGCTAGACATTACCTTTCTAGCCAGCATCACTATCTCTGCTTTTTACTGGGACGACCCTCGAGAACAAAATGCCCTACATGGGTGGATGCTCTCCATGGGCATTACCAGCATGCTCATGGCTTGTCTTTTTTTTATCGGAAAAAAAGGCCGCAACAGGATTTTGCGCAAAGAAGCTTTATGCTCCATTGGCCTTGGCTGGGTTTTAGCAAGCTTAACAGGAGCTCTACCTTATTTATTAATCGTAGAGAACTGCTCACTTAGCAATGCCATTTTTGAATCTACTTCAGGACTGACGACCACAGGCGCTTCTGTTTTTGCAGACATTGAAAGTTTTCCAAGGAGTTTATTATTTTGGCGCTGCATGAGCCAATGGATAGGCGGGCTAGGCGTCGTCGTCTTTTTCGTTGCCATCTTATCTTTTCTTGGCGCAGGTGCCAAGATCCTCTACTCCCATGAATCGAGCGCCCAAGCCTCAGACATGGATGCCAGCCGCATTCAAAAAGGCATTTTGAGCATACTTGGCACCTATTTATTCCTCTCTCTAATCAGTGCCATTTTCTATTACCTCGCAGGGATGGACCCTTTTAATGCGACCTGCTACATGTTCACCTCTATCTCCACAGGAGGCTTTGCCACCTACAACGAGGGCGTAGCTGCATTTCATAATCCTGCAGTCGAATGGGCCATGATTATCGTCATGGCTATAGGAGGCACTAACTTCTTTTTTCTCATACGTATATTTCAGCGAAAATGGCACGAACTCACAAGCAACGAGGAAGTCAATATTTACTACCTAATCATCCTTGTCTTCTCGCTAGCTATTACCTCTATTTTATTTATCGACTACCAAGAGATCCCTCTTGACCGAGACATTCGGCTCGCCTTCTTCCAAGTCATATCCATCATTACCACAAGCGGCTACAGCAGTGTAGACTTCCAGCAATGGCCTCCGGTCTGTCACGCACTCTTGCTCATATTGATGATTATTGGCGGATGCTCAGGATCCACAGCAGGAGGCCTCAAAATTATCCGTATCATTGTGGCTATCAAAACTTGTTTTTTGGATATCCTAAAATCTTTTAGGCCACGACTTGTCCGCCCGATCCACTACAACAAAAACGTGCTTGATAGAGTCACCACAGAAAAAATCATGACTTACGTCGTCCAAATCACAGGGATTTTCTGCATCGGCTTGACAATACTCTCACTCTTCGAATTTAACGTCAGTTTTGAGGGTATTTTTTCCACCATGACTTCCTGCCTGTTCAACATTGGTCCTGGATTTGCCGAAGTGGGCCCAAGCCAAAACTACGATTTCTATCACGATCACACAAAAATCTTTCTATCGCTGATCATGATCATGGGGCGGCTAGAGCTCTACGCCATCCTTGCGTTGTTCACCGCATCCCTGTGGAAGCGATTTTCTTGAACTCACCTAGTCGTCCTCGCCATCTTCACCGATGGCCTCAACAGGGCAGCCTTCTAAAGCCTCCATGCATAGATCAATATCGTCTTGAGTCTTAGGCTGATTGTAAACGAAAGAATAACCGCCATCATCATTACGAGTGAAGAAATTAGGCGCAGTCTCGCGGCAAAGATCACAGTCGATACACTGTTCATCGACATAGAACTTTCCGGATGCATTTTCAGGCCATTTTTCACTCTTATCCGCCATAACTCTTTCAAAAGATCACTCAAACTAAAGCCCGTCAAGTGGATAAGTAAAAACATCCACAAATTGTCTCCACCACAGGCTAGAGATACCCTATGCAACAGGTTGACATTTAGCACATTGAGTAAAAGTCTATTTTTAGCAAAAGCCTCATAGTTTTAGTATTGTGGGCAGTCCCTGGGCCCTTATCATGAAAGACAAACTGCCTTTTAAAGTCTTATGCTTTCAGATCGTCCTTATATGCAAAGGGGTATTCCATTCCCCACCTCCTCGGTTGTCATTCAGCTTATCATCGCCAATGTCGCCATTTTCATCCTCCAAAATATCCTGCACACGGCTTTCAGTTCTGTAGCCCTAGAAAAGTTCTTTGCTCTATCACCGGCGACATTCTTTAGCGGATACATCTGGACATTAATTACTTACAGCTTTTTACACGGGAGCCTCATCCACATCCTCTTCAACATGCTAGTTCTCTACTTCATCGGCAAGCATGTGGAGCCCGTCCTCGGAAGCCGGCGATTCTTAGGCCTCTATTTTGCATCCGTCATCTGCGGGGGGCTATTTTGGCTGCTCTTCCACTGGAATACCCCAGGGCTCGTCGTGGGTGCCTCTGCAGCAAGCATCGGCACGCTCATTTGCTTTTGCGCCCTTTACCCCAATCAACAAATCACCTTCTTGCTCTTTTTTGTCCTACCGGTTACTCTAAAGCCCAAATGGTTGGCAGCCATTGTCATTGGGATTGAATCTTTTGGCTTCTTATTCAACGAACTCAGCGGTCGAGGTTCATCCCCTGTAGCCTATTCCGCACACCTAGGTGGAGCTCTGGGTGGCTACCTATACTTCACGCTAGCCGTTCGCAAAAACTTTTCGCTTAGCAGCTTCTTTCCATCACGAGTTAAAATTGAAAAGCCGGCCTGGCTAAAAAAGAAGGCTCCGGAACGAAAATTCACGATTAACTTTTCAGAAAAACCGCCAAGCCAGCAAGAGGTTGACGCTATTTTAGACAAAATCAATACAGACGGCTTTGCCTCCTTAAGTGAGCGCGAAAAAAAGACGCTCGAGAAGGCAAAAGACATGCTCAAAAAAAAGTGACCCCGTGACCGAGAGGCCTTCAGTAGCATTATCCTTTGCAGCGCAGTTTCAAAACGCCCTAGCTAAAATCAGCCCTGAGAGCCCACCGCTCACTTCAGATGCGAGCAAACCACTAGAAGCCCTCGCGCTGGCATGCCCCCTTTATGCCAAACACCTACTCAAACACCCAGAAGACAGGGCATGGCTACACGGCCCTACTGAAGCTTCTGGCCCTCTGCATATTTCAGACTACAAGCACCTATGGCAAAATTACATTAAGAAGCCAGAAGCATCCCTAGAGGCAAAGTTTTCTGCACTCAGGCAATTTCGGCGACTTCAATCGATGCGCATTGCCTACCACGAAGTCAATAAGCGCTACTCGACGGAGGCCTCTATGCAAGATCACAGCACTCTAGCTGAATTTTGCATCCAAGAAGTCACGCGTTACCTCCACCAACATTTTGAGGCTAAATTAGGCACTCCCTGGCTTCACGCACGCCAAGCTTCCTGCAACTACACCATACTGGCACTAGGAAAACTAGGCGGCCAAGAGCTCAATTTTTGCTCTGATGTTGATTTAATTTTTATCTATGAAAATGACGGTGAATGCCACAAAGAGGGCAAAACAACACTGAGCAATCGAGAGTTTTACGAGCGTTTTTTTCAAGAACTCAGGTCCATTTTGCACACAAAAACTCAAGATGGATTCTTGTTTAATGTAGACATGCGTCTTCGCCCTGAAGGGAAAAATAGCTCTATTGCCAAATCACTCCCCTTCACGGAAAATTACTATTGGAGCCGAGGACAAACCTGGGAGCGCATGGCACTGATTAAAGCTCGTCCCATTGCGGGTAATAAGGAACTTGGCGAAGAGCTCCTAGAGACACTCAACCCATTTCGCTACCCTCAGTTTCTTTCAACAAGCATTCTGAATGAAGTGGCCATCCTTAAACAACGCGTAGAGCACGAAGCCCTCAGAGGAGAGGACCCAACACACAACATCAAATCAGGCAAAGGCGGTATTCGAGAAATCGAATACATAACACAAACACTTCAGCTACTGCATGCAGGCAAAAACCCTTTCATTCAGTGCACACAAACACACGAAGCCCTAAGCCGCCTTCATCGATATCACTTACTCACCCAGGAGGACACTCAAATGCTTCAGAGTGCCTACAGCTTTCTGAGATCTGTAGAAAATAGGCTTCAAATGGGCCATGAGACACAAACACACAACCTCCCTAAATCACCCAAAGAACAAGCGCGCCTCGCACAATCCCTCAATTTTAAAGACTATTCTGCTCTCGAAGAAACTTTAAATACGATACGCAACAGCGTCCATCAATGCTACAAAAAATTCTTTTCATCAAAGCCTTATAATGCAATGCAAGAGGCCTGGCAACGGGCTCTATCAAGCGACATTCTCACCTCTCCTCTCAAAGAAAAGCTCGCAATATGGTTTTCCGATGAACGAGGCTTTCAAGCCATTAAAAAGCTTATTATGGGAACGCTGAGCAACCAAGTAACCCAAGAACAAATCCGCCTATGCACAGAGCTTTCTGCTCAATTTGATGACATTTTTTCAAAGCTAGCCTCTCCAACGCTGACTATTGAGCGTTTCGCACGTTTAGCTGAAAAATACGGCGCGCGCATTGCTTGGATTAAAACGTGCATCACAAGGCCTCTTTTTTTTCAAACACTATGCCTTCTTTTAGATCGCAGTGAATTTATAGCAGAACTACTGACCAAGCATCCAGAGATCTTAGAAGAGTTGCTCATGGTCAATATCACTGAGCGCAAGACGAAAGATACACTCATTCATGAAATCCAAAAACTCCCCCAAGGGGATGCCTTTCCGCAATACCTCTGGCTTTACGTTAAAGCCGAACAAGTACGCGCCGCCATTTGCTCCATCACACATGAATGGGGCTTCACTACTATTCAAAACCACTTATCGACACTGGCTGATGCAACCTTAAATACCGTTCTTAAGCAAATAGACCCTGAAGAATCTCTCGCCGTTATTGCTCTTGGAAAATATGGGAGTTGCGAACTCACATACGGCTCAGATCTAGATCTTATTTTTCTGTCTACACATGAGTATGTAGACCCTGACAAAATCTTATCTATACAAAAATGCCTTCACTATAAAAGCTACACGCATCCCATTTTTTCAGTAGACCTTCGCCTTCGCCCATACGGAATCGATGGCCCCATGGCATGCACCCTTCAACAATTTAAAAACTACTACATCGATCATGCCAAACCCTGGGAAAAGCAAATGCTCACACGCAGCCGTATCATCGGAGGAAATGCTCATCTAAAAAGTAATTTTGAAGCATTCAAAGAACTGTTTCTCTTTTCAAACGCTCCCTCAAAAGATTTCATCGAAGAAGTGCGCAACATGCACACCACGATTCAAAAAAATAAAGCCACACAAAATCCTCCTGAACTTGCATTCAAAGCTCATCGAGGCGGCCTTGTCCACTGCGAGTTTGCCGCCCAAACCATTCAGCTTTTTTGCGGTCCAATGCACTCAGCGCTGAGAAGCTGCAGTACCTTAAAAACCTTCAAAACATCTCTTAGGCTACACCTTTTTCCAGAAGCGACACTCACTCACTTAATCGAAGGATACCTGTTCCTCACTAAGCTTGAGCACTTTCTGCGCCGAGACAAAAATGTCGCCATCACTCAAATTTCTTCAAACACCTCAGAACAAGAACGCCTTGCTCAATGGCTCGGGTTCACTTCCTTCAAAGCATTCTGGACCCATTATCTACAGGTACTCACCCACAACGAATCCTCCATAGAAGCTATTTTTGAGCAATTAAGGTCGATGTAGTCTATTGTAAGATTGCAAAGTTCACTCCATTACAGCATCATTGCAGCTCCTTTATCCAGCAAGGTTATTTATGAAGCAGTCGGTTTTTGTTACTATCCTTATCACTATCCTCACACTGGAACTCTCCCCGCAGCAAGCTCAGGGAAGCAGCAGGTATCAGCCAACCGACAAAATGAGAATGGAAACGCGCTATGTCATTCAAAACATGGAGCAAATTCACTACACCAACAAGCCCATCACAGAGATTGACGCTCAAGAATTCATCAAAAACTACGCAACCGAGTTTGATCCTAACCACCTCTTCTTCCTCCAGTCCGACATTGATCATTTCATCGAGCGCTTTGCAGACCCGATGAGCTTCTACCTAAGACAAGGCAACCTCTTCCCTGCATTCGAGATTTTTGACATCTATCAAGCACGCGCTGAAAAGCGCTTCAACTGGGTCTTTGAACAACTAAAAACCCCCATCGACATCACACAAGATGGCTACTACACCCCAGACAGAAAAGACCTTCCCTGGCCCTCAGACGCAAAAGCTGCTGATAAACTCTGGAAGCAACGCCTCAAATTTGAGCTACTCAATGAAGTATTGAGCGACAACATCGAAGAGGCTGCCCTCTGCACACCACCAGCTTGCTGGAACACACTCAATGACTTCATCTTTAGTTACTACAATCGCGTTGAGAAGCGTCGCACGATCCCAGAGCTTCTCTATAACATTGGAGGGGCTATCGAAGATGCTGAAAACACCTACTACGTTCTCGCTCACCCCAGCGCTATGGAACCTGAAGAGAAATCATTCGACGAGCAGGTCGAAGAAGGCGTACTCAATCTCAAGAAGCGCTACAAGCGCCTCCAAAAGATGATCACAGACATTGAGCCTTTTGAAGTTCAAGAGATTTTTCTTACAACCCTTACCCAAATGTACGATCCTCACTCCACCTTTCTCTCCGCAGACTCGATGGAGGAGTTCACGATCGCCATGCACAACTCACTGGTCGGCATCGGTGCTGTCCTCGCAGAAGAAGACGGCATCTGCACGATTAAAGAACTCATGCCTGGTGGCCCCGCTGAAAAAAGCAAACAACTAGACCCTAACGACAAAATCGTCGGCGTTGCCCAGGGCAATGGAGCCATGGTCGATATCATGGGCCTAAAGCTACGCAAAATCGTCAAGTTGATTCGAGGCAAGAAAGGCACCCAAGTCCGCTTGCTCATCTGGCCGGCTGGCACGGACCCTTCAAAACGAAAAACGGTCACGCTCATTCGTGACGAAATCAAACTCACTTCCAACCTCGCCGAAGCACGCCTGTTTGATATCCCCATCAATGGAGAGCACACAAAAATTGGCGTCATTGATCTTCCCACCTTCTACGGCTCAGGAGATCCTCGCTCAGACGACCCAAGCACTACGCGCAATGTTGAAGAGCTCATCACAAAGCTCAAACAAGCGGGCATGCAGGGGCTCATTCTCGACCTTAGGCGCAACGGCGGCGGGCTCCTCCTAGAAGCCATCAATCTCACAGGGCTTTTCATCCCTACAGGCCCTGTCGTCCAGGTTAAAGACACCCTCGGCCAACTCAATGAATACGCAGACCAAAACCCCAAAATGGCTTGGGATGGTCCACTCATCATCCTCGTCTCTAGGTACAGCGCTTCTGCCTCAGAAATTGTCGCCGGCGCACTCAAAAGCCACAATCGTGCCATCATCGTCGGGGATGAAGCCACCCACGGCAAGGGCACCGTTCAAGTCATTTTCCAAATAGATCGCTCCATCCTCGCTCGGCTCACTCAACCTAAAATGGGCGCCGCTAAAATCACAGTCCAAAAGTGGTACCTCCCCAACGGCAACTCCACCCAACTTCGAGGCGTCGAGTCGGATATTATCCTTCCCTCGGTTAACACATACCTACCCATTGGAGAGTCAGACCTTCCCCACGCACTCGAGTGGGACGCTATCCACGCCCTTCCCTGGACAGTTGACGACCTTGGTCTATTCACCCCCGACACCAAAAATTTACTCACTGCCAAAAGCCTCGATCGCCAAGCGTCGCTGGAAGAATTCTCCTATCTCAAAGAAAACATTGACTGGTTTAAAAAGAAAAGAGACCAAAAAGTATTTTCCCTCAACTACCACGAACGTGAAATTCAAAAAAATCTGGATGAGCACTTCCAAGAAGAAAGAGACGTAACGCTCAAGAAGCTTTCAGACCAGGCCTACACTTCTCAAGATATCCTTTTAGACATCGCTCTAGAAAAAGAACTGCCCAAGAAAAAAGCGGATGATAACAAACCCAACTTCGATATCCACCTACGCGAAGCACTCCGCATCATGGCAGATTGGCTCTACATCTTGGATGAATCTAATAAAAAAATTCTTGCAGAGACAGCTCTCAACGCAGCTTAAGCCCAAGCAAAAAAATAGCGATCTCGCTCACTGAGATCTTTCTCTGAAGCACATCTAACATAGCCAAACGCATCGGCCAAGCTCTTCAAGGCTGCGTGCTGATCGATGCCCGTTTCAAGAACGAGCACACCGCCCGGGTTCAAGCAGTTTTTTGCTAAACGAACAATCTGAGTTAAATCACTGAGTCCATCTTCGCCTGCAACGAGTGCCTGCCTTGGCTCATATACCTGGACTTCAGGCTCTGCACATGCCCATTCTTCTTCTGTTAGATAAGGAGGGTTGGAGACAATCAGATCAAAATACCCGCGCACCTGATCCATCCAGTGTGATTGCTTGAACGTTATGCGCTCAGCCACCTCACAAGCCTTTGCATTTTCCTTGGCAAGCTCGAGAGCTTCAGCGCTCAAGTCTACGCCGAAGAGCTCAGCCTCCGGATAAGCGCGAGCCAGAGCAATGGTAATA
>DCBD01000118.1 GCA_002313355.1 Opitutia bacterium UBA1116 | reverse complement strand
TGCCGAGAAGGTTGTTAATTTAGGCACGCGTCCTTCTCAAACACCTCACCTTCGTTTGCACGGTGCTGTTGATTCCGTTTCAAGCACGCCTCTAAGCCTTTATGGTTCAGATGAGCCGGCTATTCAGTCCTTAATTAATACCCATACCTCGCTTGCAGAGCCTTTAGTTCTCGGTTTGCCTTACACACGCGCAGAGCTTGTCTGGTCCGCTAAGCACGAGATGGCACGCACGGTTGAAGATGTCCTCGCTCGCAGGACGCGTGCCTTATTCCTAAACGCTCCAGCTTCCATTGCGGCAGCTCCTACAGTAGCAGAGCTTTTAGCAAACACCTTGGGCAAGGATAAGGCCTGGGCCGATGCTTCTGCTAAAGCATTCATCGAGCTTGCCCAAGGTTACACCTATTCTGTTTAGTTTCCTTCATTAAAGTATGGATGTTTTCAAAGTGGAAAATTGACATAAATCGGGATTTCCTGAAGCTTTGGATGTAGACGATGAGCTCTTTTCGATTAGAACCCCTTGAATCACGTGTTTTGCTCGCAGGTGACGATGAGCTTATTTCTGATGAATCTGAAGAGCAACCACCGGATGAATCTTCATTATTAGACTCGCTTACCTATGCGGTGCATAGGTCTACGGTGACGTTGTCTTCCATGGCTCTTGGTGTGGTTGAGGGGGCTATTGTTGCAACACCTTCCTGGGTTTTGATTAAGGGTGCTGAAAGCATATTTGGTGAGCTTTCAGTACCAAGCAAGATTTTGCTCGGACTTGCAACATACTCTTTATCCCTTGAATTTTTTGCAGAGCTTGTGACGAGTGAAGAGCCCAAAGACCCTGTTCTCCGGTGTTTATATCCTATCAAAGCCTGGGTAGATTATTCCAACTCGTGGGTTGACTCTTTCGAGAGCGATACATTCTTAGATGCAGCTTCTTGGGCTAAAGCACTTCAGCCACACAGCTTGAAAAACGCTTACTGGTCCGCATCAACAACGGTGTTCAGTGGGTTGCCTAGTGGGTTTGATTATCCTCACCTTGAGCTTCCGGAGCATCCCAGGGGTGACTCGTCTTCTGATAATCAGAATACTTAGCATGGGCAGGGGGAGTGTTTTGTGTTGTTTGATGCGTGTCTTCAAAGTTGCAAACAACCGCAGAATAAACCTTGAGCCCTCTTCAACTTCACCCTAGCGTGGGTGTTCTATGGCTATGCAAAAGCGCCCCTGCTTGATAGATACCGATGGTGGTGTTGACGATGCCCTAGCACTGCTTTTTGCGCAGCACTCTCCCGAGCTCGACGTCATCGGAGTTACGACAGTAGCCGGCAATACGGATGTTCATCAGGCAACTGAAAATGTCCTTCGCGTGCTCGAGCTCGATGGTGCTGCTCACGTTCCTGTTGCCATGGGTTATGCCGCTCCTTTAGAGGGACACCTCGAACGGGTAACGAGCATCCATGGCGTCGATGGGCTGGGGGAGCTACATCGCTTTAAACACGAAACGGGGGAGTCTCGCTATGCACCCCCAACTTACAAGCCTGTCGATACACACGCGGTTGACCTCATTATTGAGTCTGCAAAAAAGTACAGTGAAAACCTAAGCATCGTTACGCTTGGCCCATTGACAAACCTTGCTGAGGCCTGCCGTAAAGCTCCCGAAGCCCTCCGCAAGGTAGACCGTGTCGTTACCATGGGAGGGGCCTTTGCCGTTCCCGGCAACATGACGCCCGTTGCCGAGTTCAATATTTTTGCAGACCCTGAGGCTGCCCAGATCGTTCTTCATTCAGTCCTACCTATAACACTCGTTGGCTTAGACGTTACGCTTGATGTCATCCTGGAGCGAGGCATTATCGAGGCAGGTCATGCACATATTCGCTCTGCTAAGTCTCAGCTTATTGCTGACTGTACAGAGCTCTATGCTAATTTTTATAAAGAGGCCGATGATATTCATGGCTTCTACCTTCATGATCCGCTTGCCGTTGGTGTGGCTATCGATCCTTCCTTCGTCAAAATGAGTCATTACCACGTCACGGTTGAGTGCCGGGGGCAGTATACACGGGGGTTTACGGTTGCTGACCGCCGGAAGCGCCGTAGAGTCTTTGGCCAACCTCCTAATTGCCATGTTGCTGAGTCCGTGGACGAAGATCGCTTTGTTCGCTTTTTTATCGACCATTTGTGGCCAGGTTTGAATTAGTTTTTCTTTTTGGTTACCAATAGTTTACGATTATTTTAATGATTTGTTTCGCAAAACCTTGAAAAAGAGCCGTTTTTCTGCGTTTTTTACGGAACCATTTTGCGTTTTTATTGACTTATAGAGAGATGTTAGGGGCAGGTTCCCTAAAAAATTGAGAAAATTTCCACTCGTTGGGCAGTATTTCAGCTCACGAGACCCTTTGAAGCTGAAGTCCAGGTCAGCTTCAAAGCCGCGAAAGCGGTTATATGTGCTAAATGACTAATCAGGGGTCTAAGCCACAGTGCTTAGGCCCCGTTTTTAGTTTATAAAGTCCCTTGCTTGTAAGGTCTCAATGTCACCCTCAACGAGATCTTTATCTTGGGGTTTAAGTGAATACTTCCAGGGGCGATGAACAATTCGGGAAACCTGAACCATGCGTGCTGCCTTCCTTCTATGATAAACATTGTGCTTGATGTGCGGACTCTGTGTTCTACATTCTTGTACCATGACTATCCGTATGAAATGCCTCCTTAAACGCACTTTAATATTCAGTGCATCTGTAGCTGTATCCTCTTTTCTTTTTGCTTCAACGCTGTGTGTTGATGATACCTGTTCGGATTCCGGTGCCTCGCGCAAAAAACTATGGGAAAACGACTATATACTCACTTGGGTGACGACGTTTCCTGCCCAGTCCACCTTAGACTGGCATAGGCACGATGCAGATCGCATCATCATTTGCCATGAGGGTGGGGAGCTCATCAAGACGGAGGTTACAACAGGCACTGAGGGTGAATCGGTCTCTACACTCGTCTTCCCTAAAGACACGCCCACCTGGTACAACGCATGCTTACCAGGGACATTGCATAAAGACGAAAACCTTCACCCTTATCCGCTTCATTTTACCATCATTCAGTTTAAGCCAGGTGTACTCACACCCGTTCAAGGTGGGCCTATCAATACTGGGGACAACATGCTGCTTGAAAATGATTACCTCACCGCTCAAAAGTGGGACGTTCCACCGCATGCAAGTTTTCCTCTACACACAACGCCTTACGATCGCATCGTCATTGCGAGTCAAGACTTTGATTTAATCCAAACGACTGAAGACGGCGCTCAGCGTGTACTTTCCCTAAAAGAACGAGTCCCTGTTTGGCTTGATGCAGATGATCCCACCAAGCCATACTCAGCAAAAAGCACAAATGATGAGCCACTAGCTCTGACCATGATTCTCTTTAAGCCCGGTTCATTAGGCAAAGCTTCAAGCGACGAAGCCGTTCCTTCACTCGCATTTTCAAGCGAGTAATCGTATACATATCAAACATTTAGCTAGTGAGCTTCTAGAATACATCTAGAAGCTCTTTTTGTCTCTCGATTTTATTATTCAGGGGCTCATGACAAGAATGATTCTGATATGCTAATATTTTAATCATTAAATATAATACCACGCTCACCCCTCCATTTGAAAAATCCCCCCTACTAGTTTATGCTAGAGGACTCGATATAACCAACAGGGAGAGACGTTATGCCAGGTATTCATGGAGCCAATAATGCTAGAAATGTTCAAGGAGGAGCCCAGCCTCCTCAAGAGCAGGGGTCATTTTTAGGTAGGGTCGTCTCTGCTGTGTCTAGCAGGGTGAGGGCTTTCTTGAGTATTGCCAATGAGTTTCATGCTGAAATGTCAGGCCTACCTATCGTTGGATCTGATAATTTGCTGAATCGCACCGTAGATCTCCCGAGTTATCTGCAAGGCCTTTCTTTTGAAAATCTAAAAGAGGTTGCAGAGTCCGTAGTCCAAGATTTGGAAAGCGACGATCAGGAAAGAAACCTTCAAGGCGCTCAGGTATGGGGTGAGCTTTTATCCCTTAATTTAGAAGGACTGCATCCTAACGAAAGGCAAGAAATCTTAGAAACCCTAGATGTAGTAAAAAGGTTAGGGGAAATGTCTGCGGGAAATGTGATAGAGGTTGTAAAGGGCCTTCTTGCTGATGGGCATACTGACGAGTTAAGAGATAGAGGTGTTGATCTATTGCTGAGTATAGCAAACTCAGAAGAAGTGCCTTTAGACCAAAGGATTTTGGCAGCTGAAGGTGTATGTCGCTATGGCCGGACTGATGCATTAAGAGATAAAGGGGCCGAACTCTTAAGCGGCATAGGGAATAGAGGTTTCGAGCTATTGCTGACTATAGCAAGCTCAGAAGAAGTACCTTTTGCCCAAAGGATTTCGGCAGCTAAGGGGATATGTCGCTATAGCTATACTGATGAATTAAGCATTGAAGGTGTCGACCTATTGCTGCGTATGGCAACCTCAGAAGAAGTGCCTTTGCCCGAAAGGATTTCGGCGGCTAAAGGTCTATGTCGCTATGGCTATACTGATGAATTAAGCCTTGAAGGTGTCGATTTATTGCTGCGTATGGCAAGCTCAGAAGAAGTACCTTTTGCCCAAAGGATTTCGGCAGCTAAAGGTCTATGTCGCTATGGCCATACTGATGAATTAAGAGATAGAGGTGCCGAGCTATTGCTGCGTATGGCAAGCTCAGAAGAAGTGCCTTTTGCCCAAAGGATTTCGGCAGCTAAGGGTCTATGTCGCTATGGCCATACTGATGCATTAAAAAATAGAGGTGCCGAGCTATTGCTGCGTATGGTAAACTCAGAAGAAATGCCTTTTGATCAAAGGATCCCGGCAGCTGAAGGGTTATGTCGCTATGGCCGGACTGATGAATTAAGAGATAAAGGTGCCGAGCTCTTAAGCGACATAGGGGATAGAGGGGTCGAGCTATTGCTGAGTATAGCAGACTCAGAAGAAGCGCCTTTTACCCAAAGGATTTCGGCAGCTAAAGGACTATGTCGCTATGGCCGGACTGATGCATTAAGAGATAAAGGTGCCGAGTTATTGCTGCGTATGGCAATCTCAGAAGAAGCGCCTTTTGTCCAAAGGATTTGGGCAGCTGAAGGTCTATGTCGCTATGGCCATACTGATGAATTAAGAGATAGAGGTGCCGAGCTATTGCTGCGTATGGCAAACACAGAAGCAATACCTTTGTCCCAAAGGATTCCGGCAGCTCAATGTCTATGTCTCTATGGCCGGACTGATGAATTAAGAGATAAAGGGGTCGAGCTATTAAGAGGTACAAGGCTGAATGGATTAATAGGTTTAGGGGGTAAAAGGGTCGAGCTATTGCTGCGTATGGCAACCTCAGAAGAAGTGCCTTTTGCCCAAAGGCTTTGGGCAGCTGAAGGTTTATTTCGTTATGGCCGGACTCCTGAATTAAAGAATCAAGCAATAGAACGACTAAATATACTTTTAGATAGTAATATTTCTAATGATAATGAAAATAAACACATTGTTGAAAAGATGTGCGAACTAGTACGTCTCAATTTTAGTGCGTATCGAGGAGGC
The DNA here is from genome assembly GCA_002313355.1 of Opitutia bacterium UBA1116. Taxonomy (GTDB): domain Bacteria; phylum Verrucomicrobiota; class Verrucomicrobiia; order Opitutales; family UBA1977; genus UBA1977. The sequence goes on along the minus strand of DCBD01000118.1, from coordinate 2,180 downwards.
GATGTCTTAAAGGAAAAAATGTTAACTTTTTTATTTGAAAAGGTATTGCGTAATGATGCTTTCGCTGGTGACAATGTATTGCTAGATTCTGTTTCATCCACTATCTTGGATGTTTTAGCAGGGCAAGAAGCAGATCCTCGCTTTCAGGGAGCACAAGCCATACAGTTTTTTTTAGCAGCGCCTGATGCGGTAAATAATCCTTACACGATTCATAGAGCAGCCAATGAGAAGAGCCATTCGCTGAGCGAAGTTGATTCAGGGTCTCTAGAGGCGCTCGTTCCAGCTGGAGAAGGCGGGTATAGGCTTCAAGGCCGTTATCTTCAGATGGTGATGCCTGTGCCTAGTGAAGAGGATATGCCCAAGGCTAGCTACGAAGATCTAAAAGAGTTGCAAGAGCACTTAAGGGCTGCCTTAGCAACGGCTTCTTTAGAGACGAAGAAACTTTTGCTCCAGACAGATGATGATACCGCAGTGGATCATAAAATTGACATTATGCTACAATCCTTTGATACTGCGATAGGGTTAGGGGTCGTAAAAGGTTGGATGAAGCCTCAGGTGGGAGGCGGGTTTAATCGAACAGCCTATGAGTTGCAGTTCCTGGTGGAGATGATCCATAAAGAGCTCGAAGCTTGGCAAGAGGCAGGGGGCGCTCATGGCCAAGAGCTCTCAAAACCGGCAGCGAATATGTATCAGTTGATGGTTAATATGATGACGTGTCCAAGTGGTAAACAAGCGGGTGTTCGCTTGTCTGCACAGGAAAATGGCGTGTCTTCACCAAAGAGTGATGCATTATTGAAGGGTCAACTTTCATCTCAGGTACAAGGTGCACTGGACTCTCAAGAAGAAGGCTTTTTGGCCTTACAGTCGACCATCATGGATTTTGTTGGCGATGCTTATGATATTTTCCAAGGGTTTAAATCAAACCTACTGGATGGCGATAGCGACTTCATCAAAAAAATGACGGAATCTGACCTTGTTAGTCAACCCTCACATCAGCGGGATTATGCATTCCTAGTCTTGGGTAAGTCCTTAGGTCTCATGGTTGAAGGCGAAGCGGTCCCTGTCGATTTGCATGCGGGCACGATTCATGAGAGATTGAGGAATGCGAGTGGAGAGGATTTGCTCAAGGCTTGCTTGGAGCAATCCGTAGGGGGCAACAATATCACCGATGCCCTTATAGCAACGTTTGCAAAGCATTGGTTTGAGGAGATTGAAGCAGGTGCCAATCAAAGCAACCCATCTAAAGAAGCAGGTGAAAAGTATGGAGATTTCATCAAGTTTGTTGGTGTTATCGGACTGAATGCGGTGGATGTTTTCGACTTTGATGAAGTGGAAGATGAAGATGGTGATTTCAATACCGTCCTTACGGCCCTCAAGCCCCAGGCAGTCGCTGTCATGCTCGAACATCTTGGCATCCTCAAAAAGCCTGACTAAGACCTTTTAGAAGTAGCGATAAAAACCACGTTGACCGGTAAGTGCTTTTTGACAAACTGCTTACTTTATGGATCGAATTAAGCAGGCCTTTGAGCGAGCTCGCTCGGAAAAGAGAGCAGCTTTTATTGCGTATCTCTGTGCAGGAGACCCGGATATGGAGACATCGCTTGCCCTTTGTAAAAGTTTAATCGAAGGCGAGGTCGATATCCTCGAGTTGGGTGCTCCCTTTTCAGACCCGCTTGCAGACGGCTTGACAAACCAGCTTGCTGCACAGCGTGCTCTTGATTCTGGGATGACGCAGGCCTTTGTCTTTGAGCTTGTTAAGAAAATCCGCACCTTCTCTGAGGTGCCCATTGTTCTCTATACTTATTATAACCTCCTTTTTTCACCGGGTCTTGAGACTTCTTTAGATAGCATTGCTGAAGCGGGTATTGATGGCTTGCTCACCTTGGATTGTCCACCTGAGGAAGCCGGGGATCTACTTTCGCTGAGTGCAGCTCGCGGGCTCAAAAACATTTTTATCATTGCGCCGACAACACCCCCTGAGCGCATGAAGACGATTGCCAAGGTGAGCAGTGGCTTCCTCTATTACGTTTCGCGTACCGGTGTCACCGGCGAGCGAAGCGAGCTCGCAGATGACATTGCATCTGCCGTAGGGCACATTCGCGCAGTGAGCGATTTGCCTGTTGCTGTAGGGTTTGGTATTTCAAAGCCCGAGCATGTTCGAAGTGTTGGGACCGTGGCCG
>DCBD01000003.1 GCA_002313355.1 Opitutia bacterium UBA1116 | reverse complement strand
CGATTAAAGTAGGGCTTTATGCGGTGAGATCCTTTAACCCCAAAAAATTCTGCATCGCGCACGGGCATACTGCTAGCGATGAAGACAGGCGTCCCTTGGGGAAGGGCAGCAAGAGCACGTTGAACAACTTTGCCCTCAAACAAAGGAGGCGCCGCTTCGAGCCTCTCAGCAATCGCACTTGAGGCTTGTGTTTCAAGATCAAGCCAACCGCCTAGGTAGGATGAGCGCTTTGGCGTAGACACACCCACCGCTTTAGCCAGTATCGGTAGCGAACAACGAATGGGAACAGCAGCTCGATGCAAAGGATCGTAGTTATCACCTGTTGAGTCTAAAACCCACGTAGGTATAGAGAACCCCTCAAGCCAAGGACGTAAGACTTTACTGATCGGCATTGCACCAATGCTAAGCACGCAATCAGGCCTTAAAGCTTCAGCGATTGCCTCATTGCGCAAAATAGTATCATAAGAAGATACTAAAGTAGGCAAACGATCTGCATAACCGCGCAAGGGAGTTAAAAAGTCACTCAAAATCGGCCAAGCAAGCGCACTTGAAAGCTCGGCTAAAGCTTGTATGTAAGGCTCTGGAGCCACCCACTGCTGCTGACTGACAACAATAATGCCACGCTCATGGGTGCGCATTTGTTCAGCGATAGATGAGAGTTGATAGGAAGCAACGCTAGGTTCTTCTGCATAGGCGGCTGTTGGCACATTAAAAAAGCTCTCTTGGCAAACGCAAGCCACCAAAGAATCCATACCCGAGACGGGGGACGGCACAAGCGGCTCTTGAAAGGGAATATTGATATGCACAGGACCTGGCTTTTGAAATAAAGTCTTTTCCCAGGCACGACGAATGACTTGACGCAGATAACGGAAATAAGCCTCTTTAGGCTCCGGGATGCCAAGCTCGCACTGCCAGCGAGGCGCATGGCCATAGATCTTGACTTGGTCAACCGTCTGACGCTCATGACAATCACGAAGCTCAGGAGGACGATCTGCGGTAAGAACAATTAAAGGTACCCCACTCACCGATGCCTCAAGAACAGCGGGGTGAAAATTAGCAACAGCCGTCCCCGAGGTGCAGAGGAGCACTGTCGGAATGCCTGTTTGCCGTGCGTGGCCTAGAGCAAAAAAGGCAGCAGAACGCTCATCCAAAATAGGAACCACTTCGAGCAAAGGGTGCAAATTGCAAGCAATAGCCAAGGGAGCACTGCGAGACCCGGGAGATAACACCACCATACGGACCCCTAAACGAGCCAGAACCTCAAAAATAACAGCCGAAGCGAGCATGTTGTGATTCGTCTCGAGAAGGGGGTGAAAACGAGAAAACTTCGATGCCTCGTGACCTAAAGAATCTTGGGCTGCTACAGTCATCACCCTCTTATCCAAGCGAACTTAGTTCAAATGATCAAGCATCACTTTAAACTTCCAATCAGTCTCAATTTTCTCTCGTTCTGGGTCTGAACCCTCAACAATCCCTCCCCCAGCGTAGAGACGCGCATGCCTCCCGGCAATCAATGCTGAACGAAGCCCAACGACGATCTCACCTTCTCCACGTGCATTAAACCAGCCCAAAGCACCTGCATAAAGCCCCCGATTAAAAGGTTCTGCCTCATGGATATAGGCTTTTGCAGCAGCCCTTGGCACCCCCCCGACCGCAGGCGTTGGATGCAGCACACTCAAGGCATTCAGCAAATGGACATTGGGCGGCACAACCCCCTCAATAGGTGTATAAAGATGCTGAACATTAGCCAGTGGCAAAAGCCGGGGCTGACCCGTGGGCTTTGCCGAAATGCCCAAACGCTCCAGCTGCTGCGTAATGTCTTCGACGATACACAAATGCTCCCGACGGTCTTTATCACTATCTAGGAGCTCTCGAGCGAGCCGAGCATCTTCACCAGCATGAACACCTCGGTCGATGGACCCAGCGATCGCCTCAGTAAACACCCTGCCGTTACGCATGCGTAATATTTTCTCTGGCGTTGCCCCTACAAAGCTCTCCCCCTTTCCAGCACTAAAAGAAAAAGCAAAACAGCTTGGGTATTCCTGACGCAACACATGTAAAGAAGTTAAAGGATTCCACGGAGTCTCCTTCACCAAATCGAGTGCACGGGCAAGTACAATTTTTTGATAAGCGCCAGAGCGAATAGCCTCAACCGCCGAAGCGACACGTGCTTGGTGATCCATGCCATCACTCACTTCTTGGCAATGAACTTCACTGTCAGCCGAAGTAGGCGATTCCTCAAAGCCCGCATAATCAAAAGCAGAAAACTTTGCATGAGCTTGCCACACGCGCTCAACCCAAGGACGAACGTCGCCATCAGGCTCAACCCAGACATTAGCAACCGCAACATAAGCCCCACCGCTACGCCCTACTTGCCAAAGAGGCACAAACACGGTTGCTGGTTCAAAAGAACCCAAAACTCCTTCAGCATTTCGTTCAGGAGCCGTATCCTCAAAAGTAAAACTGCAAAAGAAGTGCGGCCCACTGAAAGGGCCTTCGATATCACCGATGGCAACGGTATTATCTAAAATAGACTCTGCCCAGGCGCGGACACACTCACAGCGATCTTCCCCTGAAAAGGTTGCCATAGCAACGGCTTCAGCCCCTGCAATAGCCTCCTCGGACGTTGGATGCTCTAAGTAACAATGTGCCTCTGAAGGTTCATAAATGGACTGCAATACAGCTAAGGGATCAATATGTTTGACGTCGAGTGAGATACTTACCAGCTGTGCCCTGCCCCGTTTGCGTGCAAGAAGCTGGCAGTGAGCTAAAAACTGCTCGAGCGCTTCTTTGCTGCGCTCCGGGAACTGCTTACTGTCAATAACCTCCATTTACGCTTTTGCCAATTCAGGACGAGGGAATAGAATAACTTTTTCACCGAGGGTATTACCCTTCAAGCAATCAGACCAATCGAGCTGCCCTTCGAAAGCCATCACCTCAGGAAGGCCGAGCAAGACTTCGATACGACGAGATGTCGATGGAATCACGGGAGCAAGCAATACACTTGCCAAACGCAAACCTTCAGCCATGACGGCCAATGAGGTTTCCAGCAGCTTACGATCTTCAGCACTCTCAGACTTCGCAAGTTTCCAAGGCGCTCGCACTTCAGCATAGCGATTCACCCCTGCGATAAATTTAAAAATATCTTCGAGCGCTGTATGAAACTGCAAACCATCATAGAGCTCAAGCACCTTAGGCCCTGTAGCATCCCAGAGTGCTTTCAATTCTTTTTCGGGGCCCTCTTCGACGTGCATTGCAGGAACGGTACCCTCACAATAACGATGTCCCATATTAAGCAAGCGGCTCACTAGGTTGCCTAAATCATTCGCAAGGACATTATAGCGAACATCAAACAGCTCTTGAGAAAAATCGCTGTCTTGGCCGACATTCATCTCACGCATTAAGAAGTAACGAAACGCATCGGCCCCAAAGGTGTCGACGAGATCGAGGGGCTCAACCGTGTTACCGGTGCTCTTCGACATTTTAGCCCCCGCAGCAAGCCACCAACCGTGCACAACGAAGGACTTTGGCATCTCAACGCCGATAGCCTTGAGCATAATAGGCCAATAGATAGCATGAGCCGGCACCAGAATGTCTTTACCAATAACGTGATAATCTACAGGCCAGCAGTTTTCAAAACGCTCACTCCCGTAACCAACCGCAGATATGTAATTGATGAGAGCATCAAACCAAACATAAGTCACATAGTTAACATCAAACGGAAGCTCTATCCCCCAATTCAAGCGCTCTTTAGGACGAGAGATACAAAGATCATTCAGGGGCTCTTTTAAAAACTCGAGCACTTGCTTTGCACGAAATTTGGGAAAGATAAAGTCTTCGTGCGTCTTAATGTAATCAATAAGCCAATCTTGATGTTCACTGAGTTTAAAGAAATAGTTTTCTTCAGAAATCTCGGTAACCTCGCCATAAATTTCTGGCCACGCACCTTCAACCTTGTCTTTTTCCTGTAAAAACTGCTCTGCGCGGGCACTGTAAAAGCCCTTATATTTAGCTTTGTAGATCACGCCTTGATCGTAAAGGTCCTGAAGAATCTTTTCGACAACGGTCTTATGCCGTACTTCCGTTGTACGGATGTAATCATCATTACTGACCTCAAGCTTGACACATAAGGCCTTAAAAGCGTCAGCCATCGTATCGCAAAAAACCAAAGGCTCAATGCCCTTGCGCTCAGCACTCTGTTGAACTTTCTGCCCATGCTCATCGAGCCCAGTCAAAAAATGAACCGACTCACCACGCATTCGCCGAACACGGCTAATCACATCAGCGAGCACCTTTTCGTAGGCATGCCCAAGATGCGGCATTCCGTTTGCATAGTCGATAGCAGTTGTAATATAAAATTGCTTCATAAAACAAGGTTCTCCATAATTAGGAAACCCTTAAGCTGAACTATTTCCCCTACAGACTCAAGGGGAAAGCATAGCAAACACCCCATGGACTCCCTAGGCCCTCAATTCATCCGAACTCAGCAACCTGCAGGCACGTCAATTCAAAGCCTCTCTTCAGGCAAGGATCCAGCTAACCACCTAGCTCGCGCCCAAACCCAACCCGAACAGCTCTGTCTCTATAGGCCAGATAAAAACGCTCACGTAGCAACAGGGATTACACGCGCTAATTTTTCCAGTGTCAAACAAGCCTCTGAGCGTCTACTCGATTCAAAACCCATTCTTCAAGATGAAAGGCCCGCCCTAGACAAGGCTTACAGGAATGCTCAAAACATCGTCCGTCATGCAGGCGTTAACCTTCACAACCTATCTCCTAGGCAAGCTATCCTTCTCGGAAGCATGCTTGGGGAAGGCATCATATCAACGGACTGGGCTCAACGCATGAATGAAGCTTTAAGCAAAGGCCATATAGACACTAAGGCTTTCAACGACATCCTCGACAACCAAATAGAGGCATACAAAACGGCAGAGGCTGTCATCGCGGATGCAACGAATCACGCTCAAGCCTTTACAGCAGGCGAAATCAAGACACTCGCCAACTTACTCCTTCAAGAGATTATCGATAAAACATGGGTAGACAACCATGCCACAGCTATAGATGCAGGCGCCCTATCCCACAGAGATCTCGCTAATGCTGTTGAAAGTGCTATTGACATCCACCACGAAAACATAGCTGAAACGGCCAAATCATCCAGTAAAGACAAAGTCTCTCAAGAAAAGTCATCAATCCTTGTTGATACAGCAAAACAACAAGCTGCCTTGCAGCAATTGAGTGGCTTACACAATTTTTCATCGAGCTGGCATGCAACCGTCGCCAAAGAAGTCGCCAAAGAAGTTATTAGCCCTGATGGCAAAGTAGACATCGAAAAGGCCACCTTAATGCGTGATGAGTTAAACTCAAAGGCCTATCGAGAAAATGCGCCTCAAAGCCCACACAATAAACGCATGATTCAGTACCTCGATGCACTCATTCAAAATGAAAACGGCCTGCGAGATCTCCTAGAAAGCATCTCAGCACCGCCCAATCAATCGAGCAAGGCCGCAGATAAAATTCGGGCAACCTTAGAACTGCCTCCAGACACAGAGGTAACCGCCTCACACGCGAGGCAGGCTGGTCTTTCGGCCCTCCTCTCAGAAATCCGCCAACACGACTACGTTGGCTCTTGTTTTGCAACATCTGTTGCTATCAAAGCCCACGATGGAGATCCTATACGCTTCTTAAGAGAAATCAAAGAACTCATCCAGAATGACTCACTAACCGTCTCCAATGAACGCGCCAATGTCGAAGTGCCCATCGCAACAAGCGTCAACATCACGGCATTAAGAAGGCCCATCACCATAGAGATCGACACTAAAAAAACACCACCAGCCCCCTACCTCATGGCAGTCGGAAAAAATGAGCTTCTCCAAAGCATGCCATTAGCAAGTATCCCCGGCCTCCAAGCAGCTATGAATGTCCTCGGCATACCCGAAGGCGAGCGCGACAATATCCTTTTAGACATTGCTCAAGGTCTTGGTAAAAAAACAACCATAGAAGGCATTCTCAAAGCTCTGGTTGACACACAAGGCCTCAAAAATGCAGAACACAAACTCACACAAGCCATCGATGCATTCCAAGGCGAGGAAAGCAACCCCATGCTCCGTGCCTGGGAGTACACGCTTGCAGGTTATGCAGGAACCAGCATCACAGGCCACCATATCAACCAACTCCAAGGAGCTATAATAAGCACTCCAGTTCCAGGCTCAAAAGACAAACTGCTCGACGGCACTCTTAAAGTACTTCAATCCAACAATAGTGGTAATACATCTCCTAACGACTTAAGAAAAGTTAATTTGGCTCTTCGAAAAAGATTTCAAAAAGTAGCGGAAGGTCTACTTCAGGCCGAATTTCATGCAATGTCTTCAGAGCAAGCGCGCACATCAGAAAGTGGATGGCAGCTTTACTATGCAAAAAATGGAGAAAAAATCTCCATCAAGACGGATGAGGACATGCAAGAATTCCTGATGTTTGCCTGGGAAACGACATTAGACCAAGAAATCACGGAACGAGGTGCAGACCATCGAAGTTTTGCGGACCAAAAAATAGCTCGAAACTTACCCAAAGAGCAACTTATGAGCTACATGGAAAAAATCTTAAAAACTCCAGGCTTCATGGATTCCGTTGCGAAGACGGCACAACAATACAGTTCTGAAATACACCGAGACCCTCAGTGGTTTTTCACATCAGGCGCAGACCAAAGACAAACGCTAGACGGTTACTACGGCCGCATTTCAAGTCAAAACAGCTATTACGACATACTGCCACCTCCAGCTGAAAATCCAAAAAAATTCTTCGGTCAATTTGCAACGCATATTCAGCAGCTTAAAACAAGCACTGGAAGGATTCCCGAACATATTACTTGCGGCGTTAGTGAAGGCACCAATGGCCATGCCCTTGTTATCAAGCCACTCGATGATCCGAAGCTTCAGGAAATCATTGAAAGCAATAATCCAGAAGAAAAAGTTGACGAAATCCTCCTGAAACCCGGAAAAAAGCTCGCTGAAACCTCTTTAAGCGAAGAAGAAATTCGCGATGTCGTTCGAAACATATCTGCCAAGATGTCAGGCCCTGAACATGCAAACCAATTTGATGAGTTAATGCCCGATATCATGGAAGACTTAAAGGCATCCAACTATACAGGGACACCAAAAGAACTTCGTGAAACCTTAGGGCGCCTCTTCAACGGCTACATTGAACAAGGCTTGATGGATAATTCCATGCTCGATGTACTGCTAATTAATGCACTAAAACCACCCTGCATTACCTTTGCTGACAAAAACTATGATAGCCAGGGAGGTGGGCATGAATACGTATCAGCTCTCTACAACCCTTTAACCGGCAAAGTAGAGATGTGGGATACACTTGTTAGAGAAAATGACATTATACCCTATTGGCCTTCAGGATCATTATATCAAACAACCTCCTGGGAACCTGATTTCAACCCAGCCTATCACCCTCCACCAGAATCCTACAAAGAAGTAGAAGCATTAGCTAATCAATAAAAGTGGAGGCGCGGGTCGGAATCGAACCGACGAATAGGGGTTTTGCAGACCCCGGCCTTACCACTTGGCTACCGCGCCCCGTTTTCAGGGAAAGAGAAGCTACATAGAAGCAAGCTCGCTCAGTTTTTCAAGCGGAAATTTCGAAAAGCCCACAGCATTGCCTTTTTTCCCCTATTTTGCAGCCCCCAGCCCCCCAATAGAGGGAAAGTAGCCACCCGAAGTCGTTTTCGTTAAATAAAAGCTCGCCTCGAAAAGCGAATTCAGCCAGAACCTTGTTGGACTTTCAAAACAAACACATGGCAGCTAAAGTCTTCTCGATTGCAAACCAAAAGGGCGGCGTAGGTAAATCCACGACAGCCATCAATCTCTCAGTCGGTCTCGCCATGAAGGGCATTCCCACCCTCATTGTAGACCTTGACCCACAAGCCAACGCGACAAGCGGCCTTGGCTTCCCCAAGAAGCCGGGCGGTAGCATGTACGGCCCTATGCACGGGGACGGCTCAGTTGAAGAGCGTATACTACAATCCGAGGAGCACAAAAACCTCTACATCATCCCCTCGGAGGTAGACCTTGCAGCCATCGAGATCGAGCTTGGCCAAGAGAAAGACTATCTCCTCAGGCTCGATAGCTGCCTAGAGCCCATTCGCAATTCGGGCAAGTTCAAGGCCATCATTTTAGACTGTCCACCAGCCCTTGGCCTCATCTCAATGAATGGCCTTGCCGCTGCAGACTATTTAATCGTCGCCCTCCAGTGTGAGTATCTAGCAATGGAGGGTCTCCAGCAAATCCTTGGCGTTGTCGAAAAATTAAAACACGCAGGCGCCAATCACGATCTTGAAGTCGGCGGCATCTTGATGACCATGTACGACATCCGTACCAACCTCTCCCGCCAGGTAGACGATGAGGTTCGCTCCCACTTCGGGGATTTGGTCTTCAAAAATGTCGTTCCCCGCTCCATCCGCTTGAGTGAAGCGCCCAGCTTCGGTCAGTCTATTTTCGACTATGACCCACTCAGCCCAGGGGCGATCGCCTACAAAAAAATCACTCAAGAGTTTGTTCAGCGCTTCAAGCTCTAAGATAAAAGTACATCGTGGAGGAGGGCACACTCAACACGACCTCCCTTGAGGCAGCACTCGGGCACACCTTTGCATCCCGAGAGCTTTTGTTGACGGCACTCACCCACCCCTCTTACACCCAGTTTGTAAACTCAAAAACAGATAACTACCAACGGCTTGAGTTTTTGGGCGATGCAGCCTTATCCCTCATTTTGGCCGAACATCTCTACCAAGCCTACCCCCTCGAACGCGAAGGTACCCTCGCCCAAGCACGCAGTGCTTTAGCAAAGGGCAGCACCTTGAGCACTCTTGCTAAAAAACTCCATCTATCAAACTATCTGCGCCTTAGCCCCGCAGAACGCGAAGCAGGAGGCGGTGGGCGCCCCTCTATTTTAGAGGACACTATGGAAGCCTTAATCGGTGCCCTTTTTCTGGACAGCAACTACGAAAAGACTAAAAGCAGCGTCCTTAACTGCTACCCTAAACTACCCAAAAATATCTCGCAACTCCTTGAAAAAGAAAACCCGAAGGGAAAGCTCCAAGAACACTTCCAGCAGCAAAACCCCACACCTCCAATCGAGTACAAACTCCTCCAAGCAGAGGGTCCCGATCACGCCAAAAGCTATCTTGTCGAAATCCACATTGATGGCACTCATTATGGGCAGGGTTCGGGCAGCTCCAAGAAAGAAGCTGAAGAAAACGCTGCCCGGGAAGCCTTAAAACAACTATGAAGCCCATCGAGCTCCCACCTGGCACGGACGCAACCCTCTTTACCGGCGTGCCACCAGCCGCCTACGGCGCCTGGCTTGCCTCGATGCTCGAAAAATCCCCTGGCCCCTGGGTCATACTGGGTCCTAATATGGGCGCACTCGAAGCCCTTGCCCAAGACTTCAGGGCACACCAAACCCTCACCCATGCGAAAAACCCCCTTCAGCCTTACTTTTTCCCAGAAGCAGCTCAAGAGGATGCCCTTCCCAAGCAACGATTTGAAATCGACTGCGACCGCTTAACCGCCCTATCCAAGCTTCTCGAAATCTCGAGCAAAGCGTGGTCTACCACACCCTGTATCCTCTTTTCAACCCCTGCAGCCGTGGTCGGGGCGTGTCCTACCACACAAACACTAGGCACCAAAAAGATCACCCTTTTAAAAGGTAAGTCTATTGATTTTGAGTCACTTAAAGTATCTTTAAATACTGACCTCGGCTACGATCATGAAGTCCTGTGCGAAGCCCCTGGCCAATATGCTATCCGAGGAGGGTTGATCGATATCTACCCCCCCAATGCTGACCGCCCCTACCGAGTTGACCTCTTTGGAAACGAAATCGAATCCATTCGCCCCTTTGACCCAAGTACTCAACGCTCTTCAGGAAATTCCATTTCGCAACTCACACTCGCTCCTCTATTATACAGTGCTAACTCTGTCCAAACGGCTGCTTTTTGGAACTACTTAAAAGGCCCTGTCCGCTGGGTCGTACCGTGGTCTACCACACTTGCCATGGAGGCACCCAAACACCTTAAAGCACCTACGACCATCGACTTACCCTACGCAACCCTTAAGGATCTAATAGATGCGCGCAGCACTGATCAGAGGGATGCCTGGTACGGCCTAACAGAATTAGACACTGGCGAAAGTGGCCTTTTTGGTAAAACCGCCGCTCGCGTTGAATTGACCTTTGAGTCTCTAGAACCATACCGGCCGGGAGTGCATACAGATCTTGGGCTCGAGCGTATGGAAATTGAGCGCGAGCAACGCGAGCGGTTTTTAAACCAAGTCCTACAATGGCAGCAGTCGGGCCATAAAGTCATTTTCGCCTGCAATAACAAGGGTGAGCTAAAACGCCTCCAAGAATACCTCGAAGAAAACCCGAAGCTAAACGCGCTGCTCAAGGCTGATTTTTCTCAAGTCAATCTCCGGGAAGGCTTTAGAGTATATTGGGGGCAAGAACCATGCCCACTAAGCTGGAGCTTTTTAGAAGGCTTCATCGGTTTTGTTGTCCTCACGGATGCGGAAATTTTTGGTCGATATCGCAATACCGTGCCCAAGCAAAAGCGACGCAGCGAAGCCCAACATAAAGCTGTGGATCAATTGCTTGATTTCTCAGAGCTTGTTGACGGAGATCATCTTGTGCATCTACAACATGGTATTTGCCGCTATCGAGGCCTTCAAGACATAAATGTCCGCGGAAGCCGCGAAACGGTGATTTCCCTCGAATTTGAAGACAGCGTCTTACTTCACCTACCCTTGCACGAATCACACCTAGTCACGCGCTATGTCGGCTTCCAAAAAGCCTCTCCACGGTTAGCCAAACTCGGCGGCAATACATGGGAGAAAACAAAGCGCGCTGCCGAAAAAGCTTCGTTTGATTTTGCAGCCAAGCTCCTCCAAGTCCAAGCACAACGTGCCGATGAGCCGGGATTTGCTTTTTCAGAAGATTACCCCTGGCAACAATCCTTTGAAGCAGCCTTCCTTCATACTGAAACACCCGACCAGCTCAAAGCAATCCAAGCCGTCAAAGCAGATATGGAATCTTCAGAACCCATGGACCGCTTACTCTGTGGCGATGTGGGTTTTGGCAAAACAGAAGTCGCTCTAAGAGCAGCATTTAAGGCAGTCATGGACGGGAAACAAGTGGCCGTCCTCGTGCCCACAACGGTCCTTTGCCAACAACACTTCAATACTTTTCGAGAACGGCTCGCCGACTACCCTGTCAGCGTTGAAATGCTAAGCCGCTTCCGTACGCCCAAGCAGCAAAAGGCTATCACTGAAGCCCTCAAAAAAGGCAAGGTAGACGTGCTCATTGGCACACATAGGCTCCTTAGCAAGGACATTACATTTAAAGACTTAGGGCTACTCATCATCGATGAAGAACACCGCTTTGG
>DCBD01000147.1:4175-40893 GCA_002313355.1 Opitutia bacterium UBA1116 | reverse complement strand
GAGCCAACGCAGCCCCACTATCCATAGCAATCGATGCTGGAGCAACAGCCATTGCAGGCGAGTCATTAACACCATCCCCAACGAAAACTACCCGCTTGCCTGCACCCTCAAGCCTCTTGACCGCATCCACTTTTTCAATAGGTGTTAAGCCTTCGCAGACTTCAATGCCTTCAATCGACGCCCACTGAGGCGTTTGATCTCCAGTTAAAATGCTCATAGCCACGCCAAGGGAATGTAATTGATTAAAAACATCACCGAGTTCTTCACGTAAGCGCTCTTCAAGTACAGCAATACCACCAGCCTTGTCATTGAAGCTAATGTAAACTATTTTTTTAAAGCTATTTTGAATGCTGCACCGCAAAGTCTCTAGCACGGGTTTAGCCTTTTCAGGCATCCATGAAAACTCCCCAATACGAAGCTTAACGAGACCCCCCTCAGGTGACTTAAGCTCTGCCTCAACACCTTGAGCTGGAATCGTACGCGAAGAAACCATCTCCCAGTCAAACGCATCAGCACTATCATCCAAATGCTGTAAGGCTCGTGCCACAGGATGCGATACCTGCTGTTCTACACGAGCAACAAGGTTTTTAATTAAATTTAAATCAACACCTCGGACTCCTATAAAATCAAGCAACACGAGACCCTCCTCACTCAGCGTGCCAGTTTTATCAAAGACAACTGTATCAATCTCAGCTAAACGATCCATAAGCTGCCCCGATTTAGCAACAAGCCCAAAAGTGGAGCATTTCCAGAGCCCACCCCAAACCGCCAAAGGCGTTGCAAGGCCAATGGCACAAGGACATGCAACGAGTAAAACAGCCATACTATTAAAGAGCGCAACACTCCATGCATCTACCCAAAACCAATACACAAAAGTTCCCGTACTTATAGCCACTACCAGAGGCAAAAACCACTGCATAATCCTATCTGCTTGTGCTTGATAACGTGAAGGAGTTACTTGAGCGGTTTCAATCGTCTCCATAACACCATCCAGCGTACGCTCACCATAAGCTTTAGTAGGGCGGATAACAAGCTGCCCATCGACAACATAAGTCCCTGCAAGCACATGCTCGCCAACACCTCGCACTACAGGAACAGGCTCTCCAGTAAGTGCGATTTCCTTAACAAAGCTTTCTCCTGCAACAACCTCTCCATCAACCGGAATCCCCTCCCCCGGCTGCACGATCACACGACTCGCGTCATTTAATTCGCTGACGTGAACGCGTTGCCTCTCCCCACAAGGAACTTCAATAAAAGCGTAATCAAAAGATTCCTTAATCGTCGCCATTTCAGCAAGTGCCTTATTGCGGGAATGCTGCCCAAGCGTCTTGCCAAAAGTATAGATGGCCAAAACAACAGCAACCACTTCATAGTAAACAGAACCCTCACCCTTAAGTGTTGAAATAAGAGACCCTACAAGAGCCCCACTCATACTTAAGACAAAGAGCATCTCTACGGTTAAAGTTCGTGCACAAACAGCCTCCCAAGTTGCTTTCAACAAGGGCGGACCAAGCAGCACAATAACGACAAGAGATGACAGCAAAAGCCCTCCATGCAAAAGCCAATAAGTGGTACTGCCGTAATCAGGCGGGGTCAGATTAACCCCAAGGCCAAAAATCATTGCTTGTCCGGCAAGCACTAAGGCAATCCCCAGGCGCACCCAGGTCGCAACTAAATGGGATCCAGGCGCCCCCTCTTGCGAAGGCACCAACTGAACCGAACGCGCGCAACATGAAGCTGTAGCCATTATTTAGCATTGATAACAGGGCAAATAGGAAATTCAATCCCCTTCTAATGACGCCTTTCTCATTATTTCTAAACCTCTTTTTAATAAGCACCTTAACACACGCAAGCACGCCTTCTTTGCACAATAAGATCGGCCAAATGCTCATCATTGGCTTTGATGAAATGTCCATTAATGCAAGCAGCCCCGTTGTCCGCGACATCCAGGAGAACAATATTGGCGGTGTTATCCTCTTCGATCTCAACCTCCGCCGAGCCGTTGTCGATGAAGCGGGCAAAGAAACTCCATCACCTCGCAACATAGCATCCCCAAACCAAGTAAAAGCACTGACAGCATCGCTTCAAAGCTATGCCACAACACCCCTCTTCATTACCATTGATCAAGAAGGCGGATACGTTGCTCGCTTAAACAAACGCTATGGATTTCCTTCCTCTAAAAGCCATCAATACCTAGGCGCACAAACACCCTCTCAGACGTATACAGAAGCCTTCGCCCAAGCAAAGATGCTCCAAGAGCAAGGTATTAACTTCAATTTCGCACCTGTCATTGATATAGCTCACGAAGGCAATTTCATCACGAAAAAGGAACGTTGCTTTTCAAATGAACCATCTACGGTTACCCTACACGCTGCAGCATTCATTCAGGCATATCGTGAAGTAGGCATCCTCACCTCCGCAAAGCATTTTCCAGGTCATGGCTCCAGCATGGGAGACTCACACCTAGGCCTCGTCGATGTTTCTTCAACCTGGTCTAGCGGAGAGCTTATCCCCTACCAGTCTCTCCAAGAAAAAGGCCTGCTAGATGCCGTCATGACAGCACACATCTACCTCAAACAATACGATGCAGAACGTCCCGCATCCTTGTCACCAGCCATCACTACAGGACTCTTGCGAGAAGAAATCGGCTTTAATGGGCTCATCATCACCGATGATTTTAACATGGGTGCCATTAAGGATCACTACACCATCGAAGAAGCTTGCATTCAAACTATCATTGCCGGTAGCGACCTTATCATTATTGCCCATGAACCTATTGAAGACCCTTTGATTGTAAGCAAAATCATCCATGCTATTGAGCAAGCCATTAAAGAAGGCCGGCTTTCGGCCTCACGCATCGATGCCTCGTATGAACGCATCATGCATGCTAAAGCAACCTTTGCTTGCCCACCGGCAGTTTTTGAACTTTAAGGCGCAGGGGGCTTACTAGCCCATTTATCATACAAGCGAGGCTTATAAGCAGCAAATCGGTCCATCAAGCTCTCGAGATTATCCTCGATAACCAAAAGGTCGAGTTGCTCTCCTGAAAGGAATCCTTCAGCTACCATGTGCTTAAAAAATTCATGAAGCTGAGTAAAAAACCCGTGCACATTAAGCAAACCACACACCTTCATATGAATACCAAGCTGCATCCAAGTAAGGGCCTCCATAAGCTCCTCCATAGTCCCCCACCCTCCAGGAAGGGCAATAAAGCCATCAGCAAGCTCGGCCATACGCGCTTTACGAGCATGCATCGAATCCACCACGTCAAAATGCGTTAGCCCTTTGTGAGCAATTTCTTTCTTCACTAAATGCTCGGGCATAACCCCCCACACCTCACCTCCAGCATTCAAGCATGCATCGGCCACTTTCCCCATGAGCCCAACGTGCCCACCCCCATAAACAAGGCCTATCCCTCGACCAGCAAGGATCTTACCTAAAGCCTCAGCACAGTCTCCATACACGGGAGCTGCACCTAAAGCTGACCCACAAAAAACGACAACACGCTTCATACTTATTTACTTAAGAATCCGTTCTGTTTTGGCGTCAAAAAGATGTGCCTTATCAAGGTTAAAGTAGACTTTTAAGTCTGTATTAATTTCATAGCGCACTGCCCCAACAGCACGAGCAATCAAAGAATGCCCGCCTGTATCCAAATATAAGAACGTCAACGAGCCCAAGGGTTCACTCACTTCAAGCCGTGCTTCAACAATATAGTCTGGATGTGGATTTGCAATCACGAGCAAGTCACTCACATCTTCGCAGCGAATACCTAAAACCAGAGGCTTACCTAAACGCGCAGCAGCTTTACCGGCAAGGATCTCGGGAAGCCTCAAACGTATTGGGATTCCCAGCGTGTTTTTCTCAATAAAATATAAGCTCCCACTATCCGGCTCAACAGTACCATGAATAAAGTTCATCGGCGGGCTGCCAATAAACCCACCCACAAACATATTTTCGGGGTGATTGTAAATCGTCAGCGGATCGGCAACTTGCATGAGCTTCCCTTCGTTCATGACAGCGATGCGATCCCCCATGGTCATGGCTTCAACCTGGTCATGCGTAACGTAAATCATCGTCGCTGAAAGCCGTGCATGTAGTTTAGAAATCTCTGTGCGCATACCTACGCGCATCGAAGCATCCAGATTAGAAAGCGGCTCATCAAAGAGAAATACCTTAGGCTTATGAACAATAGCTCGCCCAACAGCAGCACATTGAAGCTGACCACGCGTTAAAGCATTCGGTTTTAAGTGCAAAACATTTTCAATACCAAGCGAACGCGCTGCCTCATGGACTAATTGATCCATCCTCTCCTTAGAACACTTTTGATACTCTAAGCCAAAGGTCATATTTTCATAGACAGTTCTGTGCGGATAAAGTGCAGCATTCTGAAAGACCATGGCGATTCCTCGTTTCTTTGGAGGAACGCGGTTTACCTGACGCCCATCAATGGCAATAGTGCCACAACTTGCATCTTCAAGTCCTGCAATCATCCTGAGAATTGTAGACTTGCCAGATCCCGAAGGCCCAACAAACACAACAAACTCCCGGTCACCAATCGATAAACTGACCTCATCCACAGCACGCTTCACCTGACCGCGCCCCAGTGGATATTCTTTACACAAATTATCGAGGATAACCTTTGCCATAAGCAGGGATGTCTCGCATATTGGCAAGAAAGTCTGAGAGACTCAAGCATGGAGATACCCTTCTTAGAATATCTTCGACGGGTTTCGATAACGAAGATACTGAGCAATTTAACAGTGCTCAATTAAACAGCTTAAAAGCCAAGCGATTAGAACCATCATTCATGAGGGGCTCCGGCTTAGAAGATCGCACCCGAGGCCTTCTGGTATGCGATCCCACATCCCCCAGCATATTCTCCCATAAACCCACATAGAGCTTTTTGCGCCACCTTGGCCAACAAAAACGCCTGTTATGCTCCCAAACAAGGGCTGTTACACAAATCAACAAAATATAGACTGCAAAAGCCACATGAAGGGCGTAGCGGAAAATATTCCAAAATTGCACACATACCATAGGATTCATATTCTTTTAGTCCTACAGCAGCCCCCCTATGTTCCTTTAAAAATAAATAATACATAAGCAATTGACTGACAGTACATAAAGCAACAACAAAAGCTATCCTCAACCCACAATTCGTTGCACAAAAGTCCGAAGAGACTCCAGAGCCTGCGAACGAATTTGAGAAACACGCGCCTCACTAACCCCAAGTTCCTCGGCAATAGCCGTTAAGCGCATACCTTCAAAGTAATATAGATGAAGGATTTTACGCTGCCGATAAGGAAGTGTCTCAATTTTCTCAACAATTTGCTCCATCAACTCTTCCTTTTCAAAAGCTTCAGAAAAGAGTTCAAAACGCTCGTCAGCAATCCTGTCGTGCCAACTTCCCGTTTCTTCATCATCGGCTGGACTATCAAGAAAGACATAATCAGCAGGCTGTGTCTGCGCACGCCACTTACTGAGCGCCTTATGATCAATGCCCAAAGTCTTGCAAATTTCATTATCAGAAGGGGAACGCCCAAGCTGCTGCTCAAGCTCTTCAACAATACTGTGCATATGCCGTTGCTTGCGGCGAGCCGTGCGCGAAAGCGTATCTAAATTACGTAACTCATCTTGAATAGCTCCACGAACACGAAAAGAAGCAAAGGTCTCAAAGGTATAGCCTCGCTCCGGGTCAAACTTTTTTACTGCGTCAATAAGCCCTAGAACACCAACACTATGCAAATCATCAAGATCCACGCTACGGGGCAGGCGTGCTTTCATCTTATTAAGAATAATCTTCACCAAGGGCAAATGGTCTTCGGCCATCGCTTGCATCGAACTATAATGAGTCCGCTGAGATAATGTTTTAACAGGAACGTGAGGGGGAGTCTTCGCTTTGGCGCACATGGGGCATTCTCATTTAGGTTAAGCAAGCAGCCACCACAGTCCCTGCATCTCAGGGTTTAAATGCATGAGGCTTCTCACAGGAACGCGAAAATGAACGATCATGCCCCTCCTAAAGCAGGCTCCTTGCCAATTTTCAGAAAAAACAAGAGAAAAACAATAAGTACCTCAAAAAGAGTGACTTACTCTCCCAACATCAACCTAGCCCTATCCGTAATCATTCAGCCCTCAGCCCTAAGATCGGAAAAAAGTGCTATTTCTTAAGCATTCATTACACCCATGCAAATACCCTTCCATCAAAGACAACCCAACAACCACCGATAGACACAAGACAGAAAGCGCCCTAACGGCTTACTCTACCAGATAAGTAAGTCCATAGCATCCATAAACGTCTACGCTCAACATAGGCTAAAATAACCAAAGCCAAGCTTCCAAAAATCCACGTGGAAGGCTCGGGTACAGGAACAAGCTCCCCTGTCGACAAAAGCTTGGCGTCCCAAAAACCACCAAGACCATTGGGATTTAAAAAAGTGACTTGAGCTAACTGCCCAGTTGAGAGGCCACTTGAGTTACTTCCAAAGAAAAGCTGATTTCTACCCCCTCCCGAGAAGCTCCCATCCCAATCTTCAATAATCAGCTTTTTTCCTGAAGTCCAACTAGTACCGCTACTATCCGAAAATGAAACGACTAGAGCACCATCTACTGAACTGCCTAAGTTACTAAACACCAGTGAGGAATCATCAGTCAAAGTAAGTGTATCTAAAGTCTCGGCAATAGTATTACTTCCAGCCCCACCTGTTTGAAACCGCAAAGTTCCCCCATTCAACTCAACGTCTGAAGTATCGGCAACATTGTTATTGTGCAAAAGAGCTAACGTTGCCCCACTTTGGACTTTGATATTTCCAGGGATAATCGTAGCGTTATCACTGGCAGTCGAAGTACTCAAAGTACCTCCTACAACATCCGTTAACCCCGTATAAGTATTATGCGTTGTACTACTATTCCCATACGATACAAAACCTGTACCCGTTTTGATCAACCCTCCTGTCCCGGATATGACTGTACTCGATCCCGTTCTCATAGATCCTGAATCTGCGTTCAATGTTACAGTATCGGCTCCTAAGATAATATTGCCATCCAAGAGGATGAATGCTGTTTGCGCGTTGATCATCGCATCACCCTTGAATTCGATGGTTCCAGATATAAAAACACTTTGAGTACCCGAATTAACAAGAGCACCTTGGCCAGCAGTCCCTGTTCCCTCAATCTCAAAGTTTTCATTAACAGTACCCGATGCAGGCAAATTAAAGGCTACCGTAGCTCCAGATTCGATGGTCGTATCTCCAGCACTTGTACCCAAAGCACTTAGGTTTTGAACCTCGACAATTCCATCCCCAACTTTTGTATCCCCAGTATAAGTATTGGCTCCAGAAAGTATTAGAGTTCCCGTCCCATCTTTACTCAATTTTCCTCCTGTTCCGCTAATAATACCACTGATTTCTGAATCTTGAGCGCCCTGGACGGTCAACCGATTACTACCAAGAGAAACAGCCCCAGCAAGTTCAATATTTACATTGCTGCTCGCAGCATCATTTTCAAGGATCGCATTAGTTCCTAAAGTAATTGCTGAATGAATCGTATGTGTGATAGCGCTAGCAGGTGTGCCATTATTGTCATCGACGAAAATACCAATAGTGCCAGCCGTCGCATCCAGTTTAATAGTGTTATTATTTAAGGTATAAGCCGTTGGATTATCAAAATTGAGACTACGTACAGTGGGAATGGTATTTACATCAACAGATTCAGCCCCTGTCCCATAATCATCTTCAAAAAAAACATCCGCACTCGGTGTGGGTGCAACATCATCGATCCAATTAGTATCTGTAGCCCATAAGCCATTAGTTGAGCTATCATCCCAATAAAACTGAACCTGCTCGGCCAAAACAAGATCATTAGGACTACTCAAGCCAGTAACAACAGCTGACTGACTCCCACCCGTAAGCGCATTTTCATAAACGGCTCCAGGTGCCGTATAATACATCTTACTATTGGCCAAATCAATTTCTACATCCTCAGGTCCACTGTTAAAACCTGTCACAAGAACCGTAGCCGATGAACCATTATTCAAGCCTGTTCGGATAATATTAGCATTTGAATTACCTTCATTAACAATGTAAGCATCACTATTAACGGTATCAATAGCGAGACCTTCGGGGTCTAAAAGATTTGTTCGAATATTAGTTTGCCCCGTTCCATCAAAGTTTACAGATGCATAAACCCTTACGTTATCATCGACATAGTAAATTTTGCTATTGGGTATATCTAGCTCAAAGTCTTCAATATCAGACCCTGTAAAAATAGTTGTTGGGCTTCCTCCTGCAAGCGTTCTCCGTATAATGGACCCACTATCGGCATAATACATATGGCTATTCGTAGAATCGATAGCTATGGGGCGCACTTGAGTGAGTCCAGTAACCAGCGTCGTCAGATTGGCCCCATCCAAGTCCATTCGCTTAATGGTTCCATGGCCTGTAGTAGCCGACTCTGTAAAATAGATATGTCCAGCTGCATTATCGACAGCAATGCCAAAAGGGTTGTTCAACCCAGTCGCTAAATCAACTAACCCTGAACCATCGGGTCGCGATCTTTGGACTTTATCGGTTCCTTGATCTGTCCAATAAATGAAATCAACCGCTTGAACAGAAACAAGGCTCACAAATAATGCGCATGCAACCATCTTAAGAGCTTTAAGGGCTAATTTACTAAGCTCCAATATCCCACAAAATATATATGTTATTTTATTAATAAACCGCATCAAGTTAAGCCTCCCTAAAATCCCCTTAACAATAGCCTAAATATACCACAAATTACTTGTTTTATCCAATAATCGCCTCAATCAAAACTGAAGGCAGACTTAGAAACCACAAAAAGACCGTAAACAACTAATAATAAGTATCATAAAAAAATAATTCTACTTCCATTGACAGTATATCATTTTATATTATAATGGATTCCTATTTTTAACAAAATGAACACAAATCATTTAAAAGACCACTATGCCTTTAAATTTTCACCAACACAATCGGCTCAAGCAAGCCATCTTTAAACAGCGAAATTTACCAGGCAGGCATCGATATCTCGTTATCAATAACAGCCTCCTACCCGTGTCCTACCACAGGGAGGACGTAGGAACCCAAAGTGTGGTAGGACACAGTATGGACACAACCCAGACCGTGGTCGACCACACAACAACAAGAACACAATCAACTGGTCATAAACACTTTAATATAAAACACCATCGAGCGCCCACTGTGGTAGAACACACCCAGCCAAACGTGGTCGACCACGTTTTGAGCTCATCAGAATGGTCGGGGCGACTGGATTCGAACCAGCGACCTCTGCGTCCCGAACGCAGCGCTCTAGCCAGGCTGAGCTACGCCCCGTATGGCTACGATAAACCCCATTTTCCGCTCCAGAGCAAGTCGCAAAAAAGGCTCTCCGATACTTTTGGATTGCAAAAAACGCTCAGTCAGATGGTCTGATCGGCACACACATTACACATCATTTATGACCTATCTTATTGTCACATCACTGATCTGGGCTTTCTCTTTTGGCCTCGTCAAAGGCAACCTTACCTCACTAGAGCCCAATTTCGTCGCCTGTGCTCGGCTTGCTATTGCCCTCCCCCTCTTTCTTCCTTTCCTGAGACTTAAGGGCATCCCGAGCAAAACCATCTTCCGCTTCATTGCTATTGGCGCCATCCAATATGGGGCTACTTACAGCCTCTACATGACGGCAATGCAGTATTTAAACGCTTATGAGGCAGCACTTTTCACTATATTCACCCCACTCTACGTCTCCCTCATTTACGATCTCTACGAAAAGCATTTTTCAATATTTCACTTCGGCATGGCAGGCCTTGCCGTTTTAGGTGCCGCCATCATTAAGTACAGCAACACAAGCTTTGGAGACATCTTCCTTGGATTTGTTCTCATGCAAATCAGCAATATATGCTTCTCTTTCGGCCAAATTGACTACAAGCGCATTCGTGCACGCCATCCTGAGTTTAAAGACCACCAAGTGTATGCCCTTCTCTTTGTGGGCGCAGTCATCGTCACAGCCCTTGCAACGACGGGAGCTCAAGGCTGGGGAAGCATCCAAGAGCTTACAAGCAAGCAAGTTGCAACACTTCTTTACTTGGGTGCACTTGCAACGGGCCTTGGGTTCTTCCTCTGGAATAAAGGGGCTGTCATCACCAATGCAGGCACACTTGCCGTCATGAACAATCTCAAGATTCCTTTGGCTGTAGCCTGCTCACTCCTCGTTTTTGGCGAAAGCACGGACATCCCACGCCTCCTTCTCGGTGGTGGCGTCATGATTCTTGCCATTGTGCTCAATGAGTGGCACAAACCCTACGAAAAAAAGAGCGAAAATTAAGCCAGGCCGCCCTCGGGATTGTAAGGCTCTTCGGTCACCGTTTCTAGGGTTTCGCTATAGGCCTTTTCTTCAATTTGGAAGGTCTCAATGCTTTTCCTGCTACCAACAATAAGGAGCAAATCTCCAGCACATAAAATTTCTTCTGGTTTTAAAGCGGTGACACGCTCCTCCCCGCGCTGAAGCCCGATAACATTGATACCAAATCTCCTGCGTAAGTTTGCACCGGCCAAGGTATTTCCCACAATAGGAGACGCTTCATCGAGATAAACTTTCTCGATTTGGAAGGAAGGTGCATACTCACTAGGCAATACTGCTGTGCGCTCACCAAGCAAGCGTTTTGCGTGCTCATTTTGAGACTTTTCTCCAACTAAGAAAACATGATCCCCGGGGAACAATGGCACCCCAGAATCTGGATCGTAAACGACATAGTCTCCACGGCTGATAGCTAAAATGGAAACCCCGGCCTCTTGGCGCAAACCCGTCTCCATGATTTTCTTACCGGCGCAACTTGTCCCCGCTTCGATGGCTACTTCACAAACATCAATGGGCCAAGGATGTTTATCAGAAATCTTCTGCATGGCTTTACGACGGTTTTCGTGTTCCTTCGTGCGAGCTTGGCGATCGAGATTATCAACAAACATCCATTCGAGCTTGCTGTTGATATGGACGATTTGCTTCCAAAAGACAAAACTCACCCCAAGGAGCAAAAGTACGAAGAAACCAAGCGATGCCCCTGTGGGGAAATAGCTGGCTGAGGCAGAAAAATAAATACCACCGCAAATAATCAAAACAACGCCGAGCAAGATGGAGTGAAGGACGTTGCGGATACGACCTTGCATAAATTGCTCAGAAGCTGTGCGGCTTAAGATGGCCTCGGTGATGAGCATGAGCATCGCATCGAAATTGCGTACAACCGCGACAAAAAATGGTAGAGAAATAATCACCGCGGCCACCCAAATCCCCATTTGGATAATGGGGATATAAGTTTCCCATTCGGTAAAACGCTCAACATAACGAGCCGAATAGGAGGCAACAATCACAACCCCATTAAAGAGAAGAAAATAGCCAAGTATTTGGAGGGCTGGCCGGCGAACGAGCTTGAGCAAAGCGGCTTTTTTGAACTGCTCTTTGACCATGCGGATGTACTTAAAATACATCTCACCAAAGTCTCGCAATCCACGTGGCATATGGGCATTAAGCCAGTCGTAGAGGCGGTTTGAGTTTCCATTGAGGACGGGCGTTGCCAGGATAGTTAGTAGCGCGACTCCAACAGCCAGCGTGCTCAAGCGTGGATCAATAACTCCAAGTTGTTCACCCAAGGCGGTGATAATAAAGCTAAACTCAGCGATTTGTGCCTTACACAGAGCTGCGCGAAAACTATTACGCGGGCTTTGGCCGCTCACCGTCAAACCGAACCAGACCGTCACGATCTTGCCCAAAATCAAGAGGATAGAAATAACAAGAATGGGCAGCCATTCTTGGATAAGCGTCATCGGTTCGATGAGCATCCCGACGGTCACAAAGAAGATAGCACTGAAGAAATCCCGAAAGGGCTGAGTGAATTCCTCGATGTGCTCTGAAAGTTCTGTCTGACAAAGGATGGCCCCTGCGATAAAGGAACCCAACGCGATGGAGAACTTAAACTCAACAGCTAAGAGCCCAAGGCCAAGCAACATCCCCATCGTCACAAGAAGAACGACTTCTTGATTTTCCATGTCGACCAGGCGCTCGAGAATCTTGGGGACGAGAAGCTTACCCAAAACATAGGTCATCATCACGAAGACGCCGACAAAAAAAGTCACCTCCCAGACTTGGCCCCATGCGAAATGGCCGGTAACCGCCACACCGGAAAGAATAACAAGAAGGATAATTGCAACGATATCCTCCAAAATAAGCATACCCACAGCCTGCTGAGCATGGGCTCCATTGAGGTTGCCTTCTTGGCTCTGGATAACGCCGAAGGTGACCATGGTTGAGCTAATCGCAAGAACGGAACCGAGGAAAAGACCATTAAGCCCTGACCACCCAAGAAGAGGGGCTGTCAAAACACCGAGGAAGATCATCGCAATCGTCTGCAAGCAAACGGCAGCAAAGGCGGGCCCCATCAAGCGGCGAACCTTGCCGAGATCAAACTCAAGGCCGATATAAAACATCAAGAAGACAACCCCAAGCTCACTCAAGCCGCGGATTGTCTCCTCATCCTGGATGAGTGAGGTGTAGAAAGTATTGGGCCCGACGATAAGGCCACTGAGCAAAAACCCAAGGATAACCGGGATATTGAAGCGCGAAAAAACAAAGGATACTACCGCTGCGCACACGATTACGATCGTAAGATCGTGGATAATCGTCATTTCTTCCATTCAGGCAGGTTAGAGAGCTCTTTTCAAAAGCGCAAGCCTGGTCGATCCCAGAAATGAAATTTTACATATTACAATAGAGGCAGAGAATCCATCTTTGACATGGGAGTCTCCTTTCCGGTATCCTTGACAGCATGAAACGTCGATCTCTTCTTCTTGCTATCGCTTTTTTCATGGGAGCTAGCCTCTTTGCTGCAGCACCTATACCGCGCTTTGTTATTCAAAATGTCGACCTTGAACACCTAGGAAATGCTAACTTTAAGCGCATCTCTGAGACCTTTACGGGCAAAGAGGCAACCGGCAACCGTGTCGTCGTGCGCACCAATCCAAATGTTCGCGAAGGAGAATACTTCATTATCGAATTGAATCGCTATGTTAAGCATCTACCTCCAGGCTCGCAGTTGCAAATTAGCTATATTCTTTCAAGCCAACCCGAGGCAACGACCGTCAACCTACTCATCCCAGATACGCCGAAAAATACGGCATATATCTATGCAGGCATCACAGGAGGCAACTTACTCAAAGATGGCATCACGATCACAGCGTGGAAAATCGTTCTTCTGGACTCAAGCGGTGATGCTTTAGCTGAGAGCCAAAGCTTTCTTTGGAGTCAACCCTGAAGCACCTTGACAGGTACATGATTAAAGATGGACTTAAAACCATCTTAATGAGGTTTGTTTTTACTCAACTCTCTTTGCTATAAGCCAAGCGATACTCATGGCTAGACCGCCCAAAAAAGATGCCCAAGCACCTTCAGGACTTCAATCAAATGATACAGCAGCGGCTCATTTAATATACAGTCCACACCTATGCATAGGCCATAGGCGCGGGATTTGACAACTTACAGGGCGTTCTTTTTCTCGAAAGGCTAAAGCATGCACTCGTTCGACTTCAAAATCTGGGAACACTCCCAAGCACCTGATGTTGTTCTTGCACTCGAAGCCCTTGAAGCCATGCAAGCAAACAAAGTAACACCCAAAACGCCATACAGTCCTCCATAGACGCCTCTGTTACCTTCCCCTCAAGATAGAAGCACCTTTTCTTAAAAGCGATGAAAACACCTTATAAATCAATCATAATCATGCTACTTCTAAGCTGCACTCTAGGCAATACTCAGGCCACTGAGTCTTTTATAAATGAAGCCATAACACAGGAAAGGAATTTAATCGAGCAGACTATGAAGAGCCACAAAGATCTCATAAGCTGCATTCAGAATAATACTCAAGAATACTGTGATTGTGATACGGCCCAGCAAATGATTCAAGATCTTGATGACTGTGCCCGGCAGGTCATCGAGCGAATCCCAGCCTATCAGGGAATAAGCTTAGACAGGCTAACTCAAGCCATGAACCACCTAGAGCATACTATCCTTCCCTGCCACGAAGCCATCTATGATTATTACTACCAATATGGCAGATTTGCACTTACCAAGTATTTGCCAATCATCACATTGACATACTTTTTAAAATCGACCCCAGCTGTCTTAACCCTATGGGGAGCCAGCTACCTATTTTTAGCTCCCTTAGATAGTCATTTTCAAGAAGGAACTGCAGAGCACATTAAAGCGTGTGAGCGTGCTGTCAAAAAACTTGAAAAAAGCCAAGAAGAGGTAGAGGCGCATATAGCCTACTACAAAACAACACCTCTGCCAACTTTAGCCCAAAGCATTGATGCACTGAATATAGTGGAACAATGCCTAAGCGGAGAATTTGAATGCAGCAACGAAGAGATCCATATTACAGCAAATAAAATCTATAGTTTGCTGGTTATGCTTGCTGCGTATTACAGGAGCCTTGATGAACAACACTCACACGTTGTCATGCGAAGCATCTAGCCATCAAGATATTCGACAAGCTCAATCTCATAGCCTTCGGGCGCATCAACAAAAGCAAAGCGAGACTGTGTGCTCGTACTTTCTGTTGGACCATCGCTAAAGCTATAGCCACAACGCTTTAGGTGCTGCTCAAAAGCGTCTAGACTCTCCACCTCAAAGGCTAAATGCATCAAGTCTGGCTGAACGTTAACAGAGCCTGACTGAGGGTAATAGGTGATCTCAACTAACGCCTCGCTCTCGGGGCTTCGAAGAAAAACGAGCTTGGAGCCGCGCGGAGACTCCTTGCGCATAACCTCCTCTAGGCCAAGCACCTTCGTATAAAAGATGACTGTTTTTTCTAAGTCATTCACTCGCATGCGAGTATGGAGCAGTTTCTTTACTTTAGTGGGTTTCATGCGAACACTTGACTAATATTTCAGCAAAGCATTTTCAATCAAAAAGTTAACCAAAGCCTCAAAGAATAATCTTGCTTTAAAAACTCTTTTGAAGATGCTCTAAAAGCTTTTCGAGACCCCTCATTGCCCTTGGGCTATCGGAATAAATTCTCTAATGATCTATCTTCACCTTTAACCTAGATTTAAGTAATACGAGGGCTATTTGACGACCAACAACATTATGGAAGATGCATTCCAATTTGGCCTGCTTTGCGTAACGTCTTTTATTGCGATGTTCAATCCATTTGCCGTCATGCCGGTTTTTATGAGCTTAACAGCTCCTCTCTCACCGGCTGCAGCACGGAAGACAGCAGTCAAGGCGGTCGTCACCGCTTCCATTGGGGCTGCCTTATTTGCAGCAGGAAGCAATATCATCTTTAAGATTTTTGGCATCTCCATTGACAGCCTGCAAGTAGCTGGAGGCTTCGTCATATTCCTTATGGGCTATGAAATGATGCAAGCAAACTTCAAACGCAGCGAAGACCCTGAGGAACTCGAGCGAGAATTTGTCACCGACTTTGCGATCACACCTATTGGTATCCCACTCATTTGTGGGCCTACGGCGATCACAATGTTCATCCTTCGCATGCAAGAAGCACAGACATTTGCAGATAAAGTGGCCTTTTACATCGCACTGGTCATTGCGGCAGTCACCATTTTGCTCATCTTGATCGCAAGCCGCCAGGTAAATCGCCTTTTGGGTGATACCGGGGCCAAAATCGTCCTGCGCATCATGGGACTGATCCTGATGATCATGGCTGTTGAGTTCATTGCCAAGGGCTCGACTCCAATCCTTCGTGAGATCTTTCGAATCCCACTAGAAGGCTAAACTTTCTTACCGAATAGAAACGAAAAGAGAGTCTCTCCTCAAATATGTTAGGGGGGCTCTTTTCGTGCCTCCCAACTTAAAAAACTACCAAAGCTGTGCGATACGCTCGCCTGACTCGACAGCAGCCTCCATCGTACCGATGATCATTTCATCCAACGTGGTATGCTCACCCACAAAGAAGATGCGATCATCGATCGGTGCAAACATAGCCTTAACAGGGACACCGCGATAATACTGAACTTCACCAAAGCGGCCTTTAAGGGCATGATTGAAACTGCTGTAAGAGCCTTTAGCAAAACGATCTTCGAACCAACCCTTAGCTACCGATTGATTGTAATGAGCGTGAATTTCATCGCTCGCAACAACAGGCATAGCATCCGAAAAATTCATCCTAGGGCTTGCGGCATGAACCGCCTCAGCAACGGTGGTAAACAAGGCATCCTTATCAGCACGAATGCGCTTACCCAATGCACCTGAGAAATAGAAATTAATGGGCGCTTGGTTCTTCAAAAAGAAGACGTAACAGTCTTCAAGGCCAATAGCTTCCGTGGGCCATGCAGCATCCGTTGAAGCGGGAACGAGGATCTTGCCGGCGCTACCTGGCTGAACAAGAGCGAACTCTGCAAGACGCTCAGGTGCAATAACCGAGGCATCAAAGTTGATATCTGCATAAACGGGTGCTGGAAGGCTCAAGATAAGCTGATCACAATGTGTATGAGTGCCATCTTCAAAGTAAACCTCGAGTATACCATCAGGACCTTCTTTAACAGACTGCAAAACCTTGCCTAGATGAATATAGCCCCCTAGCAACTCAGCTAATTTCAAAGGCAAAGTTGAATTTCCACCAACAAAGGACGTAATGGGAATCCCTATTGGAGCACTGCCCGACTCTCGATAAGCAAGCTCCATTAAGTGGGTGAGCATAAAGACAAGCGTCCCTACATTCGCGTGCGGCCAAAGATTAGAGGGCTCTGTCCCCTCAAAGCCTTGGAGCCACATTGAAAGATTGCGCTTGAGAGCATTGTCCTCAGGAAAAAGAGCATCCATCACGTCTTGCATTGAGGTGTAAGTCTCACTCTCAGCAATAACTTCAAGCTCACTAAAAATAAATTCTAAGGTTTCTGGATCTAGATATGCATAGGGGCTCTCAAAACGGCCCTCTTCATACTGAACCAGATCCAGCTCAACCATGTGAGTTTCAAGCGGAAGAGCCAATTCTGCAGCGAGCCCTCGGACATGCATTGCCTCACCGCCATCATTAATATTTTGAGCACCGAGCTCAGCAATGCTCGTACTGCCATCGGGATTATCCATCCAAATACTCTGAACACGCCCACCGACACGAGAGCGTGCTTCATAAATCTCGACATCAACCCCCTTTTGTTGAAGGCGATAAGCTGCCGTAAGGCCAGAAAGACCTGCACCAATGACGACAACCCGGTCACCCGCATAAATGCTCAGGGTCGAGAAAATAAATAGTGAAATGAAGTAAAAGAAGCGAAAATTAAGGCGAGTACGTTTCATGGAGTCAGTTAATGGATTAAGGCTTATTAATTTTGCACTTAAAAGAATGATATGCTCTGCTCAAAGAGTGTTATTGCCTATTGGTAAGGCATTTAGGTACTGAAGTCCCCCTAAAAGGCCCACTATAGCTCAATTAAGTGAAACCAACAAACTATTAAAAATCAACACCTTAAATATATAATCAAAAAATACCAACATAAACACTTACTTTTTTATTGAAAATACACTAAAATACCTAGAATGGGCTTTTTATGATAAAAAAATTAAATGTATTATTTTTTATTTTCAGCATGGCAAACTGTGCTTTTGGGGGGCTGGTCGATGCGGGTGGATTTGTATGGATGGGCGACGAAGGCTTTAAACGAAATATTCGTAACTACGATGCGATCCTCATTAACGGAGTTGAGCCCGAGCAATTCTTCAACGGCTTGGACTATGGGGCGCCGACGACATTTTACCTCGGAGATGCCTTTGAATTAGCACACGCCTTAGAACACCTTCATGAACTTGTAGTTGACCATCAAGACCTCGAAGAATGGACCATAGAGAGCCTACGCAACGAAATCTTTCAACACTACTACTGGAAACGCATTATCGAACTTGTAGGGTCATTGCGCGTGGGTGCTGAACACGGTGCCCTGATCGGCAATGAAGGCCATGCTTTAGCAACTTTCCTCGCTGGATTCTACGGACTCAATGCATTGGATGGTTTATTGGCTTACACGCCTGTCTCTGACAGCTATAACCCAGATCTCAAGAAAAGCCAACTAGAGTCGATTTTAAAAGGTTTGCTCATAGGACTGAATAACTTTCTCAACACCTTGCGCACAAGAACGATTGCACACAATGCACTTGACCAACGCTTGTACGGGATACTTGAGCAAGCATCCATGGAAAATCGTGCGTGGGTTAAGGCAGAATTGTATCGTTTAGCAGGATTTCTCGTGGTCGGAACACGTGAGACTAGCAGACAGACAGGAGAACGGAATTTGGGTGGATTTCCTGTTCCCTTCAGTGAAGAAGTTGACCATTGGACAGCAAAAAGCAAGGCGGGGTCCTTCTAGGGAAAGTTAGCATTTATTGAGATTTGAAAAAAGTCCCTCAAACTCGAGGGGCTTTTTTGGGTAAAAACAAGAACACCCTACTCTGCTTTGGGCACGCCCGGAAAAGTTATATTCGCGGCGGTATTATTCGTATGGTCAATCACGATGCCATAAGCACCATCGTAATAAGGACGAACAAAACCATCGCGAATGTAGATATTAGCTACCTCGCCATTAACTGTAACCGTAAAGGGAATCGTTACCCCCTCGATGGACTCACCGTACTCAAGAGGCTTGCCGTTGTAAATAACCGTCGAACCATCACCGATGAAAGGTGTTACCGTATAGATAGTGTCATCCGCATAGGGATTTGGTACATTTGTCCCAGAAAGATCGCCTATCGTAATCACCGCTGTTGACAGGTTGTTGGCATTAGGATCGTGTAAAGTGCCGTCTTGGCCAAGAGCATCATCGTAGGCAAACGTGTAGATGGGTTGCTCTTCCCCAAAGCTATGAAGGGCTTTTGAGTAAAGGTCATACCAAGGTCCTTGCTCAGTCTGGGGCAAAAAAGCACTATTGTTATAGAAGATATCGCGATTAGCATCAAAATATGCTCGATCGACCATAGCATTATTAGCTGCAGGCAAAAGACCGACCTCAAAAGCAGAGGTTATTTGCCGAACAATGATAGCCTTAGGCGTGTTATTTTCAGCATCGAAAACTCCACCCGCTCCTGCAAAGAAGGGCATCGAGTTGTCAGGTTTTGGAATTGAAATCGAATAAGTGCCCGACTGATTTACAAACTCAAAGTTATCACCAACGACTCTACCGGTCAGGATATAGTCATCCATTGCAAAGAGATTGATCAACTCGCTACAGTCAATACGAATGGTATTGGTCCGGTAATAGTCCCACACAACATCCATGTAATTGATACCATAAGTGGGCTCACTATCAAGGTAGTGCTGATCAAAAGGCCTCGTATTAGGAATCATCACCATAGCTTTCCCTGGAGACATAAAGCGAAGCAACGTTGTTTTGTTATCCGGGCTTGTGTAGTTGAGAAATAGTGTGTCCCAAACCTTGCTTGTTGTCTTATCACTGGAACTAACCACGGAACGAATCTGCTCAAAAATACTTGAACGAGCATCATAGAAACCAGATGTCGTGTAACCGGTTGAAGACCCAGACTGCTCAATACGAATAGGCAACGAAAAGAAATCCACCGCAGTGGGGTTCATCCACGTGCCTGCATCTGTATAGCTAAATTCCACCTTATCATAAAGCGTATAGTAATTGGAGTCCTGAGGATTGAAACCATCTGGGTCAGGGATTTTAAGGCCACTGCCCACTTCGCTAACGTGCATATCCATCGGATAACCAATCGAAATATACATGCGACCTGACTCTACACGAGGAATGTAAAGAACACGCTTCCCGCCATCGACCGGGAGATCTGAAAGTTTGTACGAATACTCAAAACTATGTGTGTCGGCAGTCATTGAAGCTGGAGCACCTACACCTTGGGCATCAAAAGCCAAAAAGGCCTCATTGCCCGTCGCAGGATCCAAGGCCTTCATAATGACGTAAATTTCCTCGTCTGAAGCGATATTGGTATTATTTACCAGCTCAACTGGAAAATACTGGCTGGGGTCATACTGAGCTACCAACCCACTCCATGCTGCAAGCAGTCCTGCAACACACAACGTTCGTCTCAATGTAGCAATATACTTTCTCATTATCTATTCCTCCTAAATCAGATGACATCCTCATTGCAGCTCCCCAAGAGCTAACATTGAGATAACATACACCCGTTTAAGAGATTTGTCTAATAAGACAGCAATTAACTGTAGTAGAGGCTATTACAAAACCTACTTCTTTGACAATTGGTCGTAAACCCAAGCGTAATTGCGCTCGAGCCCGGCGCGAAGCGTCGTCCTGGGCTCCCAGTCAAGCTTGTCGAGAATCAGGGTATTATCGCTATTTCGACCACGCACACCTTTTGGGGCATCTAACTTATACCTACGCTCAAGCTTTACACCAGCGATGTCTTCGACGATGGAAACGAGCTCATTAATGGATACTAACTCTGAGCTGCCAATATTTAAGGGGTCTGCAACATTACTCTGCATTAAGCGAAATGTTCCCTCGACGCAATCGTCAACATAAGTGAAGCTGCGGGTTTGCTCGCCATCACCCCAAATTTCAATTTCGTGCTTTCCACTCAAAACCGCTGTAGCTACTTTGCGACAAATCGCAGCGGGAGCTTTTTCTCTTCCGCCATCATAAGTGCCAATGGGCCCGTAAACATTGTGATAGCGAGCAACACGTGTTTTGATACCAAAATCTTCCATGAAATGACGACACATGCGCTCACTAAAAAGCTTTTCCCAGCCATAGCCATCTTCAGGCATAGCAGGATAAGCATCGGCCTCCTTCAAGCCTGGGTTTTTAGGATCAAGCTGTTTGCCAGCTGCATAAACACAAGCTGATGAAGCATAAAAAAAGCGCTTAACACCTGCATCACGTGCAGCCATAAGCAAATGCGTATTAATCAAAACACTCAACATGCAAAGAGCTTTATTGAGCTCGATAAAGCCCATACCACCCATATCTGCAGCAAGGTTGTAAACCTCTTCCATGCCTTGAGATGCTTTATAACAAGCCTCTTTTTCATTGAGATCCAGTGTCAGATTTTCAGCAGCATCAAAAACTTGATACCACTCATCTAAAGGCTTCATGTCTACCGCACGCACTTGTGTATAGCCTTGTTTAAAAAGATAATCGACGAGATAGCCGCCAATAAAACCGCCTGCACCACAGACAAGAACGGGTGTATTTTTTTTATTCATAGTTTCGTTTGTACAAGTGATCAAAAAAATTTAAGCGGTGAGCAATGCCATAACTACAAGACGCGCCGGTAGAGCTTACAGGCAAATGCAAAGACCAAAACAATAGGCAGCCAAGCGGCAAGATTTAAATTTAAAGAGCCTTGTTCTCCGAAAAGCCGGCAGATATTAACAATGAAGTAATAAACAAAAAAGAGGCCTACGCATTTAGAAACGCCAACCATGGGATTTTTACGAACTCCAGAGACGGCAAAAGGAATGGCCAAACACACAACAACAAGGCAATTTAGGGGACTCACCCAAATAGCCTGATAGCGAATAGCGTAAGGGCGAAGCGTAGGACTTTCTTCAACGATTCCCTTATCGAGCACAGATTTGAGCTCAAAAAGAGAAAGATCATCCGGGCGCTGGCTCAATGTTTGCATAAGAATCGGGTCTTCTGTGAAGTCCGGGTAGGATTTTTCATCAAAAGAAAGTGAACGAATGGGGTCTCCCGAAGCGGGGATATAGGTTATCTCACGACCATTGAGAAAAACCCAGTGATGATCGACATCGTCATAATAAGCCTCCTTTGCAATGATGCGCTGCACTTCTTCTCCGGAAGCATTGCGAACATAGACAGCAACCCCAAAGCCTTGATAGGTGTACTCACTAAAGGCATTCATAAACCAAAGGCGCCTATCCTTTTGATTATCATAAGCGAACTTAGAGAGAAGCCCTACGCGATCTTCACCGTGCTTTTCAATCTCATCGCGAAAACGAAAATGATCGCGAACTTGACGGGTCTCCTGAATGGACCAGGGCACCGTATGAGCATTCAGCCAAAAAAGACCCACAGCAAGAATGCCCCCTACAGCCCATAAAACACGGGTAATCTGAAAGATATTAAGGCCTGCAGTACGGATAGCAACGATCTCGTGCTTTCGATGTAAGTTGCTTAAGGTAAACAAAATAGAAATCATTAAAGCAACGGGAAGAACTACGGGCAAAAAAGAAGGCACCATGGCTCCATAGTAGTGTAAAACTTCACTGGCAGAAGCACCATAGCTTAAGAGGTCGGGAAGATCATCGTAAATATCTTCTAAAAGAAGGATCCCCAGCGTTACGAACGTGCTGAGAAGAAAGACCTTAAGCCATTCAAGAAAAAGATATCGATCAAAAGTTGTCATGGACAATGTAGGCCAAAACCAAGGAGTTTATACGCAATGACTACCCCTTGGCCAGTCGATTTTGTACTCGCATCAAGAAAACAAATATGCCAGACCTAGAGGCTTTTATATGGAGAAAAAGCAAAATCAAGAAAAGTGGAATTCTCGTATTGGCGTTATTCTCGCTGTTGCAGGAAGCGCCGTCGGGGCCGGAAACTTTTTGAGGTTTCCAGGACAAGTAGCCGAATACGGAGGAGGCGCCTTCATGCTCGCTTACTTCATCGCTTTTCTTCTCCTTGGCCTCCCCATGTGCTGGACCGAATGGACCCTTGGCCGCTATGCAGGGCATCGAGGTTTTAACGCCATCCCAGGGATTTACAGTGCTATCATGCGCCACCCCATAGCAAAATACTTAGGAGTCATCTGCCTGCTCATCCCAACCGGCATTTTTATGTACCTGGTATGCATTCAAGGCTGGTGCTTAGGCTATGCCGTTAACTTTATTTTAGGCAACCTAGACCTCAGTACAGCAGAAGAAGCAAAGGGCTTTTTTGCCACCTTCACCGGCCTTGAGGCAGACGGTGCCGCCCTTGGACTGGGCGTCAACAAAGTTGGCATCTACATCCTTATTGCATTCACACTCAACTTCATTCTCATTTACCGCGGCCTCGCCAGAGGGATCGAGCTTTTCTGCAAACTTGCAATGCCCACCCTGCTTGTCATTGCTTTTATTATCCTCGTGCGTGTCCTAACACTTGGAGCCCCTGATGCCAGCCAGCCAGAATCCAACATCTCCAACGGACTGGGTTTCATGTGGAATCCTCAAAAAGTATTCCTAGAACAAGCTACACCCACAGTGGATAACTCTGTAGAATGGGTGCAAGAGCGGGAGCTTGTTGGCAAAGAAGCGATCTATTCTGCAAAAATACAGGCTCAAGATGATCCAGAGCACTACCGCGTAAGAACTATCAGTGTTATCGAACAACTTAAAAAACCAAAGCTTTGGCTAGCGGCCGCTGGACAACTTTTCTTTTCGCTCACAGTGGGCTTTGGGGTTATTGCAACGTATGCAAGCTATCTCTCAAACAAGGATGATATCGTTCTAAGCAGTCTTGCAGCCACAAGCGCCAACGAATTCACCGAGGTTGCCCTTGGGGGACTCATTACCTTGCCAGCAGCTGTCGCATTTTTAGGCATTGCGGGGATGTCCGGTGGAACGAGCCTTTTCAGCCTAGGCTTTAACGCCCTACCCATGGTGTTCTCCAGCATGCCAGGAGGCAATCTATTTGGATTTTTATTCTTTTTTTTACTCTTTCTGGCCAGTGTTTCTGGGTGCATATCCACTCTACAACCTGGCATTGCCTTTCTGGAAGAAGCCACCCAAATCAATAGGAAACAGTCTGTCGCCATCCTTGGATTTGTCACTGCATTCGGAGCCTCCTTCGTTCTCTATTTCAGCGAAGGCATTACGGCACTCGACACTTTAGACTTTTGGGTAGGCACTTTTCTAATCTTCATTACAGCGACTATCTTTATCATCCTCTTTGGCTGGGTGCTCGGCATTGATACCGCATTTGAAGAAGCACACAGAGGCTCTGCCATCCAGCTGCCTCGCTTTTTCAAATGGATCATCAAGTATTTGTGCCCTCTCTTCTTACTCACTATCTTTGGGTTCTGGATAACACTCGACGTTCTCGGCCTTGATCGCGGGACCATAGACCATCACATTATAGATTTAATCGGCAATGAAGCAGAGGGCATCTCTGCCAACCGAACGGCACGTCTTGCCATTGGCCTCATTGTCAGTGTGGGCATCTTTTACGCACTCCTTGCAAGTGGCGTAAAACGCTACACTGAGATTACTGCTAAAAATCGTTAACCTTAAACTCAAAAATTATGACAACAGGCGGACTGACCATCATGCTAATTTCCGTAAGCACGGTAACGCTGCTCTTTGCTTGGTGTATCTATAAAGTGCTCAGCATCCCAGGTGAAACCGAACACATGCACGGATTCGAAATGGAAACACCGGATGAAAAAGCCCAAAAAAAAGCAGACGAAAAAGGCGCTTAAAGAGAGCTGGAGCTCTCGCATTGGTGTCATCCTCGCCGTTGCAGGGAGTGCCATCGGCATCGGCAATTTCTTGCGATTCCCTGGGCAGATAGCTGAGTTTGGCGGAGGCGCTTTCATGATCGCTTACTTTATTGCCTTCCTCGTCTTAGGGCTTCCTCTATGCTGGGCAGAATGGACCGTCGGGCGCTATGCCGGCAGACTTGGCTTTCATTCAATCCCTGGCATTGTAACTGCCATTACAAAACGACCCTTTGGCAAATACATTGGAGCCCTTTGCCTCGTCATTCCAACGATTGTCTTCATGTATTTTGTTTGTGTGCAGAGCTGGTGCTTAGGATACGCCTTAAACTTTCTCTTTGGGAAAATCCACTTCACGGATGCACATGACGCTGCTGTTTTTTTTGCAAACTTTACAGGCCTCGAAAACATCGGTGGCAGCTTCCAAATCTCCTGGGACAAAGCCCTACCTTTTCTCATAGTCGCTTTTACCGCTAACTTTATCCTTATTTACCGCGGAGTAGCCAAAGGCATCGAATGGTTCTGCAAATTTGCCATGCCCATTTTGCTTATTCTCGCGCTCATTGTTCTTGGGCGTGTCCTGACCCTTGGCACTCCCAATCCTGAGAGTGCCCCTGATGCCAATATTTCCAATGGTCTTGGCTTTATGTGGAATCCTCAAAAAACCTTTCTTGAAGCCAAGCGAGAAACGACACAAGGCATGCAGTGGATACGTCAAAAAGAAATCGTTGGTGAAAACGCTTTAATTAAAGCACAGTCTATAATTGACCAACAAGGGCCCGAAAAACTGCGATTAACAACACTTACAATAAGCGACCAGCTGAAACGCCCCAAGCTCTGGCTTGCTGCCTCCGGCCAAATATTCTTCTCCTTAGCTGTAGGCTTTGGAATCATCGCAACCTATGCTAGTTATCTCACGCGTAAGGACGACATTGTTTTAAGCGCACTTACAGCAACAAGCGCCAACGAGTTCACGGAAGTCAGCCTCGGAGGGCTCATCACCATTCCCGCTGCCGTTGCTTTCTTTGGCGTGAGTGGCATTGCCGGAAACACAAGCCTTTTTAGTTTGGGATTCAATGTGCTTCCACTAGTCTTCTCATCGATGCCTGCAGGGAGCTTCTTTGGTTTTCTCTTCTTTTTCTTACTCTTCCTTGGGTCTGTGTCGGCCTGCCTATCCATGCTTCAACCAGGCATTGCTTTCCTTGAAGAGGCCCTA
Source organism: Opitutia bacterium UBA1116 (assembly GCA_002313355.1). Lineage (GTDB taxonomy): Bacteria > Verrucomicrobiota > Verrucomicrobiia > Opitutales > UBA1977 > UBA1977. The sequence goes on along the minus strand of DCBD01000147.1, from coordinate 15,221 downwards.
GGATTTGGCCGAAAAGGCTCTGTCGGCACACTCAGCGCACTTATGCTAATGGGAACATTCCTCGTTGCCTACTATAGCTTTAACCTCAAAGCTTTAGGCACTTTAGACTTCTGGGTTGGAACCTTCCTCATCTTTGTCATGTCAACGATCTTCATCATCCTCTTTGGTTGGGTTCTTGGCGTCGATAAGGCTTTCGAAGAAGCTCATCAAGGATCGGCTTTAAAGCTTCCCAAAATCTATAAGCCCATCCTTAAATACCTTTGTCCACTTTTCCTCATAACCATTTTTGTCTCTTGGCTTGGAATGGATGTACTCGGGATAGGAACTGACACACTTGATCACCACATTGCAGATCTCATGGGCCAAGAGAGCCACACAGAGACGATGATCGTATTTGCAAGCATAGCCACGATCCTTCTCGTCACTTTTGCATTTATCACTATTGCTGGCAAAGCATCGATTTACAAAAAAGAATTAAAAAAACATGCCTGCACAAACAAGTAAAGAATCCTGGAGCTCTCGAATTGGCGTTATCTTAGCTGTTTCGGGAAGTGCTGTTGGCATTGGAAACTTTCTACGCTTCCCTGGCCAAGTCGCTGAATTTGGCGGCGGCGCCTTCATGATTGCTTATTTCACGGCCTTCCTCCTCGTTGGCCTTCCTATGTGCTGGGTTGAGTGGACACTCGGCCGCCACGGTGGTCGCCACGGATTCAACGCCATACCTGGTATTTTTCTTAGCATAACGAAACGCCCGATCGGGAAATATCTTGGCTGCATCAGCATGATGCTTCCAACCTTCGTATTTATGTATGTCGTATGCATTGAAGGTTGGTGCCTTGCCTACGCAGTCAACATGATCACAGGAAAAGCGCACTTCACTAATAAAACTGAAGCAGAAAGCTTCTTTGCCTCCATTACGGGAATTGCCAGCAATGGAGCTGCCTTTGGCTTAGGGATCCAATCGCTAGCGGTCTACGCAATTTTTGCCTTCATTGCGAATTTTATTCTATTGTACCGCGGACTCTCCAAAGGGATTGAACTTTTTTGCAAATTCGCAATGCCCACACTGGTCATCATTGCACTCATCTTGCTCGTACGTGTCCTCACATTGGGAACCCCTAATCCTTCAGAACCTGAGTCTAGTATCAACAACGGCCTTGGCTTTATGTGGAATCCTCAAAAGGTTTTTCTAGAGGTACCAACGCTTGATGATACTGGCACTACTGCATGGCACACCCATCAAGAACTCGTCGGCAAGGAGTCTATCGAAAATGCAAAAAAACTAGTTCAAGCAGAGCCTAGTCATTGGCAAATACGTAAAGTAGGCGTCCTTGATCAACTTAAAAAACCTCGCCTTTGGCTCACAGCAGCCGGACAAATCTTTTTCTCGCTCACTGTAGGTTTTGGCGTTATCGCGACCTACGCTAGTTACCTCTCCAAAAGGGACGACATTGTACTCAGTGGGCTTTCAGCAGCTAGTGCTAACGAATTTTGTGAAGTTGCCCTCGGGGGGCTCATCACCATTCCTGCAGCCGTTGCCTTTCTCGGTGTGGCAGACATCTCTACTGACACGAGTCTTTTCAGTCTTGGTTTTAAAGTCCTTCCACTTGTTTTTTCATCCATGCCAGGAGGCATGCTCTTTGGCTTTCTATTCTTCATACTGCTTTCATTAGCGTGCACCTCAGCTTGCCTTGCAGCTCTTCAGCCTGGTATTGCTTTTCTCGAAGAGAGTCTCAATATCGAGCGCAAGCAAGCCGTATCCATTCTTGGCCTCATTACAGGTATTGGCGCATGCTTTGTGCTTTACTTTAGTCACAACCTCACAGCACTCGACACATTTGATTTCTGGGTAGGCACTTGCCTCATATTTATCATGGGCATTGTTTACAGCATTCTCTTTGGCTGGGTTTTGGGTGTCGATAAGGGCTTCAATGAAGCTGCTCTAGGAGCTGCATTCCCCATTCCATCAATATTTAAATATATCATCCGGTACATCTGCCCATTGTTCTTGATCAGCATTTTTGCCCTATGGGCTTCTCTGGACGTGCTTTGCTTGGGAACAGGAGGCATTGACCACCACATCACAGACATCATTGGCAATCGACAAGAAGGCATACAACCCAACACTATAGCGATTCTCAGTATCGGGCTCATTGTTTTACTAACAAGTTTTCTTTGCTTACTCGCTAAACGGGCAGCAAAGTACCAACCATATTAAAATCGAGCAAAAAGAAAGGTCTTGCCAATACAAGAGCTTCTGAGATAGATTCGACTTTAAATCTACAAATGTATTCCTGAACTCATCTATTATTGAAACTGGAATCCCAATACCCTTAAGTTCTTTTTAGTTCAAAACTCCTTTTACTAGATGAAAAGGTTCTTTTTTATGCAAACCCAGATAAGCTTCACAAAGATGCACCACCCCTTAAACTTACAGTAATACCCACTCCTTACCCGAAAACTAGCCCCCACTCTTGATCCACCCCCATGAACGGTACTTCTCCCTATCCAAAATTGAATAGCCAACTTCACTACTTAATTCAATTCACAGCAATGTTGCTCTCCTGCTTATGCACATTTTCAATACTTCATGCTAATAATAATAAAGACTCGTCCTTTACCTCCATCAACAGCAATTCACTGTGGGGGTTTAACGAAACAGATCTAGAGCCCAATCCCAATATCCACTGGGGACATACTAACAATGGTCTACGCTATGCAATATATCCACACAAGGGCGCAACAAGCATGCGACTTCTCGTTGATATGGGGTCTATTATGGAGGATACAACAGAAGAAGAAGGCTTTGTTGATTTTTTAGAAAAATATTTTACCCATAAATACGAACAAACTTCGTTTAATGCCTACGCAGTTAGCGACTTCCAAAGCACAATCTACTCACTAAATTTATCAGGAAGTAGCATCTCAGACGTAGAAGCTGCCCTTTCCCTCCTCGCTCAGCATATCAAGGAGCTATCCTTTGAAATCCCAAACCTTGAGTGCCTATCCGATAGATTACTTAACGATGAATTTATCTTCGAAGAAGAACCCAACATCAAGAAAATCCTCCATCATGCATTTCTTTTCTCAGGAAGTCAACTTGCGCGAAAAAGCTCTCTTTTGGATTTCACCCCAGACGCACATCGACTTAAAGCCTTTCTAGAACACTGGCACACGCCCGACCGGATGACACTATTCATCACAGGAGACATAGACCCATCGGACCTGAAATCTAAAATACAAACACTATTCGGCGAATTACCAGGAAACAATCTATATTACCGTCCTGACCCAATCATCAACCCTCATCATTCAGAAACAGATGCTTACGTCTTCGTAAACCCCGAAACTACCACATCGAAAATCATCATCGAAACACTCAGCCGTCAAAAAAATATTTTTGATAACAAAATACGTCGACACGCAAAGATTATGCGTGAACTTGAAGAAATTCTTGTTAAACATCGGCTCGAATTGGCTCGAGATGAATCTGCTGCACTCATAAATGTCTCTGTTCAGTTTGAAAATTATCTCAATGAATTTGACATCCGAAGAATCAAGCTAGAAAGCACTCCAGACCACTGGAAAGAAGCTGTAGATATCTCTGTCCAAAAAATGCTTGAAATTGTCTATCAAGATGCTTTTAGCACACAAGACTTCGATCGAGCAAAAGAAGCACTCATCGCACAGTATGAACACAAAGCGGCTCAAGCTGAAAAGCAAAGTAACGCTGAACGCTGCAACTATTTTGTCGAACAAGCAAAAAAGAAACATATCATCACATCCGAACAGTATAATCTTAATTTACTTAAAGACACATTAGAAGGAATCACCGTTCAAGACTGTAATGACGAGCTTCTGGACCTTTGGAATACACAGCAATGCTACCTCATCGCTGAAGGCAATATAGGCATTGAAGACCCTGATGAAGCGCTAAATGAACTCGTCCAAGCTTATTTGAATAGTATTTTTAAAATCAAAAACGAATTTTTAGAAACCCTAAATCTACCCAACAATTTTGCGACACCAAGAACGGACTCAATTGCCAACAGGGTCCTCTTCACGCCACTTGAGCACTTAGGCATCCTTCAAACAAGCCTCTCCAATGGTGTTCACTTAAATATTGCTCTCAACCATATAAACCCCGAGCGTGTTCTTGTCGCACTAAGATTTGGAAGAGGCCTACTCAACGAATCTCCCCAAACTCAAGGCATGCACTTACTTGCAGACTACGCATTCATCCAAGGAGGTCTCGAGAAATATAGTGCAAGCTCTATTCAGCACATACTTGAAGTGCTCAACATTCAGATTTCCTTCGAAACAACAGAAGACGCATTCATCATTAAGGGTGAATGCAATCCCGAATCCGTTAAAACTCTTTTTCAATTACTTTATGCTTTTTATGCTGAACCAAACTACAATGAAGTGACTTTTCTAGAAGCAAAGACCCAAATAAAAGAACTCTATGCAAATACCCAATACTCACCAGAAAATATACTCAATAATCAAGGACGCTACTATCTATACGGCACAAACTCTGAGTTCAAATTTCCACCGGAAGAAACACTGCTTAATTACTCACTAACAGAGTTCCAAAATTGGTTTAGCAATATACTCCAAACAAGCTCCATTGAAGTCTCCGTTGTAGGTTCTTTTGACCCAGATGGAATGGACGATCTGATCCAAAGCTTTCAATCCGTATTTGGGTTTATGGATAACCACCCAAGCGTTATTTCTTCAGACTATGAAAAACGAACTATCCCACTAAAACTGGAACAAAAAAACCAAACACTCTACCATCAAGGAGACAAAAACGAAGCACTTACAAGAATTGCATGGCCTACTTGCGATGGATGGAACAAACCAAAAAACAGAAAACTCCGTATTTTAAGCGAAATCTTCTCAAATCGCATTAAGCAAAGCCTCAATCGAGAGTTCAAGGATGCCCACCATGCAAACATTGAAAGCCTTAATAGTCTAGCCTTCTATAACCTAGGATGCATTCAGATAGATCTTTCTACTGACGTTAAAGATGCGTCTGACGCCGAACGTCTTATTACTAACGAAGCCAATAAGCTGCTTGAATCCACTAGCATCTCTTATGAAGACTTCTCTCATAAAATTAAACCCAAACTCGACACTTTAGCCAACCTTCGACCCAATATCTGGGAGTCAAAAACCAAAGACTCCCTAGAAGCCTATATTGAGTCTCATATTCGGCCTATTGCAGAAGTCGCTCAACAGTTCATCAACACAGCTGGGATATCCTACGAAACGCTCCGCACCAACATGCCTGAACAGGTTGGCTATTTAACTAAGGTCGCATACAAGCTGCAGCAATTCACCAAAAACAAAGATGAACTTGAGGCTGACTTTAACAACGCACGAAATGACTTACTTGAATCCATACAAAGCCTGAACCCAAAGAGCCAAGGTGTACTCGAGACCGAAAAGCTTATTAAGCCTACTCTAAATACATTAGTGCAAGCTAAGCAAAACATGGAAAAGTCAACAGGCCTACAAGCACGCAGTAACTTGAAAAGGTGGTTTTTAACCAAAACAAACGATCTTCTTCAAAAGCTCAAATCGCTTGCAGAAATGAATGGCATTATCCAAGATACACCACCTAAAGCTATAGAGCCCTTTATTGCTCTTTTAAGAAGCATCCCTCATGATCTGCCAAGCAATGACAATGAAGCTTTCTTTGCTCTTTTCAAAGAAAAGGCTGATCTTCAAGCAGAAACTATCCAAGAACTCATCAAGGCTATTAACGAACATAGCCTTCACATTTATGGTGATGTCACACAGGCCCTAACACCTCATTTAAGCGACTTTAAGCAAATTGCCCAAAACCTCTCCTTCCAAGAAAAAAGCGTTTCGATGAACGCAAAAACTATCAAAAATAAGACGCAAGCGCTTTTTAATCGCATCTGGAGCCACAATCCCATTGTTGATGACATCAACTCCATCAAAAGATTGCTTGAACCCAAAATTACAACATTCCTTGAGCATGCAAAAACTCTCTACCAATACACTGAGCTTGAGCTTGAGCTTGAAGAGGCCAAAAATGTCCTCATTGAAGATGCATGGAGGCTTCTAAACCCCTACCAAATCACGCCTCTGGAGCTAAGAGAAGCGATACAGTCTATTAAGATGCATCTCGAACAAAAATCCAACACTCCAGAATACTGGCTCAACAATGTTCTTATCGGCTCACACTACTACCCACAAAAGCTCGACTGGGCCCCCTGCCTTCTTTCAGACTACGAAGATGTCACTATCCAAAATATTGAAAGCATTATTAAGCAATACATGGACCCAAGGCTTATGCATGTCATTCGAGTGCTCCCAGCACAAACAGGCGACTAACTACCTACTCTTAATTCCTATTTTAAGTGTATGCATTTTGTCGACAAGCTGTGCGACTCAACCTCATCGAGCACGTCAACTCAGTGAGAGCTTTCAAAAGCTTCCTTCTGAAGCTCAGGCTCGGGTCCTCAAAGGAGAAATTGCACTTGGTGACTCTCCAGAAGCTGTCTATTTTGCATTAGGCACTCCCAGCAGCATCGAAGTTATTAATACCACAGAACATCCACACCCTGTATGGAGCTATCACGGAAAACTAGAAACCGTTGAGCTTCCCAATGGCGAAATGGCAGAACGTTTTCAGCCAACGACAGACATGGTTTTTATTCCACCTTGGGGTGGCAGCAAAGCATGCTCACTAAATGTCGAGTTTCAAAACGACCGAGTCAGCAAAATTTACCTCTCCAAGGAAACGACTAAACGCTCTGAGACCCCTCTACCCCTACAAGCATTCCTTCCACAAAATCTGCACTAATACGCTCAAGGCGCACTTTCCCTATAAAGTTGGTAAGATCTCTCTCCGGACAATCAACAACCACACGGATATAATTATCTGTATAGCCTGGCCATAATCCTTCTCGTGGGTTCTCAAAAAGAACATCGACGGTCTTACCCAGATAGTTGGCATAGTAGTCATGGCGTTTTTTAGCGCTCAGACGTCGCAGACGATTGCTCCTCTCATGACGCTCAGGCATAGGGATGTGCCCCGTCTCTTTGGCAGCAACGGTTCCGTCACGCTCTGAATAAGTAAAAACATGGCTATAGGCCAAGGGGCTTTCGAGCAACAGCTGGCAACTTGCCTCAAAGTCAGTCTCGGCTTCTCCTGGAAACCCCACCAAAATATCGGTCCCTATGCAGATATCAGGCACTGAAGCATAAGCCCGCTCAATAAAGTCCAAAAATTCAGTACGCGTATACTTTCGCCGCATGGCTTTCAAAATGGTATCTGAGCCGGACTGCAAAGGTATGTGTAAATAAGGCAAAAGAACATGGTTTATATCAGCCATGCGCTCAAAAAGCTCTACAGGGATGGTTGTGGGCTCGATACTACTAATGCGCACTCGATCTATCCCTGAGACGTCATTTAGCGCATCGACAAGGGTTAGTATGGTTTCTCCTGAGCTCGAAAAAGTTCCTATGTTGACCCCAGTTAACACCAACTCACGCACGCCACGACCTGCCAAAGAGCGGGCCTCTTCCATTAAATTACTAAAATCTCGGCTACGCGCTCTGCCACGGACAAAAGGAATCGTGCAAAAAGTACACATAAAATCGCACCCATCTTGAATTTTAAGATTAGCGCGCTGAGTAAAAGGCATATCCCCAACAAAGGATATCGTAAAATCTTCTTTGCTAATACGCTCACGGACAATAACAGGGACTTCGTTCTTCACATCGTCAATATAATCAAGCACTCCAAGTTTATCCTGATTGCCTACAATAAGGTCTACGCCTTCAATGCCTGCAATCTCCTTGTAGCCAGATTGAGAATAACAGCCGACGACAGCCGTAAATGCCCCTGGGTTTTTCTTGATAAAACTCCGAATGGACTGCCTACACTTAGCATCGGCTTCTCGAGTAACCGTACAGGTGTTAATAATTCCAAGATCTGCCTTGTCCCCAAACGGAACAATTTCATAGCCACGAGACTCCAAATGATCTCGAATCAGCTTCGTCTCGTACTGGTTCAAACGGCATCCATGCGTGTGCAAAGAAGCCTTTTTTTGCGTTTTGGAAGCATTGACTTGCATTATTCTAATAATTTTTACCCTCAAATCGACCAATTTGTAGCCATCCACAGCTCAGTCAATGCCTTTCTCGGCTTCGATTTTGACAGATTTCCGCAGATTGAATAAGATCTCGGCACTTTCTCCATCAACCTCAACCAAGGCATTATACCTAATGAAAAAGCATATCGTTCTTATAAGTTTCCTTATGTCCCTATCTTTTCTCACTCACAGCTTAGCTAAGTCAGGAGATTTCAATGCCGACATTCCTCCACCAGCCCCCGGCATAGATTTCTTCCCAAATCTCCCAGTTCAGGTAACTATCCTCACGCAACAAAACCTATTTCAACTTCGCATGCTCGATGCTGCCCAACGACTGGACACCTACGGCCAGTACCTTTTCCTTGAAAATGAAGAACTCGGCCAGGCCTATGTCGATGCCGGCATCGAAGCCCAGCATTTAGCTAACTTACAGCTTAATGGCATCCAGACTAATTTCCAACTAGATGCCTATCTTCGCATACAACGTACCTTAGCACAAACAGCAGCTCAAACCACCCCTAGCCGCCGTAATCTCCTCATTCAAGCCGTCTGGGAGACAGTCATCGCTCACATGGAGGGGCATCTAGCCGACCTTGAAGAACCCGACGATGACAATGAAGAGCTCGCACCTATCCCAGGAAATCCCTTCCCTTTAGATATCCATACTCTTATACAGCAAGCCAGCACTCACCCTTATGTTGAGACAGAAACTCCCTCAGCAATTACTATATTCATTACTGGCAATCCTTACGGACAAAACAATGACACCTTCTTTTAAAGGATAAAAACATACCGATGCATAAGCGGCTCACAGGGCCGTTTTTTTTGCACAAACCAAAGTTTTCAGAAAAAAATAATTACAGAACAAACAAGAAGTGGAAAAAATTTCCACATTCAAACTTCGCATACTCGACAACACACACAGACAATACAACAACAACTTCGCTTCACCCTTAAAGCTAAAACAAGCTAAAAGAAAACAACCACCAACCCACAAAGCCGCTCTACAAGTACAACAAAAAGGCATGCCCTGTTTTCGCTCTACATACTAAAGCAAATATAACTCAACTCAAAAAAACTTTTTCTCACGCAAAACAAAGCAATCGTCATAACAATTTTTTTTGTTTTTCACTCGAAACAAAAATTAAAAAAACCATTCAATTAGAAGCTTGAATTATTCATCCACTTGTTAATAATAGTGTTCTGTGGATTTCAACATCCTCGTTTCTATTCGTTAACCCCCTAACATAACCATGGTCAAAAAAAGCAAAACTACATCAAAGAAAAAGACTGCCAAAAAAGCAGTGAAAAAACCGGCCAAGAAAGCCGTCAAGAAAGTTAAAAAAGTAGCTAAGAAAGTTGCTAAAAAAACCAAAAAGGTAGCTAAAAAAGCTGTCAAAAAAGTAGCCAAAAAGAAGACTGCTAAGAAAAAGGCAACTAAGAAGAAGGTCGCTAAGAAGAAGCCTGCTGCTAAAAAGAAGGCCACCAAGAAGAAAGTTGCCAAGAAAAAAGCTACTAAGAAGACCGCTAAGAAGAAAGTGGCTAAAAAGAAAACAGTAGCCAAGAAGAAGCCTGCTGCTAAAAAGAAGGCCACCAAGAAGAAGGGCAAGTAAGGGCCTTATTCACATGCCAAAAAAAGCAGTCAAAAAAACTGTTAAAAAGAAAACCGCTCCAAAAGCTGTCAAAAGGGTTGCTGCTAAAAAGAAGCTGGCAACAACTAAAACAACAGCCAAGAAAGCAATTAAGAAAGAGTCCCGGGCTTCCTCATCGAAGTCCGGGGCTCTCTCCACTCATGTCACAGCCATCGCAGACGTTGGCTGGGGCAACGCCCTCTACATTCGCGGCGAAGGTGGAGGTCTGAGCTGGGAGCGTGGTATCCTCATGAAGAACAAGGGTGCCTCAACCTGGAACTGGTCAACCAAATCCGCAAAACATCCCATCACTTTTAAAGTCCTCATCAATGATGAGCGCTGGGCATCCGGTGAAGACTGTGAAGTCAAGGCCGGAACTACGTGGACAGGGCATCCCCACTTCTAAGGTCATTTTTCTAAACACGCAAAACGCGATCCTGATCAAGATCGCGTTTTTTAATGCCTTAAATACTAAAACAAAGCATCAAGCTCTTGTTGCATTACAGCCGTGCCCTCATCTCGATCCAACGAAGCAATTGAGGGAATACGCTTACATCGCAGCTCAACCCGAGAAAACGGCTTGGGAAGAAAAAAACCATCCCAACTCTTAAGGCGCCATGCTGATGCAAACTTGCAGGATGCAACCAAAAGAGACGTCCCGGCCTGACGCGCGACAAGGACAGCACCCGGCTTCACCCGATAACGAGGACCTCGTGGCCCATCGGGAGTAATAGCCACATCTGCCCCACCTTCAACAGCTTGCAGCATTTCCCTAAGTGCTTGGGCTCCCCGATAGCTACTCGAGCCTCGAATAGCGCGAATGCCTACAAGATCAAAAAAGGCCGATAGCCAGGCCCCATCTTTGCTTGCACTTACAAGCCCGCAAACATCTCGCCCTGCACGAAAGCGCCGGCAACACTCCGCAGCAATAAAAAGTCGATTATGCCAAAAAACAACGACCATAGGCTCTGAAGCATCCTTTAAGATTTCTTGCATTTCAGCATCCAAGCTGATTCGTAACGTACGACACCACAAGCGCATAAGGATACTCAAAGGCCACAACACCCAAGAGCGCCAACCACGAATCTTGTGAGTACTACGCATGGGCCAAACACTACTTAAGGCTTCTTTGCGCTGCAAAACTAAAAAACCATCGTCATCAAGTTACTAGGAAGCTTACCCTAAAAAAATCGACAGAAAGCTTGACAATGCAGACGAAAAATTGGACGCTACGGGCCACTTATTTCTGCACTACGGGGTAGTAGTTCAGTTGGTTAGAA
>DCBD01000147.1:0-3858 GCA_002313355.1 Opitutia bacterium UBA1116 | reverse complement strand
TGGTTAGAATGCCGGCCTGTCACGCCGGAGGTCGCGGGTTCGAGTCCCGTCTATCCCGCCACTTTTTAATATTTCCTTCCTCCTATATAGAAAGCCTGCCTTTGATTCATCAAGCGTGGGTTTTCTTTTTAGAAGCAGCTTAACAACACTCCTAAACATTCTCCTATGACCCGAACCCGGTTAATACACATCACCCTTCTTTTCATTACATTGTTATCGACCGCCTGTGCTGACCAAAATCCTGCGGTTAACACCCTGTTTGAAGACATCCAAAACCGTCTCAGCCTCATGAAGGAGGTTGCTGCCTACAAATGGGAGACGGACTCCCCAATCGAAGTCAAAGAACGAGAAACGATTGTACTCAAAGCAACCCTTCAAGCTGCTGAAGACAACGGGGTGGATCCTTCGACAGCCAAAAGCTTTTTCGAAGAACAAATCGAAGTCGCCAAATCAATCCAACGAGCATGGCACAAGCACTGGGAAGAAAATAGCTTTGATGACGCTTTTGAAGGCAGAGATATCGCCAAGATCCGTGTCGAAATTTCCACACTGGGCAAGGCCATCATTGTCGCCATGCCCCAAGCCCTACCCTCGCTCCACAACGCAGCCAATGAAGCTCACTACCGGCAAATATTCTTTCAAACCATTGATACTGACTACGTCACCGATGACGACAAAGAACGCTTGTTCAGCAGCTTAGTTAATATACAGCTCAAGCATTCAGCAAAAGACGAGCTTTAAGACCAGTGGTGCTCCCGCCGGGACTCGAACCCAGATCTTCGGTTCCGGAGACCAATGTTCTATCCATTGAACTACAGGAGCACATCCAAAGTGCTTATCACCCTTCAAGAAATAGAGCTCAAGTCAACGCCGAAATGCCTGAGAGAAAGCTAGTGAACGCTGCTCATGCCAGTAGCCCTGCTGTTTTCCCAGCGTAACAAAACCCACATGACCTCCAGAGGCAGGCATCTCTAAATAGAGGTATCTGCTTTTTTTTGCCTCGACTTCAGGGTAACAATCCTCCGACAAAAAGGGATCATCTAAGGCATTAATGAGCAATGTCGGCACCTCAATCCCTCCAAGATAGCCACGAGCACTCGACTTTTCCCAATAGTCTTCTGCACTGCAAAACCCATGGGCAGGCGCGGTATACCAAGCATCAAATTGACTGAAAGAGCGCACGATTCCACGCGGCCAAGCCTCAAAGTGTTCCGGAAAACGAGCCACCTTGCGGGCATACTTTGCCTCAAGCTCACGGGCAAAACGCCTCATGTAAAATTGACAATCTCTTGACTCTAAGCGCCTCGCGGAAGAAGCCAGATCACAAGGCACAGAAATAGCCACTGCCGAACCTACAGGTAGAGGTGTCGCGCGCCCTTCGCCTAAATATTTTAAAATGAGATTCCCCCCCAGGCTAAAACCAATCAAAACAACACTCTGATAACGGTCTAAACCAGCAGCATGCTCAAGCAACGCCTGAAGATCTTCCGTAGCCCCACTATGGTAAGAACGTGGCAGGCGATTCTCTTCGCCACTACACCCACGCATATTCATGGCACACACATCTAAGCCTGCTCTATAAAAAACTCGCGCCATCCCCTGCATATAAGTCGCCCGAGTACTAGACTCTAAGCCATGGCAAAGTACCACAAGCTCGCTTGCCCCAGACCTCAGCCAGTCCAAGTCAATAAAGTCTCCATCATCAAGCTCTAAACGCTCACGCACATAAGGCACCGAGAGCTTACGACGCATAATCGAAGGCAAAACGGTTTGTACATGAGCATTGCGCAATAAAAACGGAGCTCTATAAGCGGAACTCAAACCAGGCATACACAACTTAGTCTATAGCTGGACATCATTTTGACAACGCACATCGTCATCGAGCTTACGTCCATCATAGGAAAAGGGGAAATAGATCTTAAAAGCGACCCATGAATCATTAGGTTTTGATATTAAGCGAATCCCCCCACGCATTCCTTCGAGCATTTTCTTACAGTAAGCAAGGCCAAGGCCAAGACTGTCCTTCGTTGTATACCCAAGATCAAAAACGAAAGGCACATCGGCCGGCTTAACCGCAGGCCCATTATTAGAGATAGAAAACGTCCGGTTTTCAGCATCAATCAAGCAAACAACCTGTGTTGCCTGGCCTCGCTCCAAATAATACACGGCATTATCCACTAAGTGATAAAGAATATTTTCAAAAACATCTCGGTTGCCGAGTACTTTAAAGTCTCGCTCACAAAACACCTCAATACACCCTCGCTTTAATGGAACCCTATTGAGCACTTGATTCAGACTCTCCTCAACAGAAAGTTCGAGCTGGCCATCCTCAGGATCAATATCAGTAGCTCCCGTTAAAGCATCAATGGCTGTTGCAATATCACTAGCAGCATGCGTCAACCGGCCGACATCCTGCATATTGAGCTGGCGCCCTGACTGACTCAAATCTATAGAGTGACTCATCGTAAGATCACTCACGCGCTTTAAGATCGTGTGTACCTTTTCAAATGTTCGCTCTTCAGCACTTCTTGCCTTAGCAGCATCCATCGCATAGAAGACGAAAATTCCAAACGTACCCAAGGACAGTAGCACCCAATTCTCTGGAACGGTAGCTTCAGGTGATAAATATAAAGCAACAACACTGGCCACTGAAACGCTCAACATCGTACTCAAACTGAGCATCGTCCAGCCGACCATTGTACCCAAACCTGCGACACTCGCCAAAAAAAGACTGCCAAACCTTGAGTCTTCGGGATGCAAGAATAGAACAACAGCAGTTACCAAAGGAAGAGCTGTAGCCAAAAGCCCTAAATTGAGAGCAAGATAACGCTTGCTTGTAAAATTGCTGATAGCATAGGGGCCAATAATAACCAAAAGTAAAGCTACCGCCGAAAGGAATAGAAGGTTTTGAGGAATTGCACCCAAGCCCATATGCTGCCGATCATAGATCAGCAGCAGAACAACAGCTAAGGCAATACCCGCATAAACTTGATAAAAATTTTTAGGGCGAAGCGAGTCTGCAAAAATGTTTTTCTTGGCACGCCTACGCTTGCGAGCAATGGATCGTCGAGCTTCCTCACCATGGATCAAAGGTCCAGAAACACTATGAACACCATCCTCCAAGAACCGAGAAGCAATCACCCCTACAACAACCATCAAAGAGGTTCCCACAGGAAGACCCCACATATAGTGAAAAGGTGCGGCAAGCGGATGGTCGAGCTTACTAGTAAATGTAGCCCAGGTGATAAAAGCCATACCCATAACGAGTGCTGTGATCCCTGACTTTTTGCCCGCCCTTTTACTCACACGCATCAGAATAAACAAGCCTAAGGCTCCGTTAAGTATGAGTGCACCGCCCTTCCAAAAAACACTCAAAGTACTGCTTGCATGCTTAAAAATAAGGTATGCAGCCAAAATTGCAGCACAGCCAAAAATCAAAGAGCAGTTTCGCATAACAGACATATTCTGCAACACTTTAGAACCTAACCTCCCTGAAAATGGCTCATAAAAATTACAGTAAAAGACTGTAGAGCTACTATTAATGCCCGTATCAATGGTACTCATTGCTGCAGCAAGAATCCCAATAATAATAATGCCTAGCAGGCCATTGGGCATATTATTCGCAATAAAGTAGGCGAACACACCATCAGGATCAGCCAAAATCTCAGGTGTGGCGAGCTGAGGGCTCACCTTGTAAAGCACATACAAACACATGCCTATCAACAAAAAGACCCCAGCAATAGCGGGAACTCCAAGGCTTGCCAGCAAGAGACCTTGTTTTGCATCTCTATCTGAACGTGCAACGAGGTAGCGTTGCCCTATGGTCTGGTCGGATATTAAAAGCGCCATCGAGCGCGT
>DCBD01000086.1 GCA_002313355.1 Opitutia bacterium UBA1116 | reverse complement strand
TTCTTTTTGTCGTTACCTTTGTTGGTTTTTGGATTCACGTCTTCAGCGTTGGCTACATGGATGATGACGATGCACGCGCACGTTTCTTCGGTGGGCTGTCTATATTCATGTTTTCGATGCTCGGCATTGTCCTGGCTAACAATCTTTTCATGATCTTTGTCTTCTGGGAGTTGGTGGGTTTCAGTTCCTACATGTTGATTGCCCACTATATTAATTCCGAGGAAGCGTCGGCTGCCTGCAAGAAGGCCTTCATCGTCAATCGAGTGGGGGACTTTGGCTTCCTCGTTGGCATCGTTTGGGCCTATTGGCATTTTGGCACGGTGAATTTAGTCGAGATGCAGTCACTCGTTACAACCAATCCTGCACTCATTAAAGCGGCTATTGCCTTTCTTCTCATGTGTGGTTTCTTGGGCAAGTCTGCACAGTTTCCCTTGCACGTGTGGCTCCCTGATGCGATGGCAGGCCCCACGCCGATTTCCGCACTTATCCACGCTGCGACGATGGTGGCAGCTGGTATCTACTTCCTCTGCCGTGTAGACTTTCTCTTTCCTGAAGAAGTCAAAACGGTCATCCTTTGGCTCGGCGCGGTGATGACAGCCTACGCCGGATTCTGCGCCCTTGGCCAACGAGACATCAAGAAGATCTTAGCCTACTCGACGCTCTCTCAGCTCGGCTATATGGCTGTTGCCTATGGTTTGGGTTTCCCCGGCCTTGCACTTTTTCATCTGACTTGCCACGCCTTCTTTAAGGCATTACTCTTCCTCGGATCTGGTTCTGTTATTCACGCCTGCCATCACGAGCAAGACATTTTCAATATGGGCGGGTTGATTCGGCGTATGCCCATCACCTCGCTTACTTTTGCCGTCGGCACGATGGCTCTTTCTGCCGTCACATTTACTTCGGGCTACTTTAGTAAAGACGCTATCATCGAGGCTGCCTTCCTTAAGGACAAAGCTGTTTACTGGGTTGTTTATGGGGCCGCTTTCTTAACATCAATTTACATGGGCCGCCTTTTCTGGATTGCATTTTTAGGCGCCCCGAAGACGGACAAGGCTGCACACGCTCACGAGAGTGGGCCCTTTATGGTGGCACCGCTTCTCATGCTTGCCTTCTTAGCACTCGTTGGAGGTTTTGTTCAGTATTGGCCCGAAAATCTCGGCGAGGTTTTCTTTGCCCAGTACCATGCTGTCCATGAGCAGATAGCGGCCCTCGGTGTCGAGCATAACATGCTCCTTGCCGGCGTTGTTGCTTGGGCTGCGGGCTTTCTTTTGACTTACTTTTTTTATAAGCCTGGTGCCGAAGTGGATCGCCTCGAAGAGGGCGCAAGGCCGCTCTATCTTTTATTTAAGCATAAGCTCTGGTTTGATGAGCTTTACAATGCCTATGTCGCAAAAATCCAGGATCGTTTTGCAAGTCTGCTTAGCTTCCTTGATCTTGCCCTCATCTCTGGCTTCATCATTCGGGGGAGCGCGGGCCTCGTGGGGCTTGTTGGTATTTTCTTTCGCACGCTGCACGTTGGCAGCTTGCACGGTTATGTGTATTGGTTTTTAGCAGGGCTTGTTCTCTTCTGCGCCTTTGCTTTTGGCATGCTCTAGTTAACGCATTATTTTCTGATGACTGTTCTCGACCCACATTTTATCCAGCTTGCAATTGTCGCCCCCTTGATGACGGCGTTCTTCATCTTTATCGGCCAACGCCTGGGGGACACCTTTTGTAAGTTCACTGCACTGGCAGGCTTTCTAATTCCTGCAGCCATAGCGTTGTATCTTGCTTATTTGTTTGATGGTGCGGCCCGCATGGAAGGCTACGCCTTTACGACGGACTTGGCGACAGGCCTCGAAAAGTTCGGCATTACGCTTAAGCTTGGCCTCAATGGCATTTCGCTTCCGATGTTCGTCCTTGCGGGCCTTGTAGGGCTTGCAGCAGGCTTGTATGCACTCACTGCTGAGGCAGACCGAAAGGCATCCTACTGGATTCTCCTCTTGATTATGCAAGGGGGGCTCATGGGTACATTTGCCTCGATGGATATTTTCTTTTTTTACTTTTTCCACGAGCTTGCCCTTATCCCGACCTTTATCATGATCGGTGTTTGGGGCGGGGCAGGGCGCCGTTCTGCCGCCATGGAGATGACCATTTATCTCACCCTCGGTGCGATGCTTTCGTTGATTGGTATCATCGGCCTTTACATGCAAAGCGATATAGCCTCGCTGAGCATGGTCACCCTGCGGGCATTTTTAGCGAATACACCTTTGAGTGAGCTTGTCCAAAATAACCTCTTTGCACTCCTGCTGTTTGGTTTCGGGATTCTCGTCTCTCTCTTTCCTTTTCATACATGGGCCCCTCGGGGATATGCGGCTGCGCCCACCTCAACGGCAATGCTTCATGCGGGCGTCCTCAAGAAGTTTGGTCTCTACGGGCTTATTCAGCTCGGTGCTCCGATTCTCCCTCTCGGTGCCATTGCATGGTCTCCGTGGATCTTGTGGCTCGCTTTGGGCAACATTGTCATTATTGGCTTTGTCACGATTGCTCAGCGAGACCTCAAGCAAATGGTCGGTTATAGCTCGGTCATGCATATGGGGTATTGCTTTCTTGGTATTGCCTGCCTGTCGACGATTGGTATTGGTGGTGCGCTCTTGCTAATGTTTGCGCACGGCCTTTCCGTTGCATTGCTGTTCTTGCTTTCAACGTGCATTCAGCACCGCACAAGCACCTGTGATATGATGGAAATGGGCGGGCTCTGTGCCAAAGCGCCGATCTTATCCGTTTTCTTTGTTGCAGCGGTCATGGCTAACGTTGGGCTTCCTGGGTTTGCTAATTTCTGGGGAGAACTTTCTGTCTTTGTCGCTTTGTGGGACTGGAAGCCTTGGGCTCTTTTCCCTGCAGCCTTGGGTGTTGTTATTTCTGCTATTTATGGCCTGCGTGCCGTCTCTCGGATTTTCTTCGGCTGTTCTTCTAAAGAGCTTATATCGGTCGAAAAAGTTCAGCCCATTACAGACATGACGCTCGCTGAAAAAACGCCTGCCTTCCTGCTTCTGCTTGCTCTTTTCGTTGTGGGTGTCTTCCCTAAGTTTATTACAGACTTTGTAGATGAAGGCCTTACGACGGCACACTACACTATTTCCAAACAAGAGATGGAAACCGTTGAGCACAGCGCTCCTGTTGAGGGTGCTTTGTCTGATTTTTTCACCAATCCTTAAATGCCTTATTAAGTAATGCACGCCTTACAAGCTTACAAAAATTTTGCCGACAGCAATGAATGGCTTCTCCTTTGGCCAGAGATTGCTCTTGGTGTTATTGCCCTCCTTCTTTTGACTTTTGAGTGGGTGTTTCCCAAAGAAAAAAATCGTGTCCTCATCCCTGCCGTTGCTATCGCAACGCAGCTCCTTCTTCTCGTTTCTTGTATTAGTTTCTTCTGGTGTACGCGTGGTATGGCCTCTGGCGAAGAGTTTTCAGGCCTGATTCACCAAACAGCAACAACGGCTATTTTTCGAGTCTTCTTTTTGATCAGTTCGCTCTTTGTTACTTATTTAGGTATTATTTATTTTAGGCATCACCCTAAAAGCCCTCAGGTTGAGTTTTATCACTTAGTTCTGCTCCTTACAGCGGGCTTTATGCTGCTGGTTCAAAGTTATCACTTCCTTCTTTTCTTTGTTGTTCTCGAGCTTGTCACTGTCAGCTTCTACGTCATGGTGAGCTACGCTCGTGAACGCTCAAATTCCCTGGAGGCAGGCCTTAAGTACCTTGTCCTTGGTGCGCTTAGTTCACCTATGTTGCTTCTGGGGATCGTGCTCCTCTATGGTATTGCCGGAAATCCAGCCCTCATTGGCCATGCCGAAGATGCATTCAATTTCGCAGAGTTGGAGCACTTTATTATCGCCCATCCAGACAATCTGTGGATTCATATCGGCGCGGTGCTGGTCCTGTGTGGTATTGCCTTTAAGATTGGCGCGGTTCCATTTCAAATTTGGGTGCCTGATGTGTACCAAGGTGCTCCGACACCGGTTACAGCCTTTTTAGCTGTAGCTTCTAAGGCAGCGGGATTTGTTGTCTTGCTCAACTTGATTAAGGGGCCGTTTGCTCCACTTGCACCTGTTCTCATTCCGCTTCTTTCAGCTATCGCTGCGGTAACTATTCTCTTTGGCAATATTGCAGCTCTTACGCAACGCAATACCAAGCGCCTAATGGGTCTTTCAGGGATCGCCCATGCTGGCTATCTCCTGGTGGGTGTTGTTGCGAGTTTTCGTGTCGAATGGGCAGCTGGGGCTGTTATTTTCTATCTCTTTACTTACCTGCTCGGGTCTTTTGCCGTTTTTGGCGTGATGGCCCTTCAGCGTCCCGAGGAAGACATGTGGCAGACGCTGGATGATTACGAAAACCTTCGTAAAAAGCAGCCTTATCTTGCGACGATCCTCACCATCGGTATTGGGTCTCTTGCTGGGATTCCGCCTCTTGTTGGCTTTATCGGTAAGTTCCTTCTCTTTGTTGCAGCTTACCAAGCAGGTCTTTATAATCTTTTAGGCGTTGCTATCATTGGCGTTGTTATTTCTATTTACTATTACTTTGGCTGGATTCGCTCCGCTTACTTCCGCAGCTGGGACCTTACTCCTGAGGAAGAGGCTGCTGCTGCCGAGCTGAAGGTTGGCGTCACTCACCGCCTTGTGCTTGGGATCGTTGCCTTTGCTACCGTGGCCCTTGGTTTTTACCAAGCCACTTTGAGTGTTCATCTCTTCTAATTTTATTACTTATGTCAGAAAAAATCATCATCCTCGAAACAAACCAGGGTCCTATTGAGCTCAAGCTCTTTGAAGCGATTGCACCAAAGGCCTGTGAAAACTTTGAAACGCATGTCCGAAATGGCTATTACAACGGGATTATTTTCCACCGTGTGATCCAAGACTTCATGATCCAGGGTGGAGACCCTACAGGCACAGGTCGCGGTGGGGAGTCCATCTGGAAGAAGCCTTTTGCTGATGAGTTCGACAAAAGCCAAACGTTTGACCGCAAGGGTATTCTTGCGATGGCCAATGCGGGTCCTGGCACGAATGGTAGCCAATTTTTCATCACAACAGCTGCGACGCCTTGGCTTACAAATCGTCACACTATTTTTGGCGAAGTCGTTGATGGTTATCCTGTTGTCGAGTCTATCGAGGCTTCCGAGACAGATGGTCAAGATCGCCCTAAGGCAGACCAGGTCATCAAGCGGGCCTACGTCAAAGAAGTTGAAGTTGCAAAATAAGCTTTATGCAGCCCTGGAAAGTTTGTGAGTGGGGCTCCAGTGGGGCCTTAAGTATCAACTTTCTGGCATTACATGGCTTTGGTGGGGCTGGGGAGGATTTTTCCTCCCTTGCTTCTAGTTTAGCCCCAGGCCGCGCGCAGTGGCGCGCGCCCACTGTGGTCTACCACGCGGGAGCCCCTTGGGAAAGCGCCCTGGGGCGTGTCTTACCACAATTACACTCGGTTATCCCCGAAGCGTGGTCTACCACACAACCCATTCTCCTTGGTTACTCAATGGGAGCACGTTTGGCTCTACATTTTGCCCTCCAATACCCAAAATCTACCCGGGCTATTATCCTCGTTGGAGGAACTCCGGGTGTGGTAGACCACGTTGAGCGTTCCGTGAGGCGAGCTCAGGATGAGGCCCTTGCTGAGAGAATCCTCCAAGATGGAGTTGAAGCTTTTGAGGCTTTTTGGCGAAGGCAGCCTTTAATTGCGACGCAGTCGCAAATCCCTGAAAAGGTCTTGAAACCGATGATGGAGCGGCGTTTAAACAATAAGCCCGAGGTTTTGGCTTCGACCTTGATGGCCTTTAGCCAGGGGGTAATGCCTCCCGTGTGGGATCGCTTGAGCGAGATTCAATGTCCGGTGTTACTTGCTGTGGGTGAAAGGGATGAGAAATATAAGACCATTGCACAAAGTGTGGTAGACCACATTCCTCAAGCCGATCTTTGCATCCTTCCTAATGCGGGGCATGCTGCACATCTTGAGAATGAGCCGGCCTTTATGAAATGTTGCGAGAAGTTTATTAATAAACTTGAAGCGAACTAGGAAAGGTGCATAGTTCGAGCCCTCGGTTTATACCTGGGTTCAAATGTCTTATCCTTTGTAATCTGTGTTTGGGTCGGGTTCGTACTTCCTTAACTAATTGCTATCCAAAATGTTCTACCTATCTCCTGACGCATTTATTCACTTTTGCCAATCGCAACCCATTGCCGTCATTTGGGCTGTGCAGCTAGTGTTTTGCTTTGGCTGTATGTTGTTGTTTTTGAGGCTCTTCGGTGCTGTCGGTATTTACGCTTACATCACCGTGATGATTGTCGCTGCTAATTTAGAAGTGCTCAAAGCAGTTAAATTGCCTTTTTT
>DCBD01000093.1 GCA_002313355.1 Opitutia bacterium UBA1116 | reverse complement strand
ACATTATTAAAAGGGCCGGCCCAAAGAACCCAAAGCCAACCCTCCACCCTGTGTCCTACCACATTCCTACCACAGGCAAAACCCGCGTGGTAGACCACACCTCGGCCACCCGCTCAAGCGTGGTAGACCACACTCACCAAAAACTTCAAACCATTTACCAATAAACACTTAAATAAACCACCATCGTGGTAGACCACACGAGCCTCCCTGTGCCCTACCACACAAACCTCCAGACCTACCATGCACCACCCCAACATAAAAGTCTTTATCATTGACCCTAAGGCTCTCAAAATGGGCCTTGAAAAGATAGAGCATTACCCCCACAGACTTCATCCGTTGCCAACACTTTTCAAATAAATATAAAAAACTAATAAACAGTAACTTAAAATAAAAATTAAAAAAAATACCCAGAAAAGTGGAAAAAACACCCCATGAATGGTACATTAAAGGATGATGAAGAGAAATTATATTTTACTATCGGGCTTAGCAATAGGGGCCATGCTTGCATTGTCACTTACACTCCAAGGGCAAATGTACTATACGAATGAGTTTGGCACGCTGCAAGGCGTCAACACCGCCAATCTTGACGGGAGCGATGCAACCCAAATTGTCAATGAAAGTACACGCGTACGGGGAATTGACCTCGATGTCCCCAACAACCATGTATATTGGACCGAATGGTCAAACGGTATTGTTAAACGCGCTGACCTTGACGGAAGCAATGTAACGAACCTGGTCTCAACATTCCCAGACCTTCAGTCGATTGCACTAGACCTAACAAGCAATCATATGTACTTCACTCAGCAAAGCTTTGGCATCCGACGCGCAGACCTAGATGGTTCCAACTTAGCTGTCATTAAATCCAACGGCCTAGACCCGGAGGGTCTAACCTTAGACATTGCCAATCAGCACATATACTATGTTGAGCAAGATATTATGCAGGTAAGACGGATCGACTTTGACGGAAATAACGACACGCTTTTATTTACAGATACAACAAGCCTCAATGACATTGCGATTGATTTAACCAACAGCAAACTCTACTGGACAAGTGGCACCAATGGTGGATCTGATGGAACCATCAAACGTTCTAATCTAGATGGATCCAGTGTCGAAACCTTAATCAGTGGTCTAGCCTGGGCCTACGGCATAGCACTCGATGTTCCCAATGACCATATATATTATTCCATTACAGATTTTTCAACACCAACTAATAGCTCTATTAACCGAGCTAACCTCGACGGTACAGGCATTGTAAGCCTGATTGACAGCAGCACCCCAGGAACGCCCGCTCAGGGTGCTCGGGAGATTGCCCTTGTCCCCGAACCAAGCACCTATGCCCTCTTGATTGGCCTGGGCGCAGTCTTATTTGCAGTATGGAAACGCCGACAAAGCCTAAGCAGTTGACAGAAACACCCCTTTCGGTAACGGTCACAGAATCATGACGACCGTCCACCAAGAGTTTAACCTAGTTCAAGACTGCCCAGCAACCCTCATCCCAGCCGGCGATATGATAACTCTTGAAGCGGGTACTTTAGTCACCGTTACCCAGGCACTAGGAGGGTCCGTTACCGTCCGGACGCCCCTTGGATTATTTCGAATTGCCCCAGAGCACCTTTCTGCACTTGGCGAAGAGGCCCTAGGGCTATTTTCAGGAAAAGATATTGAACAAGAACAAGATGCGGATGCCCCCTTTGTGGTAGACCACGTTTGGGAAAGGCTTAAAGCCTGTTTTGACCCTGAAATTCCCGTCAATATTGTTGACCTTGGGCTGATCTATGACCTTCAAGTCGAGCCTACCGATTCTGGGAAACAGCGAGTCCTTGTAAAGATGACCCTCACCGCTCAAGGCTGCGGCATGGGCCCAACGATCGCTGCGGATGCTAAAGCAAAAATTGAAAGTTTGCCAGCCGTGGAATCTGCCGAGGTAGAGATTGTGTGGGACCCTGCCTGGAACCCACACATGATTTCGGCAGAAGCCCGTAAGACCTTGGGTCTCTAAAACTTAGCATTCACAGTTAGGCCGAGCCACAACGCCTAAGAAGGGCTCACTTGCGAAAGGAATCGATGGCTCCTGAAGCAAATGTGTATCGCAGATCTTTAAAAGCTCACATAGGGACTGTGCTCTGCGCATTGCTTTTAAGAAAAGACCTTCAGCATCAACACCTTGACCAACAAAGTTAAGGAGTTTTTTCATGCGACTAGCATGGCGCATATCATTCATAGTAGGCCCATTTGTCGCTTCACGAAGAAGCTCAACATAGGCCCGAACATCAGCAAGCGTAGGCGCAAAAACGGCCTCCTCCCCTGCCATCAATTCACGAAACTGCCTAAAAATCCACGGGTTGCGAATAGCGCTACGGCCAATCATCACCCCCCAAGCGCCTGTTTCATTAAGGACCGTGCGTGCTTTTTCTGCAGAAGTGATGTTGCCATTGGCTAAAACGGGACACTCTGCTCGTTCTGCAGCATGCTGGATAAAATCGTAGTGGACTTCGCTGCGGTACATCTCTTTCACCGTGCGCCCGTGCAGGCTCAGCAAGTCAACTTTATGTTTATTAATGAGATCCAGTAATGCATCAAAATGCTCTGTCGAATCAAAACCTATCCGCATTTTGACAGTAAAAAGCCCTGAAATATGCTCGCGCAGAAAGCCCAAAACAGCATCGACCCTTTTGGGGTCGCGCAAAAGGCCACCACCGACATTTTTCTTGTACACCTTGGGTGCAGGACAGCCCATATTTAAATCTACCCCAGCAACCGGATACTTTAGCAGATCACGCACGGTACGACCAAGGTCTGGTAGGCTTTCGCCAATCATCTGTGCAAAAACAGGGCGCTCTGATGGGTTTTCTGTAATGGACTCAAGGATATGAGGCTCAAGCCGTGAGTGCTCATGGACACGGAAATACTCGGTAAAGAAATAGTCTGGAGCACCGCAAGCAGCAACTACCTTCATAAATGGAAGCGTTGTAACATCTTGCATGGGAGCCAAAGCGGTGATAGGAGCACCCGGAACAAGGCCCTCAGGCAAAATCCGATTCGTAATTTTTATTTCCCCTGACATCCCCCCTGCTACTCGCTAAGTCTCTTGTTGGTCTTTGGCTATACGCTCCCACACTTCTGAAACATCTTCAACAGAGTCTACCACAGCGCGTGCCCCATAGATTGGCCGCTCAGCTTGTATGGCAAGTGCGATGCAATCACTCGGGCGAGCATCCACCTCAAGGACTTTTGTAGACAC
This sequence comes from Opitutia bacterium UBA1116, assembly GCA_002313355.1. Classification (GTDB taxonomy): domain Bacteria; phylum Verrucomicrobiota; class Verrucomicrobiia; order Opitutales; family UBA1977; genus UBA1977. Next base: position 8,477 of record DCBD01000093.1, on the reverse strand, counting down.
CTCATTGTGCATCGATAAAATGAGGCGTGCAAAAAACGTGCCATTGGAGGCGTGGTTGATAACCACGCGATCAATCGAAGCCCCAAATCCTGTGAGGATGTTTTTAATGAGGTCATGAGTGAGTGGGCGCTCTTTCTTCACCTTGTTGATAGCCATGGAAATGACATTACCCATGGCAGGATCTATGTAGATGACGAAAGTCTTCTTCTCGCCACGAAGAAACATAGCAACTCCATCGCTCGTTGGAACGAGCCCCAGGATAGTTAGCTCTAAAACGTCATCTTCCATATGTAATGTGTATTAAACCTTAATGTAGAAGACCCTAGCAAGTCAAAACCATAGCACATAAAAAGGCTGAAACTCAAAGAGTTTCAGCCTTTCAAAGCCTATAAGGTCTTACATAGGCGCATTAAAGCAAGCCGCATTGTAAACATTGCCAGGCATTGCGCGATACCTCTCCAACAGAAACTGAGCATAAGCAATGAGACCTACACGAAGCAAAGATCTAAGGTCCTGGCCACCACCACGAACTCCAACAACACGGTGCGGCGTCAACCCTAAGTTATTAACCGCCAATAACTCTGCTTGATTATCAACTAAGACCCGCGCTGCAACCGGGTTTCCATTGTACTCAGCAACTTGATGAAGAGGTGTGTTATTGTCGTAATTGCGCACATTCACTTCAGCACCACGATCAATCAACAACGCAGCCATCTCTCTAGCTCTGTCTTGCCTTTCAACTCCAGCATCGCCTTCAGCTTCAACTTCAGCGGGTCTAGGAAAGTTAATCATGAGCAAAGCTAAAGGAGTATTACCGTTATCATCTCTAAGATCCACATAGGCACCTGCTTCCAGCAACATACGCACAACGTCAGCATTAGCATTAAATCGCCCGTTGGCATCCATTCTGACTGCCTGATGGAGAGCTGTATATTGATTCACAGTGCGCCTTGCATTTAAGTTTACACCATGCTCAATTAAGACACCCAGGACATCGGTGTCTCCTGCCATAACAGCACGAACAATGAGAGGATTTCCCCTATTATCAATCGTATTAACATCACCTCCTGCACGAATCGACTCTACGATCATATTACTATCCCATGAATCACCATTTAAGTGCTGCTGAAGAAATTCATCGGGTGTCATTTGATAAGTATCACAAAAAAAGTTGAACAAACCCCCGTGAACGATCACTTGAACCTCTTGATCAACTCGATCGAGTCTTTGACTCATGTCTTGCACAACACGATTGAACATAGCCTCGAAATAATTCTCATCATCTTCAGCGCCTACGCTAAAAGTCGCACCCGCAATCCATAACACCCATGAACAGGCAAAAACAGCTGCTCGCCTTAAACTTAATTTATAGTAATAATTTAAATACATAAACACTATGAATAGGTAAAACTATTTATAAATCAATCAATAAATTATTTATTTTTCAAAAAACTCTTAACTCATTATGCATAAATGAATTAAAAACAAAAAACCCCTACCTGAGGCACAGGAAGAGGCTTTTCTTAAATTAACGTAAGCGACTCTAGACAAACAAATTACAACTCATCACGCACACGATCATCATCGTCATCTTCACCCATGAGTTCTAATCGTCGGCTATTAAGAGCCGAATCAAGGTCTTCAGGTGCAACATGAGGCAACATCTCCTGAACAAAGTCTTCAAAGCGGCCAGTCTGCCAAAGAGCAATTAAGCCATGATCTGCAACAAGATTGAGCACATGCTCCAAGACTACTAAGTGCTCTTCAGTTTGAGGATCTTCTTTTTTAAACTCACAAGAAGAGCCTAAGCACTCTATCCATTGTTCATATGCTTCAATGAAACGAGCTGCATTATCTGCATGGGTGGCAGGCCCGTGCTCACAATTGTCGAGATAAATATTCCGAGCAACCGTAAAGCCAATAAACATGCCGTCTAAAAAGCCAACTCGCCGAGGCGTATTCCCTGCCCCCTGTATAAGGTGCTCATAGCTGATCGAATCATCTGCTAAGTAGCGCCATGCCGCATAACTGTAAAAGTAAGCACTCAAGAGCATATCATCTGCAATCTGTAAACGCTCTCCACTGGGCTCACACGGGGCATGATCAAAACGGTCATAGCCTGCATCAACCAATTCCTGAAGCTTAGCAGTGTAAAGGGCCGCAATATAAACGCGTTCTTCAGCCGTAGGCATTGCGTAGAGTCCCTTGGCATTATAGGAATTCCCCAATTGAAGGAGATCTTCAAAGCGCTCTTCAGGATATTGAAAAGGAGCATCTGCTGAAGATGCCAAAGCAAACAATGGAAGCAGCCATACTTCAGCAACAAACAAGACACAAACAACACGAAAAAAATAGCGCATAGCAACAAGGGGTGAGGGTTATAGTGCAAAAGAGGTCTTCAAGGTATTCCAAGCAAATAAGTATGACAAGCTTAAGTAGCATGCTTCAGATGCGCGTACACCATCTTCAAGAACCGCCATGAGTGAATCTTCCAGGGAGCTCGCATTAAGGCCTTTCTTGCATACTTAAGGGCAGTCTCTGAGTAACCCTCGTATAAAGCCCACTGGGCCCAAGTGTGGTAAGTCGTGTAAAGCAAGGGGGGCTCCTGCGTGAAAATAGACTCAGGCAAAGGATTGAGACCACGCTCAACACGAACACTGTTTACCAAAGATATACGGAGAGACCGTGGTTTGTCTAAAAAGAACTGAGAGCTCTTAGCGTGCTGCCGATAGTCAAGCAGCACCTCGGGGAGATTATAAAACTCACCCAAATTGAGTAGACGAAGAAAAAGGTCTAGATCCTCAACATACGTTGCTTCTTTACGATAAGCACCCACTGCAAGTAAAGCTTCCTTGCGAAAAATAATACTCGGGTGCACTAAAGCCCCACCATTACCCTCAAGAACTTGGGCTTTAATACCTTTACTATCTGTCGTCGTTTTATACGTGTAAATAGGCAAACCCGCTTCATCAATAAAACGCACCCAAGTACCCAGAGCAATACAATCAGGGTGTTTATCCAAATAAGCAAGCTGTTTGCAAAAGCGCTCAGGGTAAGCCATGTCATCAGCATCCATTCGCGCAATAAAGGAGGCCCTCGAAGCTGCAATACCTGCATTGAGAGCATCACTGATACCACACGCATTTAGGTTTAAAATACGAATACGAGGGTCTTGGTGCGTGTATTCATCTAAAATAGCCGCCGTTTTATCTGTAGAACCATCATTAACAACAATGCATTCAAACTCCTTAAACGTTTGAGCGAGGATGCTATCTATGGCCGAGGCAACATAGCGCTCCCCATTGCGAACAGGGAGCACAACAGATAGCTGAGGAACTTGGGGCATGACATTATAAAGAAGGCTTACCCTTATTATTTAACAAAACCACACGACCTCAAGTGCAAATAAAATTCAGCAATCGAGACTCTGAGGTTGATACTTGATGCTTATTCTTTTAGCCTAAACATACGCTATGGACGTCGCTCCCATTGCCTACCTCGTCTTTAATCGACCTGATCTCGTTCGGCAAACCTTTGCGAGAATACGGGAGGCAAGGCCTAAACAGCTTTTCATCATCAGTGATAGCGCTAAGCCAGAAGATAAGCATAATGCTGCACAGGTTGAAGCTGTCAGACAAACCATTGAAGAAGCTATTGACTGGCCTTGCGACCTTATCAAAGACTATGCCCCCCAACACATGGGCTGCGGAAAGCGCATCTCGAGTGGACTCAATGCTGTCTTTGAGCAAGCAGAAGAAGCAATTATCCTTGAAGACGATTGCCTTGCAAATACAAGCTTCTTTCAATATGCAACGGATCTGCTTGAGTTTTACCGCTACAACGAACATGTGATGCATATAGGCGGCTCAAGATGGCCTTGTAAGGCACACCACTTTAAGGAGTATTCATATACATTTTCAACCTATGCACTCGTATGGGGTTGGGCCACCTGGAAACGCGCTTGGAAGCACTTCGACTGGGACATGCAAGACTGGACTACCTGGCAAAATAAACGTGAACTCTACAAACGCATTCACTATAGATCGGAAAAAAAGCGCCGTCAAGGAGACTGGGAACGCCTTTACACCAAAGAAGATAATGTGTGGGCAGCCGCCTGGATCTATGCCGTCATGAAACAACAAGGACTATGCATCTTGCCGGCTCAGAACATGATTAAAAATATCGGCCTTGGCCCTCAGGGCACACACACAAAAATAGAGCATCACCCACTAAACTTAAGCGACTCAAAAATGCACTTTCCCCTTAAGCACCCTCGGAGACTCTATTGGAATGCTCGTTGCGATCGCATCTTTGAAAAACTCAATCGCATGCATTACGGAGCTTTTGACCCCATGAGGCTTCAACACTGGGAGGCACTAGCACGCAGGCTCGTTCGTAAATACATCAAACGGATCGAGGACTGAAAGGCTCTGAAGAGTACGTTGACAAGGTCATTTAAAAGACCTTTGCTAGAGGTAGCATGTCAGGGCCCAATATCTATCTCATTGGCTTTATGGGAACGGGGAAAACCACCGTTGGACGATGCTTGGCCAAAAAGTTACACTATAGATTTATCGACTCAGACAAAGCTATTGAAAAAGACGAAGGCTGCGCAGCAAAAGACATCATTAAACAAAAAGGCCTCCCCTATTTTCGCCAATGCGAGCAGACCTTTATTGAATCAGGACATCCTAAAGACAGATGCGTTATCTCTTGTGGAGGAGGCATCATCACAACTCCAGGTACCCTTGAAAAACTTAAAGCTAGAGGGCTCGTTGTTGCTCTATTTGCCAGCATCGACACACTCCTTGAACGCACGGGACGCAATGATCGGAGGCCATTACTTCAAGTAGATAACCCCCGAGAACGCATTGAAGCGCTGCTAAAAGAGCGCATGGACAGTTATCTCGGAGCTCACACAGCCATCCTTACGGATCAACGCAGCATCCAAGATGTCGTTACCCACGTAGAGCGCTTCTATCAAGAACAAAGCCCCGGGTTTAAGCCTAAGATATCCTAATACTGTTTACGAAAAATACTTCCGAACAACATCCATGAAGTGAGGCGGAGGCTTAACCGGGTACCCTTCAGAGCTAATGAAAGCATGCGAGGTCTTGCCCGTTGCCAATAGAACCTCTCCGCGCTGAACGGAATAATCGACCTCGATGCGCACCGCAGGGCACTCTCTAATTGTAGTATGCACCGTAATACGATCGTCAAACATAGCGGGGCGCTTATAGCTGATCTGTGCTTCAATAACTGGCAACTGATAGCCTTCGAGCTCTAGCGTTCGATAGGGCGCCCCGATGTTATCCAGCATTTCGATGCGAGCGACGTCAAACCAGGTGAGATAATTGCCGTGATAAACAATTCCCATGCCATCTGTTTCTGCATAGCGCACCCGAAGCGTTGTCTTTGATTCAATCATAAACCAGTGGCACAGTAATCTACACAACCTCAACAAGTCGAGCCCCTACTGAATACTAACACCCGCACTTGCTAGATTTGCCGTGTTTTTTAAGGTTTTTTTGTGATCTATTATGCTCCTAGAAAAAGAGAAAATCTATCGACATTATCGACTCACATAAGAATAATTAATTATATTCAATAAAGGCTAATAATAGCCATGTGATCCAATTGAAACGAAAATTTTAGTTGTTATTCAGACGATAAACCCTAGAAATACCAAGATGCTCAAGAAATCTCTATTCTGGCTACTTTCATTCCTAGCTTACTGCTTGGTAATTATAGCCTTAGGCGCATTTCTAGGTGCTTTCTTAAGCCCTATCGTCGGACATTTTACCCATCCTGAACTGGGTGTTATCCAGCTCATGGAAAACGGCCTTTCGCTAGGCACACGGTTTGCAAGTGTATGGGCAGGCGGGCTAGCAATCGTTCTTTGCTTCATGCAAGGCTACAGGACCCAACGCAAACAAAAGCCTCCCAGAAAAACCTTTTAAGCCACTAATTAACAACACATTGGGATGAACAAGAAGGAGAAAATTACGCTTTTTATTTGCGGCGCCTTAATCGGCTGCTCAGTGGTTGCATTTAACTTACACAGAAAATATACCAAAAAGGAATCAAACCCTAAAGATGCTGTTGCGCCTTGGCATGGGCCCATCCTTTATACCAAAGCGCTTCCCCAGGGGGATCAACCCTTTAAAAAACGCGTTCGTATCATTCAGGACCCAGGCCTCAAAGCACCCATCCGTTTCGAAGAGACTTTTGAGACAACTATTAGCGGGCGAGATCGTCTCATTTCACGCCGCGTAATGGACCCTAAAACAGCCATTATTCGCATCCAACAAGGGGTGTCCGAAACAGAGCTTGAGCCTTTACTTGAAGAGCATAACTGCTGGATAGACTCTACTCGCGAACCAGGAGTATTTCTCATCCGCTTTGAGCATCGTGCTCCAGATCCATTGCCTGTGATTTTAGAAAAGCTCCAAGCGCGGCCTGACATTATTGAACAAGCGCTCCCCAATTACCTGCCGTCAAAAGTCTAGACAGCTCGGTTAAGTAATTGACGCTGAGAAGATTGTATTTATTATAATCTGGACACCCTCCTTGCAGCACCATGACCGTCAGCACAAAGCTCACGACCAACCGCAAAGCCTTAACCATTAATTTGGACGAGGCAAAATACGGTACTTTTGCCGAAATTGGAGCTGGGCAAGAAGTCGCACGGCACTTTTTTCAGGCAGGAGGCGCTGCTGGAACCATCGCCAAAAGCATGTCCGCCTATGACATGCTCTTTAGTGATGCTATTTACGGCAAGGCAGACCGTTACGTTTCCCGAAAGCGCTTACATCAAATGCTTGAGCGTGAATACGCACTACTTGATCAGCGGCTAGGCAAAACGCGGGGGGACAACACTAATTTCTTTGTTTTTGCAAATACAGTCAGTGCACGGAACTATACAGGAACTAATGAATGCCATGGCTGGATGGGCGTCCGTTTTCAATCTACACCCAAGAGCCCTCCGAATGAAATCATCGTCCATGTGCGCATGCGCGACACAACTAATGTCAGTCAACAAGATGCTCTCGGTATTTTTGGAGTTAATCTTCTGTATGGCTCTTTTTACTATTCGAATGACTCCGTTCAATTTATTCGATCACTAGCTGACAACCTCGGCCTTGAAAGAGTCGAGGTAGACATGGTCGAATTTCACGGCCCCGATTTTCAAGGCATCGATAACCGTATTCTCAGCCTCCAACTTGTTGAGCACGGCTTTACCCCTGCTGTCATGTTCGGCCCAAACCGCCAAGTACTTCAGCCCTCAGAAGTGCTCTACAAAAAGGCTGTACTTGTCCAACGTGGCAGCTTTAGGCCGTTTACCAATGTCAATCTAGACATGCTCAACTGCGCTGGAGCTCAATTTTTGCAGGAAGAACTTGTACGCAATGAAAGTGTCGTCATCCTCCTTGAAATCACCATGAAAGCCCTTAAGGCAACAGGCACTATTGACTATAATGACTTTTTAGCACGTGTAGACATCATCGCTTCGATAGGGCACAACACTCTCATTTCCAATCATTTTGAGTTTTATAAGGTTGTCTCTTATTTACGTCAATTTACAGACAAGATGGTTGGCATCGTTCTTGGGATTAACACGCTGCTTCAAATATTTAACGAGCATTTCTATAAAAATCTCGATGGAGGCTTGCTCGAGGCTTGTGGTCGTCTATTTAAGGAAAGAATCCGACTGTACGCCTACCCTATGACAGGCCGAGGATACAAAACTTACACCAAGTTGCGCAAAGAAGATAACCCCGGTTATATCGCTAATAAACTCGATTCAGATTTCATCATTGATGCAAACAACCTGATGGTTAAAGACAATTTCAGGGATCTTTATAATTTCTTGATGAGAAATAATTTCATTCAGTCAGTCACAGGTTACAATGGTAATTTCCTCAATATTTTCTCCCCTAAAGTACTAGAAGACATTCAAGCGGGCAACAATGCGTGGGAAGAACTAGTTCCACCTGAAGTCGCTAAGGTCATCAAAGAGCGAAAACTTTGGCATCACTCCTAGCTCACCTGAACATACACAAAGTCACATCACATCTCTAGAAGCTAATACCGAGACAAACATGACACCTAAGTAAAGGGTGACGAGCAAAGCACCTTCCAGTCGAGTGACTCGGCGACCTGTCAGAAAAAAGAGCCATAAAAGGAGAGTAAACCCCATCATGGCTGGAAACTCTAGCTTCAAGAGCTCTTGATTAACGGGCAAAGGCCGAATCGTAGAAACACTACCCCCAATCAATAAAATATTAAAAATATTTGAACCGACAATATTGCCAGCGCAAATATCACTCTGACCTCGCACGGCAGCAACAATAGAAGTAGCTAATTCAGGTAGGCTTGTCCCAACAGCCACTATAGTAAGCCCGACAATGAGCTCACTAACACCAAGGCGACTGGCAATCTCTACAGATGAATTAACGAGCCAATCGGCACCAAAG
>DCBD01000078.1 GCA_002313355.1 Opitutia bacterium UBA1116 | reverse complement strand
CGTCACGCGGAATATCGGATCTTCTAAGACCCCCTTAACAAAGGTATACAATATAACACCTACAGCTGCGAACTTTGCTAAATCAAGGCCAAAGCGAACGAGACCCGAAACACTGAATATTTTTTTTAATCCAGAGGCGGGGTTTAATTTACCTGGATTCAATTCAAGCACCTTAGGCGTCATGCGAAAGCCACTTTGAAGGCCACCAGCAAGAACCGCTCCTACTGCACTTGCTAGCAAAACAGGCCCAAGAACATAAAGACCCAGCTTGGCGACTTCAAATGCCCCCGAAATAACGTTATCCAAACTTAAATCCTGAATATCGAGCTCTGATAGAAGCTGGGTTGCTGCAATGGCTAGTTTAGAACCATAGTTCTTTGCCATAAAGAAAAGAACGCTTCCCGATGCAAATAACACAAAAACAGCTGAAAGCTCTTCGGACTGAGCAAACTGTCCTCGCTCATGCGCTTCTTCAAGGCGCTTATCTGTAGGCTCCTCTGTCTTTTCGCTGTCTTCGTGATTCGGCATAAGAAACCTATGAAGCGATCACCTGCACCATCAATTCAATTTCACGATCAGCCTGGGTCATCAAGTAGTGAGTAATCACACCTAACGCCGCGAGCAAGATGGTAAAGCCGGCCAAAATGCGTACGGAAAAGCTAACCATGAAAACATTCATTCTAGGCACAACCTTACCTAAAATAGAAAACGTGAAATTTACCAAAAAATTAACGCCAATTACCGGAGCTGCAATTTGCACAGCAAGGAGAAATACCTCAGAGCTGGCTCTCACCAAAAGGTCCGACGATCCCGCTGAAAGCATCATAGCTTTTCCAGCAGGCACCCAGTCAAAACTCCTCACAAGCCCTTGAATAACCGCCTTGTGCGCGCCCACCACAAAAAACAAAATAATTCCAAAATAGTACAAGACATGCGTTACAGTACTCGAATGCTCATTACTTGATGGGTTAAAACTTGAGCTCATCATAAGGCCCATTTCAGTAGAGATCACCTGCCCAGCAAATTCGATGATAAAAAAGAAAATTCGCACGACAAACCCGAGCAATACTCCCAAAATAATCTCATAAATCATCGAGAGCATAAAACCCATAAAGTGCACAGGAACACCGTCCACAACGGGCACAACACTCGATAGAATATAAGCAAGAAGAAAGGCGAGCCCCACACGAAGCTGAACGGGCACAACTCGCCCGGCAAAAGGAGGTATAAAAAAGAGAAGCCCGCCTACCCGCCCAAATATGAGCATCCAAGAAAAGGTCTCTTCAAGCGTTACAAGGGGCATAAAGGTAAAAATTAAGGAGCCATTTCAGGAATACGCTGCAAGTACTGAGTACAAAATTCCATAAGCTGAATTGTCATCCAATGGGCAGAAACAACCAACGTTGCGCCAACAGCAAATAGCTTAGGGACAAAAGTTAATGTCTGCTCTTGAATACTTGTGACTGATTGCACCAGACTCACCAAGAGCCCAACGCTTACGGCAGTCCCCAATATCGGCGATATCAGAAGCAACGTTATCTGAAGCAGATTGCGCATAATATCGATGGCCATTTCTACGTTCATAAAAGTCTGAGCTTAGAGGTTAAAACTTTGCACCAACGAACGGACAACGAGATACCAGCCATCCACGAGCACGAAAAGAAGCAGCTTAAAGGGCAGTGAAATAATCACCGGAGGCATCATCATCATGCCCATAGCCATCAGCGTTGAGGCAACAATGAAGTCAATGACAATAAAGGGAATAAATATCAAAAAGCCCATTTGAAACGCCGTTCTGAGCTCGCTCAATATAAAGGCCGGAACAACAACACGAAACGGGACTTCTTCGACATCCGTTGGCCCCATACCCGCAAGCCCTAAGAAAAACTCAATATCCCCACTACGCGTCTGCTTTAACATAAAGCTTTTTAAATAGCTTCCTCCGACATCCAGCGCTTGAGTCGAAGTTGCACTACCATCCATATAAGGAACCACAGCCTTTGAGTAAATATTGCCCCAAAGTGGCCCCATGAGAAAAAACGTAAGGAATAGTGCCAGCCCAATAATGATTTGGTTAGAGGGGGCCTGCTGAACACCCAAAGCATTGCGAACAAAACCAAGCACAATAACAATCCGAGTAAAGCTCGTCATCAAAATGATGATGGATGGAGCCAATGTCAGGATTGTCATGACAAAGAGCAGCTGAATGGCGACACTCACATCGCCCCCCTCGCCGGCTCCCACGTTTAAGGTAAAGTTAATGGGTGTAGCACCTGAAGACTGCCCATAAGCAACAACGCTGGTAAAGCAAAGGATGAGCCCTGCAAAAAAAGTCAAGCGTAGTAAAAATTTGGGGTAGTATAGCATGTAGCGGTAAAAAAGATGAATTATTCGCGTTTTATGTGTGGATGGCCACGCATAATATTCTGAGGCGTATGCCCTCCTGCTTCCAAAATTGCCGTTAGGTCCTGGCCACTAGGAATCGCAGCCTGAGACCTCTCACCCAGAAAACACAGGTGCTGAATAATTCCCGGACTCACCCCCAGCATCATCCTCTGGTTTTCATATTCAACAACTAGCAGAAACTGCTTATTTCCAAGCACCCGCATTTCAAGGACTTGCAACTTGCTCTGTTTTGAATTCGTACGCACCAAGGCGCCTTTTTTCCACACCTTATAACCTACAATACAGGCAGTCATAACAAGAAAGCCATACAGCCAAAACAGCGTTTCTTTCGGAACAGCCGCATCGGGCTGCGCACTTGGAGTTAACGGTTTCGTTGCAGCAGGTTTAGCATCTGTAGCTGCCTTTGCCTCTTCAGCCCAAGCAAGACTACACAGGCTTGAAGCACATAAGAGCACAAACGCAAAACGGCAACCTCTAGCTTTCTGTCTTTGCTTCAACAGCTTCTTTTGCCTGCACCGGAGCTTCCTGAGCACCGACGAGCTCTGTGATTTTAATGCCAAAGTTATCCTCCACAACGACAACTTCACCAAAGGCAGCCAATTTTTTGTTAACATAGAGACGAACGGGGTCTTTTGCATGCTGCTCTAGTTGTACAACAGCTCCGGGCTCTAAGGCAACAATTTCTCGCATAGGAATCTCACAAGATCCTAATTGAACAGTTACAGAGACATTCATATCCCAGATTAAATCCAAATTTTTTGGCTCTTGGCTCGTTTCACTCATAAGAAGGCCCTTCCTCAACGGTTTCAGTTATTTTTATAGCAACTCGATCATCGACAATGCCCACCTCGCCTAAGAAGCGTTTTCTACCAGAAAGGCGAAGCTGTGTCTCTGATAAAACAGATTTTGGCAATTCAAGGATATCCCCTGCCCTCAAGGTTAAATAGTCTCCGACAGTAAATGAAAATGCATCCCATTCAGCTGAAACAGGAATTAGGATATCCTCGTAACCTGGCACCCACTTAGACCTTTTTTCTGGGACTTCCTCTTGAGTAGATTTTTCGCGGTTGCGCATTACCTCGACAAGCGGATCTACCGTTAAATAAGGCAGTGCAATTTGGATGGGATGCTTTTGACCTCCTAATTTCAATTCAAGAGAGGCAACCATCATAAGGGCATCCTTAACCGAAGTTTGTAAAAATTGCCCACTATTCTCAGACCCCATCATACTAGCGCACAGTGGCATAACATCCTCCCACTGACTACACCACTCATTGAGGGCTAATTGAATAGCATCTTGCACAAGCGTTGCCTCAATCTCCGTAAGGCTCCGTGTATCATTTTCTTCGGGTTCACTATGCCCACCAAGCATGCGATCGACAAGCCCTCGAGCAAGCGCAACACTTATCTGACAAAGACCCACCCCGCGCAACCCTTCTAAGCGAAAAAGCGCCACATGCGAAGGGTCAGGTATGGCCTGAGTGAAATCCTGATAGAGCTGCGTCTTAACAGAAACCAGGCGTGTACGCACATCAGACCTCAGAAACATTGAAAATCGAGGCGATAAAGCATCGGAAAATGCCTGGTAGCGCTGGCACAAACGCCGCATATCTAGCCGAGTCAATAATATAGGGTTTCGAAAATCTACCGTACACACTTTCCAATTAGAAGTATCGGCAATACGTTCTCCACGACATGAAATCAATGCACCTGAAACCTCAACAGAACTTGTTTCACCTAAGGTAAAAGAAGCCTCAAAGGCTTGCTCACCACTACCATCACTCTCCTCTTGAGCAGTCACTGAAGTCTCATTTTCAGAACGTTCAGCAGCCTCTTGAGTTTGGCTCTCTTCTTCTGTTCCCATACAAAGAGACTAAATAAGGTTATTGAACAACAAACTCATAAAAATAGAGCTGCTTGATAACTTTCCCTTTTAGCGAGCTATTGAATGCATTGATAAGATCACTGCGCAGAATATTCTTAATTCCGGGCTCCTCTAAGTCATGAAGAGACATCGCCGAAAGAATACTGAGCGCATTATCGGTTAACTTAGCTTTATTGCTTTCAATTTTAGCCGTTAAGTTAGGATCGCTACTTTCAACCATAAAACTTACTTTTAAGTAACGGCTTTGCATCGACCCAGACAAGTTAGCAACAACACTATTAAATTTATATTGCTGAAGAGACTCTGCACTTCCCTCAACTTCTGCATGCTCAGACTCCGCACTACTAGCTGCATGCTCGGATCCTTTAGCTGTAGCCGTTTCCAGAATATGCATCATCCTAGGAATGAAGACAAACTCCATCAAAGCGTAGCTGAGCGCAGGAAAGAGAACCAAAACAATAGCCAAGGGGATCCAAGGGTTACTACCCTTAGGAGTCTCTTCCTTATTCTCCTCAGGCTTATTCTCCTCAGAGTTTTCTTCGGGCTTTTGTTCTTCCTCAGCCATAGCTTAAGCAAGTTAAAGATGAATGACTAACGCTTCAAATTGACCACTTCATTCATGACCTCATCAGACACTGAAACGACGCGTGCATTTGCCTGGAAACCTCGCTGTGTCTTGATGAGTTCAGCAAACTGATCCGTCAAATTAACATTGGAAAGCTCTAAAGAGGCTGCCTTAATTTCACCAAGACCGTTAGATCCTGGAGTATTATTAGCTGCATCAAAACTATTTCCGGACTTTATACCTGCTGCACCAAAGCCTGAATAAAGGCCATTTGATTCACGCACGAGAGCTTGTGGATCCGAGAAGTCAACAGTCAATACACGGCCTTTAATAAAGGAAGTATTATCACTTAAAAGCAAATGTACATTACCCGATGGATCTATGGTCAAGCCAGTCACACTGGGGACATTTTCTTCTACTTGTTGATCCGTGAAGGCTCCACTTGTGTTATTAGAAAGTCCATTACCAATAGACAAATTATAATCTAGACGAATGTCACCCACTGTTGAAGGTGCAACAATATTAGGTGTATAAACTAACTTCCCATTCAACTCGGATGCAGCAAAGCTAATAGTACCACCACCTAGACCTTGAAGGCGAAGTCCATCATTAGTCGTAAAATAACCTTGATCATCGACACGAAACGAACCATCACGTGTTGCATATTCTTGACTGCTGACAACATTCTTAACCTTAAAGAAGCCATTGCCATCAATCGCCATGTCCGTATCAATGCCCGTTGGCGTGATCACACCCTGGCTGAAGTCTGTTGTGACACCACCCAATTTGGCTCCGGTACCTACCTGAACAGCAGGACGATTGCTGCCAGAACCCGTTGCAGGTGTAGAACGGCTCAGCAAATTACTAAAGGAATTGGTGAATCCTGCACGCGTTGTCTTATAACTGCGACTATTCACATTTGCAATATTATCACCGATAACTTCAAGGCCTTGTTCGTGACTTTTAAGGCCGCTCACACTACTGATTAGGGTTCCTATAGACATAATAGATTCCTCCTTAAGGGGTTATTTTTTAAACTTTAGTTTCTAAAACTTTTTCTACAACTTCACCAATCACTTCAGCAATTGGGTTTTCGGTAGCCTTTTCTTCTTGTTCAGGATGAACAGAAGCTACATTAACATCTTCACTTGGGGTGACTCTAGGCGACATCGCGGCACTATAAACAGGCATAGCCTCAACTAACTCCACACGGCGTATATTCGAAACAGAATACTTATTCCCATTAATCACTACTTTATCACCGTTACTATCGCGTTCAAAAGCAGTGACTAAGCCCGTCACGGAATGCTCACGACCTCCCGAAATATCGACAACAGAAACCTTTTTACCCAGATAAGTATGAGCCTTCATTGTCTGAGCGAGCTCACGAGACTGTTCCAGTTCATTAAACTGGCTCATCTGTGATATGAACTCGGTGTCTTTCATGGGATCTAGCGGATTTTGGTGTGTCAGTTGAATGGTTAATATTTTCAAAAAGTCTTCAGCGCCTAGCTCTTGATCTCCTCCCTTGCGAGCACTTTTATCATGTGAGGGTAAGGCCGTAGGTCTAGGGCTCGATGAAGTTATATCGGGAACACTCATGTTTTTTTAAGGATTTTCATTCAATTTGATTTAATTAGGCCCACTTAAGCATGCCTTCATAGTCATCTAAGCCATCAGAAGCTGAGGGCTCACCCTCAGATCCAATACTTGCCGGGCGTCGCTTAGAGTTTTTAGAACTACCATCTTCATTTAAGTCCGAACGCTGTGCAGACTGAAAAACTTGACCACGCACCCTCAAACGCCCTTCAAACTCAGGCTGATCAAGTACAATGCCTTGTATCGATGCCATCTTGATAAGGTCACTCCATCCCCGCTCAATAGTTTCACGAAGCCCGCTATTTTGAGTTCCAAATCGAACCTGGATGCGTCCGTCCAAGATTTTAAAAGACAGCATCAGCTCCTCACCCTCCTCCATCGGCAAGGAAAGTTTTGCCCAGGGACGTTGGCTACGTTGAAATTGCTCGAGCTGTTGCATTAACTTAGAATTCATATTTTGCATGGCAGGTATGGGTTCAAAAGGAGTTTCAGCCTTCTCACTATGACTATGCAAAGCACGCACATCGGTAGACTTTCCAAGTTCCGGATTTAAAGAAGCCTCATCGCGATTTTGCATCCCCTGGACCAAGTCTCTAAAAAGCTCCTGCATTCCAATATCTTTCTTGGACAGGGATCGATCGGGGCTAACCTGAATTCCTGACTCAGGTATTTCATACCTTAGCGAACTCTCCGTGCGCGCGCTGCTTTCAGTGTTCACTGAAGCCCTCAAAGGCACCGAAGCACTTACCTGCTTATTGCGCCCTTGAACATGGGTTTCGCGCTCAGGTTTATGCTGAGCATAGGGTGCAACCAAACGCTCTAGCTTTTGCTGCCTTGAAAGATCTATCTCATCAACAACATCATCCTCTTCAGCAGCCATACGATCCATAGAAACTCGATAGTCATTGGCTACATCATCTCTTAATATTCCTGATTTTTGAGGACCCTTGCTAGAGGTTTCTTTAGATGCACTCTCTAAAAAACGTGATCCAATGGTAGTCTTCAGTGGCCAATCTTTAAGCTCTGTAGTAAGCTCTTCCTCTTGATCAACGGATTGACTCAGTAGATTCAATGACAGGCGAGAAGTCTCTTTTACAGCGACTATATCCGATGATTTCGTTAAACTTCCTTCCTCACTGAACAAGCTCTCTTTTTTTAGCGAGTGTGCGGGTGTCACTACAGGCTTTTGAAATAATGCAGGATCCTCAACACGTACAGGCTCTTGAGGATGTGCACTTTCTGATACAAGCACTGTTGGCTCTAGCTGAGACATTGCTTGCTGGGACACTATCATCTCAGGTTTATCGAGGACATAGGTCGACGAAGCATCGGCAGGACGCACAGGTTCAACCGATGCACTTTGAGAGCTACCTAAAATGGGCTGTATCTGATTAGGGATTGTTAATGATTCTTGATCAACTTCATGAGTTAACGAAACACCTGCGTTAGACATTATCGAAGATGTAGAAGCATCTTTCTTCTCATCTGATCCAGATACCCGGGAAGATACCCCTTCAGGCATAGGTAAAGGGTTTTCCCTGACCACCCCTTGATGCGCTGTCTCAAATTCTTGAAGCACTACTTGCGCTACCTTTTCAGTTGGAGGTGCTGACTCTTGCACCTTGATCTCAGGGATAACCTTAGCCTCAACCGACCTCACTTCTGAAACAGGAACACGCTCCTGTTCACCCACAGCATTCGAAACCTCTTTTTGGGGCACCGGCTTCATAAAACCAGCTTCTTTTTGCTCGGCTGTCTCAGTTAATGGCTGATAGTCATGAGATGACTCCGAGGGCACGACCTTCTGAAAAGAGGTGGATCTACCCTGCCCCGAAGAAACGTGATCGCTCTCCTGTTCCACCGATTTCCCAATGGAAACCACATGAGGTTGTCCATGTAAATATTGAGCTAAAGAGCCATCTTCTTCATTAAGCTCAATAGAAAAACTCTCAGGAGAATCCACATATTGCCCAATCTCCGGATGATCTTCGGCACAAGATTCCGGAGGCATTGCACCATTCCGAAGACTTTCATGAAGAGTATCCGTCACCCCCTCTTTTTCAACCTCAGCTTTGTCTTGTGCCGTGGGGGCAGAAACCGGCTTCGCTGCTGGCATAGCTCTCTTGGACTCTAAAATGGGCCGAATCAGAGGCTTGTCCATCTCAGCGGATTTAACATCTTTAAAATGCTTACTATCAGCTACTTCAATATCTTTAGAAAACAAACGCGATGTGGTAGACCACACTTCTTCAGCCTGATTAGAGTCCTCTGGAGGCTCTATTGAGATTATGCTATCAGAAACAACATTCTCTTTAGAAATTTGAGCAAGAGGCTCAGTGGCTCGAAAATCGCCTTTTGGAGCCAAAGGGATAGGACGAGTCAAAGAGCTGAAAGAGGACTCTTTCTTGACCTCGACTTTCTTAACTTCCTTGTTACCAGCGTTTTTAACAGAAACAACAGGCTCTTTAAGAAGCTGTTTCACCTGAACATCCTCACTCTTATGGAAGGATGCCTCCAACTCAAAAGAATCATAAGATTCTGTTTCATAATCACTTGTACCACTATTCTCAACTTGAACGGGTACTTCATGCATGTCCTCAGTCAAGACATCGCCCTGCTCGCTATCATTCATCATGCTCGAGATGATCTGTGGTAGAACACGGTTAGACGACTGAACCGCAGAGGTAACAATTGGAGCAATATCAGCCTCCTCGGACCCTAAAAGTGTGGTCGACCACACTTTGC
>DCBD01000076.1 GCA_002313355.1 Opitutia bacterium UBA1116 | reverse complement strand
CCCAGAAGGCCAGCTGTGAGCTCATTCTCATTTCTAATTGCTTGAGTAAATAGCAAAGAATGCTTGAGGGCATAATCAACTTTAGCTTTGTTCCCAATTTGACTATAGAGATAGCGCACTACGGCATCTTGAGTAGTTTCATTGGCAAGGGATTCTCCCATAAATTGCTCAATCTCATTAGGCGCTGATAGCTCTTCTGCACGAAGCAAAACTTGTTCAACCATTTTCCCCGATAAATGCTTACCCTGATCGAATAAGGCCTTAATACCATACTCTTGAATAACCTGAGCCGATACCTCCTTGCCATAAGCAGCAACCAGGCTATTTTTAAGCTCAATGTGAGCATCTCGGTTATAGCCGGAACGCATCCACGCCGCGCGCCTCCCTTCGGTAAACTGGCCTTTTTTAATAATTAAGCGTTCTGCACCTTGCTGAGCAAATTCAGCAAGCTGGTGAATCTTAGCACCACGGTGCTCGAAACGACTGGCGTCTAGGGACATAATCTATCTTCCTCCTGTTTGTAAAGATTCTCTAATATACAATTCCTACCTTATTTTTGTCAAATCTTGGGCGGTCAAAGTTCCCTCGTAATCCCTTAAAAATGTGTAGAAGGCCTTGTCTTTAGCAAATAAATCTCCATCCTAAGCCCTTGAACATCAAAGAAAGAGGCAAACAAACGGAATGGTTATTGATTATGCAGCACTAGAGCGTCGCCTAGGTAGAGACTTACTGCGCAAGCGCCTACTCAAACAGGCTCACCAAGAGGCCACCGAAACCCCACAAAGAAAGTATATTATTGATATTCAGAGGTTTGAAAAGTTAATTGGCTTAGGACTGAAGCTCGTGGGCATTTACCACTTAGGGCGACGCAATGCTCTGTCCATGGAAGTTATTTACAATGAAATATTTATAAAAAATCTTCCCGAAGCCTTTGATGGATACAAACTACTTCAGCTAACAGATTTGCACGCAGATATTGATCGAGCACTCTCACCCAAGATTATCAAAGCCGTTCAAGGACTCAATTATGACCTTTGCGTAATCACAGGCGATTTTCGGAGTAAAACGTTTGAAGCTTACCACGTTGCCATCGAAGAGACCCTCGAAATCTGCAAAGCCATTACAGCCCCCATCTATGCAGTCCTCGGCAACCATGATTTCATTGAAATAGTTCCCCATCTTGAAGCTGCAGGAATACAATTTCTCCTCAATGAAACCACCTATATCGACCATGGCGGAGCTCGCATATTGCTGGCCGGCATCGATGACCCCAATTATTATCAAACACACTCTATTAGCAAGGTCGCGCAAGACCTTCAGCCAGAAATGTGCAGCATTCTTCTGTCACACTCTCCTGAAACCTTTGCTCAAGCAGAAGCTGCTGGCTTCTCTGCCCTTCTTGCCGGACACACGCATGGGGGTCAAATTTGCCTACCAGGTGGGATCCCCATCGTTAACAACAGCAACGGCTGCTCCCGTGAAAAAATTGCCGGCCCCTGGCGACACCACAACCTAGAAGGCTATACCTCTCGAGGAACAGGCTGCTGCGGGATTCCTGTAAGATTGAATTGCCCTCCGGAGATTACTCTGCATACCTTAAGGACCAAGCATAATTAACCATTCTTTATCTTTATGAAAGGAAACTCCTCGCTTCGCACCTACCTCATAGGATCTGTCGCAGCCATTGCGGGCTTACTATTTGGCTTTGACACAGGGGTTATTTCAGGGGCCCAAACATTTATCTTTGAAACTTTCGGTATCCACGGCAACGATGTCCGGACAAATGCACTCAAAGGCTTTGTCGTAGCCGTTGTCCCTCTCGGTGCTTTTTTCGGTGCTTTAATGAGTGGCTTTTGTGCCCAAGCCTTGGGTCGTCGCAAAAGCCTCTTATACACCGCCTTAATTTTTGTGGTCGGCACGCTGACCACTGCACTTGCACTCCACATTGACTGGGTCATTTTTGGGCGACTTCTCATGGGCATTGCAATCGGAATCTCGGCAATGATTGCTCCTATGTACCTGAGTGAAATTTCCCCACCCGATGTGCGCGGTGCTATCATATTTCTATTTCAACTCGCAATTACTCTAGGGCTCTTGGGTTCCTTTACGGCAAACCTAGTCTTCGTTCAATGGATACCCGATCACGAGATGAACTGGCGGTGGATGTTTGGCGTCGGCATTGTACCTTCAGCTATACTCTTCCTAGGCATGCTCAAAATGCCTTATAGTCCTCGATGGCTTGTCTTAAAGAAACGCGACCAAGAAGCTGAAGCAACACTCAAAAAACTCCTTGGCAAAGAGGATATCCATACAGAACTCGATGAAATTCATGAAAGTGTAACTCGTGAAGGAGGCAGCCTCAAAGACCTTTTTTCAGGAAAGCTCTTTCCCCTCCTTGCAATGGCCTTTGCCCTTTTTGTCTTCCAGCAGCTTTCTGGAATCAATGCCATCATGTACTATGGGCCGGCAGTTTTTGCTGAAGCAGGCCTCGGCGAAACAGGGAAATTTCTCGCTCAAGTCCTTATGGGAACAGTCAATGTTGTCATGACTGTAGTTGGCGTGTGGGTCGTTGACAAATGCGGACGCAGACCCCTCCTCTTCATTGGATTTACAGGGATGATTGCTTGCCTTACCACCATCGGAAGCCTCCTCCAAACAACCAACGGCGTTCATGGAGCGAGCACCTATGGAGCCATTGCCAGCATTTTATTTTTTATTGGATTCTTTGCCATTAGTTTAGGAGGCGTACCCTACATCATCATGTCGGAAGTATTTCCATTAAAAGTGCGTGCCTCCGGAATGGCCATCGCTAGTTGTGCCAATTGGGCATTTAACATGCTTGTGAGCGAGACATTCGACATTCTTCGGTCTACCCTTGGGATGGGAAATACCTTCTTTCTCTACGCTGGATGCACTATCGTAGGACTTTTATTTGCATGGCGCTTTGTTCCCGAAACAAAAAACAGGCCCCTCGAAGAAATCGAACAGAACCTCTATGCAGGCAAACCTTTACGCCTGCTTGGAAAATCCCCAGAAACAAACCATGCTTCTTAAAACAGAGCATTGCATCCAGGCTTGTAAGCGGAGAAATCCACTCTTAAACTAAGTACATAAAGCTCCATTACCCACCTATAGCTTATAGTCCCATGAAAAAACTCTTTGCATGTACTTTTGCCTTAATTTTTGGATTTATGGCTTATGCCGCTCCAGAAACTCCACTTCCATCGGGCGAAGAAATTCTTGATCAACACCTCAAAGCACAAGGAGGCAAAGCCTCACTTAGCAAAATTCACAGTATGCGTATTCGAGGGACAATTGAAACCAAAGAAAGTACGATTCCTTTTACGCTCATTCGCAAAAAACCGAATAAGGTAAGACTAGCACTGCACTACCCTCAAGGAAACTTTGTCATGGCTTACGACGGAACACATGTATGGAAATACCTTGCAGGTGCATCGCCTAAAGCAGCTGAAATCGTTAAAGGTACAGAAGCTGCGCTTTTCAAATTAAATGCCCCCTTCTTTGGCTACCTTTTAGAACCAGATCGATATGACCTTGTCGTAAAAACGGTCAGCTGGGAAAGCTTCAATGGAAAAGAGATTTATAATGTCCAAGTACAGATTGCTGACGGCATGCGTCTTGATTATGCCATTGATCCAGAAACCTTTCGCATATTGCGTATGACAACTTATGAAGGTGATCGCGCACGTAACTCTGTTTTTAGCGACTTTAGACCTGTAGATACCCTCACAGAACCTTTCAAAACAGATGTACTTGAAAATGGAGAATTTGATTCAACACAAATCATCCAGCAATTTGACATCAATCCAGGCGTTACCAATGCCGTATTTGAATACCCTCAAGAAGCCCAAACCCTTCAAGCAAGACGCATGGAAGGATCAAACCCTAGCGCGTAGCCTTCATCGTAAAG
The DNA here is from genome assembly GCA_002313355.1 of Opitutia bacterium UBA1116. Lineage (GTDB taxonomy): Bacteria > Verrucomicrobiota > Verrucomicrobiia > Opitutales > UBA1977 > UBA1977. Next base: position 14,587 of record DCBD01000076.1, on the reverse strand, counting down.
CACCCCCCCTCGATCTGCATAAGCTGCAAAAGCAATCATGGCAGCATTATCGCCCGTATGCCTTGGCTCTGCTACAAAAAGCTCTACACCTGCATGCGACGCCAAAGATTTGAATAAGGCTCGCAAGCGTTGATTGTTGGCAACACCGCCAGAAAGGCCTAGGCTCTTATAAGTTTTATGCTTTAGAACCTGCTTCGTCTTGTGGACAAGGGCCCCCATAACGGCCTCTTGGTAGCTAGCACAGACATCCGATTCAATAGAAGCGAGCTCTTCATCACTTACTTTTTCTAAAAAGTAGCGCAAACTTGTCTTCAAGCCAGAAAAGCTAAATTTGGCATCCGAAGCACGTGGAAATGCACGAGGGAAGCCATAAGCTTTAGTATCGCCCTCCAGTGCTTTAGCTTCAATCAAAGGCCCTCCAGGGTAAGGCATCCCCAGTAGCTTGGCTCCTTTATCCAATGCCTCGCCTGCTGCATCATCTACAGTCTCGGCAAGAATCCGAATACTCAAAGAAGTATCGAGCTCAAAAAGCAAAGTATTCCCTCCGGAGACAAGAAGCCCAAGGTGAGGAAGGCAAGCCTGCAAGCGCTCAGTGAAAGCTGCTGGGTCTGCCTGATGTAACGCAATGAACGGGGAGAATGCATGCCCGCGCAGGTGGTTAACCCCAATAAGAGGGACCTTCCAGGCCCAAGCCAATGCCTTAGCAAAAGACACACCCATAGCCAAGCATCCCGCGAGCCCAGGGCCCAATGTGACGGCTACCTGAGTGATTGCGCCAATATCTACTTTTTCTCGGGCGAGCTTAAGCAGTTCAGGCAAAAAAGCCATATGCTCTCGACTGGCTAAATCAGGAACGACCCCACCATAATGGAGATGAAGCTCTACTTGCCGATGCACCCATTCGCCCAATATGCCTTGATCTTTCTCAAACAAAGCAATTGCAGACTCGTCACATGAACTCTCAATAGCTAAAATCATGACCCAAAAGCTTGAAAACTCTGACGAGGAACCTATAACCAGGCAAGCCATTCATGCCAAAATCCTCTCATAACACTGAAGGAATCTTACAGGTACTCGCTCAACATGCAAACGCTCACGGGCATTTGAGCTACTATGATTTTGTCAATACTGCCCTCTATGACCCTCAATGGGGCTACTACCAGCAACCACGCCAACGTGTAGGGCAATCTGCTGAGACCGACTTTTATACAGCCTCCAGCTTAGGGCCTGTTTTCGGAAGACTTGTCCTCGAAGCTGCTCATACCCTCTGGAATGCCCCTACAGCAGACATACCCTTCATTGAAATTGGAGCCGAACCTGGAGCTCCTGTTTTTGACGGATTAAAATCTCCTTTTTCAGAACATGTATGCCATCGACTAGGCGAAACAAAAGAGCTTCCGTCGCCAGCTGTGATATTTGCAAATGAAGTGCTCGATGCACAGCCCTTTCACCGCTTTATATTTCAAAACGGACGCTGGCAAGAACTTGGGATTCTTATTGATAATGAGAAGCTTACAGAAATAATTCTGCCAGAAATGACCTCTGGTGCTCAATTTTATCAAGCACGCCTACCTCAAATGAGCACACCAGGATATATTATAGATGTACCCTCAGGAGCTGAATTCTTTTTAACCTCCTTAATACCAGAAACATGGGAAGGGATGATCATACTGGCTGATTACGGGAAAACAGCGCCTGCCCTCCTCTATGAAACCCCCCAAGGGAGTGCTAGGGCATATGCTCAACACAAGCAAAAACAAGATCTCCTTGCAAATCCCGGAAAACAAGACCTTACATGCCATATTATTTGGGACTGGATTGAGCAATGTCTCCTGAGCATGGGCTTTACCGGTCTAGAACTAAACTCACAAGAGGCTTTTTTTATGAAAAACTCGCAAAGCACTATAAAGGAAATCATTACAAAACAAGAACCTCAGCTTTCAAATGAAAAAAATGACCTTCAGGCGCTCTTACATCCAGCACATTTCGGTCAAAAATTTCAGATTTTAAGTGCTCGAAGAACATCTATTGACATCTAAATATCACTTGAAGTAACGCTCGTCATAAGACCTGGGGTATATGCCTGTTTTTTTGTAATAAAAAAATAAAATAAAATTAAGGAAAAGCATTGACTTTTAGAAAATCTCTACGAAGGTATTCATAAGTATTTACTGACCTCATCGAGTAGATTTATGTATTTTTAAGATTTCTCCCATGGGAGTTGGGTAATAAGACCAAGTAGATAAAAAGAGTGGCGGACAGTTTAGGGGTAGGCTGTCCGCCTTTTTTGCAAGTGTATTATTCATATTCCTTGGCAAGCTTCTCCCAGATGTCCCGCTGTGATTGTGTCACCACAGCCGGTATTTGAGCTACTGGAGTGACAAACAAATCCCCGCATGCTCCTTTAGCATCCCTCAAGCCCAAGCCCTTTAAGCGCAATCTCGCCCCAGAGCGAGTACCTGGTGCAATATTCAAAAAAACGCTTTCCCGAAGTGTCGGTATGCGCTTTTTAACTCCTAAGGCGAGCTCCCAAGGGAAAAGCTCAAGCTCATAGTTTAAATCTTTCCCTGCAACGGAAAAATCTGGATGACGCTCATAACGGATCGATAAATATAAATCTCCCGGAGAACCTCCTGACATCGAAGGCTCTCCCTTGCCAGTAATGCGAATTTTTTGGCCATCATCAATTCCTGGAGGAATTTTAACCCGAATTGTCTCGGTTGAAGTACTTTGGGGAGTACGCAAAGAAAGCTGACGGGAGCCACCCTCCATCACTTCTTCGAGCGAAACCAATAAATCTGCATTGAGATCCGCTCCGCGAGACGGGCTTGCATGACCTGACTGAAATCCACCGAAAGGATCTGCGGCCTGTGCCCCAAAAAAGAATTCAAAAAAATCACTAAACCCGGTACCTCCAAAATGATATTCCCCCCCTCGAGCTTGCGCCGTCGACCCAAAACCATCCCATCCGGGAGGCGGCCCACCCCCGCGCTGCCAATCTTTTCCCAATACATCGTATTTACGACGCTTCTCAGGGTCTCCCAAAACTTCATAAGCTTCGTTAATTTCCTTAAATTTCTCCTCTGCAGCAGCCTTGTCTTCAGCATGATCCGGATGGTACTTGCGAGCTAAAGCGCGAAACGCCTTTTTGATCACATCATCGGCGGCATCTCGAGGTACGCCTAAAACCTCGTAATAATCTTTATATTGCATAACTACAAAGCTCTTACTCTAAATCAAGAGGCCATGGTTGGCGAATAAAAATCAACCGATCGCGCATTGCGTTTAGCCCCTTTCGAGCAAGAGGAAATGCTTCACTAAGCATTGCTAGAACCTCATTTAAATTCAGCTCGAGTGCCATCGAGTGCCCCCCTGCCATACGATAACAAGATGCAGCTGCTGACTCATAAAAATCCAGCGAAGGAGCCCCCCTGCGCTGCTCTCGCTGAGCAATAAAATCAGGAAATACGCCCGTCATCAAAAGAGCAGCATTGGCCCAATCCAATGTTTTATAAAAACAATCTGTAGGATTGCCCCGTTCAATGCTTTCACAGAAGTCCACCCAATAAAGGTTTTTGGGATTATCCTCTTCTGACAAAAAATGCTCCAAAACGGCGGCCACATAATCAGCAAGAGCACGCCCCTCGAGCCCTACGTCTAAAAACACATGCCGAACTAAGACATAAAAATACAACGACGGCGAAAATAATAATAATTTAGGGCAGTCGATAATCTCCTGAAATAGCCGCGCATCATCGAGCAAAAGGTCACGAGAGGCCTGATCAGAAAACAAAGTCTCGAGTGTTTCTTCAGATTCACCGGCACGGATAAACGTAGCATGAATGAACTCGTAGTCGCAGGGCTTAAGACGGACACGGCAAGCAGTTTTATGATAATACATTGAAGGAGGAGTTTCATAGTGTTTTTAGCAAACCTCAAAAATCGATACAATGCTATTTGCCCTTTTCTAAAAATGGGAAGATTCCTTACTTTAAACACACAAAAAACCGCAGGATGATACTGCGGCTTTAAAATTTAAACATAAGGAAACTAAAACCTTATGCACACAATCTAACTAGAGTTCTAACGCACGTGATTATATTGGCCTTTTTTCACCTTAACAACAACAGCATAGCTGACATTATAATACTTCGAGGCCGCATTCATAGACATTCCATTAGCCAAATTTTTGGCAATAGAGTCTCGGAGCTCTGCAGTAATTTTCGTACGCTTACGGCGCTTCACTAAGCGACCTGAAGGTGTAAGTTTAATTTTAAACTTAAGGATGAGTGCTTCAACAAACTCCTTCGGTGTGGCATAACCACTTTCACGGAAGAGAAAATCCAACTTAGAGTCTGCTTCTTGAAGACGCTTTTCCTGCTCAATAAGATCTTCTTTCTTCTTCGCAAGACGAGCTTCAACACGTTCTATATATTTGAGTTCTTTTTTTATGTCCATCGATATAATTTTGTTTAAAAATAAGTTGTTTTCTTATCAAATCAATAAGAAGAAATGCGTATTAGTTATAAATTGCAAGCAAATAAATAAATTTTTTAATCTTATGACGAATTCTTCGAATAAAATGCCCCTAACAATCAGCAAATCAATGGATTTTAATTATTATTAAGGTCGAAGCAATCCAACAAAAGAGCTTGGTTTTTCCCTTATTTTTTCCTTGAAAAAAAGCCAAAAAACCGCTTTCCTTCTTTCTTCATGACTACACAAGAAGAAAAAACACAAAGTCGCTCTCCATTGGGCTACAACTACTTAGACACTGAGCAGCTCAGTCGCTTTGTCACAGGAACAGGCAAAATTTTGCCACGACGCATTACAAATCTTTCAGCAAAAGAGCAAAGGCATGTTACCCGCATGGTTAAGCGGGCTCGGGCTATGCTACTAGCCAAGTAAAGAAATTTGCTCCGCAACAACAACTTACACAGTTGAAGCCTTGTAGGCATTTTTCTTCGAGTCCAGAAGATTTAAGTCTAGTTGCTTCTGATCTAGCATCAGGAGCCGTTGTTGCGTTGCCTACAGAAACGGTGTATGGATTAGCCGCAGATGCGCTAAACCCTGCAGCCCTAAAAAAAATATTTAAAGCAAAACAAAGGCCCAGCACAGACCCCCTCATCATACACATAGCGCATCTTGTTCAGGCAGATGAGCTTGCATACACCAATAAGGACTTTTATATCCTGGCACAAACTTTTTGGCCTGGCCCGTTAAGCATCATCCTCCCGAAGAAGGATATTGTCCCCAGTCTAGCAACTGCCGATCGCCCCACCGTAGCGCTCCGCATGCCCAAACACCCTGCATTTAGAACAATCCTAGAAAAGGCAAAATGCCCCTTAGCAGCACCCAGCGCCAATCCATTTGGCTACATAAGCCCAACAACAGCGGCCCATGTCATTGATTCATTAGGCAATGTCATTGATGGCGTTGTCGACGGCGGCCCTTGCGACCATGGCATAGAGTCTACAATAGTCAACCTATCTAACCCCAAACATATTGAAATCTTAAGGCCTGGCCCTATCAGCGCTCAAGCAATTGAAAAGGTGCTTAACAAAGCTGTCTTAATCCACCAAAAAACGTATTCTTTACTATCACAAGAAAGCCTCGAAGCTCCAGGCCTCCTTTCTAAACACTACAGCCCCAAGACCCCTGTTACACTCGTCAAAGCAGGAGATCTTTCACCTTCTATCGCAGAACAGGCTGCCTATGTTTATTTGGCATACACGCCAACAGAGAATCTTAATGCTCCTAATGTGAAGTACCTCAGCAAAAATGGCTCACTCGAGGAAGCCAGCCGAAACCTCTACAAAGTACTCCGAGAGCTCGACAAAGAAAATTTCAAAAAAATCTTCATCGAAAAAGCTCCTAACGAAGGTCTCGGCATTGCATTAAATGACCGCCTTAATCGAGCTGCCTCAAAAAAATAAAAAAAGGACCTAAACCTATCAGTCCTTTTTTAAATTATTTGTACGACCGTAAACTCTAAGCCTTGGGGTTACTCCCACCTGTATAGTACTTGTCGTAGCTTTTTTCGTAGTAGTTAGTGTAGTAATAGCTACTCATGGCTGCCGTAATCTGATTCATAATAACTCCAAAAACAGGAACATTAGACTCAAATAGCCTACGGACACTTGCCTTAACCGTTTTGCGCTTTACAGTATTATAGTTAATTACATAAAGCACTCCATCCACGTGAGGGAGAACATTCAGTGCATCACTCACAGCGGCAACAGGAGGTGAATCGATGAAGACCCTATCATAAGAGCCTCGCAGGTCTTCCAAAAGAGCAATAAAGCGCTTGTCATTTAATATCTGAGTTGATTTTTGTGAGTGCCCTCCTGACCCCATTACGTCTAAATTAGGATAAACATCCTTATGGACAACATCTTCTGGACGACTGCCGTCTTTGAGGCACTGCTGAAGCCCCTTCTCATTCGATAAATTCATTGATTTTGCAACATTGGGCATTCTCAAATCGCAATCAATAAGTACTACACGCTCTCCATGCGAAGCATAAGTGTATGCAAGGTTCGTCGAAACGAAAGACTTACCCTCACTAGGAACCGTGCTTGTCATTAAAATAATCTGCGCATTTTTAGAGATTTCATTTAAGTTGAGTGCAGAATGAACAGACCGAAATGCCTCTGTTACACGGCGATCTGCATTAGAGGCAACAGCAATAGCTTTTTCTTTGGCAGAAAGCTCTTGTAGTTTCGCAACAACACCTATTAAGGGAAGATTGAGAATACCTTCGACATCATAGGCTGTCTTCACGCGATCATCAAAAAACGCCAACAACCCAACAAAAATAAGAGAAAGCATAATACCACCAGAAAACCCTAAGAAAAGATTAAGTAAAATCTTAGGATGAGATGGGTAAATAGGAGGTGTAGCCTTATCAACAATGCGTGCAGTCGGGTTTTTGAGATTTACCTGAGCAATCTCTGTATTAAGACGAAGCACCATAGCACGATGCAAATCTCGGTTCGCCTCAAGATCTGTTTTAATGGCGTTAAATTCGACTTTTGTCTTTGCCAAACCGATCAAATCTTTCTCTTTGCGAGAAATCTCGGCCTTAGCATGGTTATAATTGGTATCCGAAATAACATAAGCTGCATGAACTTTTTGGACTGCCGAATTAACCGCAGCAGTGAGCTCACTCTGAGTTTCATCAATAGACTGATTAATGGAGATCATTCTTGGGTGACCTTCTCGATAACGTTTAGCCGCGCTCGACTGAGAGACTTTTAGTTCTGAGAGTTGAGACTGAAGGTCTTGAACCAAAGGCATTTCCGCAATAAATGGAAGATCTTGCAAGGGCTTTCCTTCTGCCTTAAAGGACTGAATCTGCTCCCATCTATGTTTAGACTGATCGCGAACTTGCTTCGTCGTTGTCAAAACTTGATTAAGCTGCATAATCTCCTGAAGGTCAATATCTTCTCTCTCTTCAACGGAAATGCTACCTGTACGCTCTTTATACTCAGCAAGTTTTGTCTCAAGAGCTTCCACCTCGGAACGCTGTTGATTTACGCGAAGCTTTAAGTCTTCGACTGCTTTCATCGAGTTTTCAATAGTAAGGCGAAGATTATAGTTAATGTATTCGTCCGCAAAAAGATTGGCAACATGTGCTGCAATGCGCGCATCAGGATGTGTATAAGTAACTGCAATCAGCAAGGAGGCTCGCAGAGGAACCACGTCACGATTTTCATAAAGGACTTCATTAATCGTGACCTCCTCATCCCCTTTATAGGGTTCCATAAGCATTTTTCGCTCAGCACCTTTAATGCGATCGGCAACCGAATTAACAATAGCCAAACTTTCTAAAATTTTAATCTGTGTATTAAGGTCTTCAGAAGTGCGAATCTCTTCTTTCGTTATATCCTCTGCTCCTGCACCTAGTGGGTTTACAGGGTCACGCAAGACTTGCACCGTAGCACCTGCAGTGAATAAGGGTGTTGTATTAAATGTATAGAGTACAGAACCCAGAAAAACGATTAGAAAAATGACCAAGAAAAACCATATGCGTTCTCGAAGGATAAATATGTAATCCCTGAAAGTCCTATGAGGCTGACGGTGTTGAGTGCTATAATCATCCCCATAGCCGTATCCATACCCACCATAACCAGCACCACCATGCCCACCATAACCATGATAGCCATGATAACCGTGATTATGGTAGCTGTGATAGTTGTGATAATTAGGCTTTCTCTTAGAAGCCTCTTCTTGCGGGTCTTGAACCATACTCTCAGTTGTGTTACGCATACAGACAAGTCTGTGAATTGAAAAAGAAAATTCTAAAAGAGACGCTCTTCAACATAGATTGTGTCTCCATCGTGGACATAAACATCCTTAGCTTCGGGATTGCGGAGAATTTCGTTAAAATTAATAGTAAAAACTTTTGTTTTTCCATCAGCAACACGCTTAATTTTAACGTTTTTAGGATCTGCACGCAAAGTCATCCCGTGAGCCCCTGAAATAGCCTGAGCTAACGTCATTTCTTCTTCTGGAGGAATAATAACATAACCCGGCTGATTAACTTGCCCTAAAACCTGAACACGCCTAGGGGCATATTGAATCACAAGTAAATTGATTTGAGGATCAACAAGGTACTTTTGATCGTAAAGCTCTCGAATCTTTTCTTGAGCCTCTGAAACAGTCATCCCAGCGACCTTAACTTTCCCAATCAAGGGAAGCACAATCATGCCGTCAGCAGCTACACGAACTTCTTTGTAAAGATCTTCTTCTTGAAACACCTCGACTTGAATCAGATCTGTGGAGCGAAGTACATAATTCTGGCGGGCGCCTAAATTAGCTTTTGCCCCTTTCGAGGCAGGAGTCCTCGGGAGCGAATTCTGGGTACTCATATCCGTGTGTGAAGCACACCCAGCCAAAAAAAGAATCCAAACAACAAAGAGAAAAGAACGTGTATGCATGTAATCTAAATAGTATTTTACCCCTTTTTTACGAAACCCACTTTAAGCTGCCCTTTCCCACGATAGAAAGGGCAGCCCAAAGAGAGTTAAATTAGCAACAGAACAATAACGTCTCGTTAATACCGCAGTGTTGCGGACAAGCTGTAAATATTATTTTGGTAGCTCAATCCAGCGAGATTCGAGTCATTGTACTGAATAGCAAAACCTGCATTAAAGGCGAGATACTCATTCGGACGATAGGTGGCGCTTACTCGACCATTCCAAGTATCATCACTACGATTGAATAAGGATCCGGAGATGTACTTTGAGTTCGTATAGTCGAGAGAAGCATTAGCGCTAATATAGTCTGAAAAGTCATACTTAGAGCCAACATTAAAGCCTGTGTTACGAATTCCTTGGCCAACACTACCTGCTGAAAAGTCTCGGTTGACACCACCGATAAAGCTTAGCTTTACGCTATATTGATAAAGAAGCTGACTATCGATTCCTAGTGTTGTATCGCTCTTGCTGCCGAAAGTTGGCTGTTTGTCGAGCTCGTGGTAAGTTACACCCAAGCGAATCCGTGCCTCAAGCTTAGCAGTAAGCTCACCTTTGAGCATACCGTAAAAGAAGTGATCGTAGCGATCAATAGCTCGAGCAGGAAAATCGGGTGGTGAATCAGGATTTTGCAAATCTGTGTAGCGGAATTGATATCCAGCACCAATATCTAGCTTGGGTGAATAGCGGTACAAAACATCCAAAGGCACTGTGTAGCTGTACTGATCTTCGTACAAACGGCGAAAAGACGTGTAATGGGTGCCATCAAAAACGAAGCCGCCCTCGAAGTAAGTCTTTGGAGAAAAATCGTACTGAAGCTCAATTGGCAAATGGTAGAGGTTGCGACTTACCAAGTTTCGGGACGTAACGCTCAGCCCACTCGCCCCAGGAGGAACAAGCAAGTCTGCATCGTTTTGGTCAACCTGGACAAAAGAAAAACCTGCATTACCGCGAATTTTCCCACCTGCATCATAGTAGGAACTAATAAAGAGGTTGGCATTAGCAGTGTCTAAACGGGTATTTTTGTCATAAAGGTAAAAATCCTCACGGAAGACAACGCTGATACCCATAATGCCACCACGACCATAACGAGCTTCAGCACCTGGTGAGATGATCCAAGTCCAATCGTCCTGCTTTAAGGTCTCCGTTAAGAAGACGTTCGTTTGATAGCGAACCTCTGTCCCTCCGTTAAAGAAGACGTCCACAGAGTCGCCAATTGTGAATAGGGGTGCTGCCGTGAGGCCCTGCGCAGAAAGGAAAGCAAGGGAACCCAAAGCAAAGAGCTTTCTTAGCGAATGTTTCATTGTTCTGTTGTGTAGTTGGGGGGTTTATTTAAGCTTAAACTAGTTGAGCAGCTGTCAAAGGAGCACTGCTCAGAAGGTAGATTAAGCCCTAAATGAAACATCCTCGCAAGCCCAAAATAGCCATACGCCCCGAGAATAACAAGCAAAGTCCAATAATGACTTCCCAAGATCATGAGTAAAAACGGATTGATTCTGCGCCCTTAAGCGAATAAAAAGGCGATATATATTACCAAAACAGCTTACATCCCCCCTTTGATTTTATACCCTTTTAAGGATTATGCCCAAAAATTCTCACAACAAAAAACCCAAAGCAAGAAATTCCGTTCTCCTTGGCTTTGCTGCACTTAGGCGAAAAGATGATGGAAGCATTCACTACCAATTCCAATGGAGGCGCATCTGCATTGCACTGAGCGTCCTGGTTATTGCGGGTTGGCTAAGCCTGGCCAGCGCTATTTACGGCTATTTCAAGTATGTCAAAGAGTTTGAGGAAATTAGCTTCTGGAAAACACTTGTCCTTCCCTTTCGAATGGAAGCCCACCGCAAAGAAATGGGAGACTACCAAATTCGAAAAAGCAAAGAATTCATTGAAGAGGGAGATATCCGCTCTGCATTTTACTATCTACGCGCAGGCATTATTCGGTCTCCAGGAAACCTCGAAGGGAGGGTATTGCTCGCTGAGTTTTACAGCGATATTCTTTTAATGCCTGAAAAAGCACTTAAAACGCTTCAGGATGGCATGCCCTATGCAGAAAAAGACAACCTTGAATACATACAAACATATATTCAGGCCCTGTTAGACGAACGCATGAATAAAGACGTTATCGAACTTTGCCAACAAGGCCTTAAAGAAAATCCTGAAAATTTATCCATGAAACTCTTCCTGGCACTCTCTTCAGCAACGGCCTACTACTATGAAAATAACTTCGAAGAGGCTGAGGCTCTGATCAATAAATACGAACTAACAAGGCTCTTAGAAGGTACTATTTTACAAGCAAACATCGAATGGAGTCAAAAAAACCCCGAAGCCGCCATTGAGCTTTTAGAGAACGCCTTAAATCGCTATCCAAGCAACGATATCATTTACGACTACTTAGCTCAATTTTATCAACGGCTCGGAAAGGGAGCCAAAGCAAGACGCTATGCCATTCTAAGAACACTTGAAAACCCACTCGAAGCAGACCCACGCATTGACCTACTCCTTATTTATAATCAATTAGGACAAAAAAAAGAAGAAAAGCGCGAAATAGAAGCCATCTTAAACCAATTCAACGAACAGCCCCAGGAACTGCATCAAGTAGCCTTATTTGCCAGCCAAACTCAAAACGTTCCTCTAGCTCAAAGAATTTATACCCAAGCACTAGACAATGGGTTTAATATGGGCCCTTTTTGTTTTGCTCTGATCAACACGCACATTGAAGCACAGGAATATCCTGAAGCCTTAGCTCTCCTTGAAGAATTCGACAACGAAGGCGCCTCTTGGATGCGAGCAAACCAAGGCATTACTAATGGACTAAGAGCACTTGCACACCTAGGAAGCGGTAATCCTGATATTGCTCAAGCTTATCTCAAAAAGATGCTCGAAGACAGAACCCTTAGCACCGAGCGACTTATTTTCATTTCAAACGAACTCCAAGAAATGAACGGAGACGACCAAGCCTACCAAATTCTGATAGGTGCTCAAAAACGAGACCCTGAGAATCCGCTTCCGCTCATCGAGCTCGTATCACTCGAGCTCAATACCAACAATAAATACGACACTTTAAAGCCACATCTTGAAAAACTCATGACGCTTAACGCACCACCCAGTGACCTTCTTAGACGCGCCTACACACTCCTTGGCAGTGATCGCTATATTTACAACCCAGATCATCAGGCTTTATTAAAACAAATAGAATCTACGCTCGAAAAAGAAAAGAGAAGAGAGCAAGAAGCTCAACAACAGCCCGAAAGCGATGTAGCCGCTTAATCAGCCACAATACCCTTTGGCAGAACAGAGACAATTGCGGATATGACCCGCTTTTCGTCAACCTCATCAACCACTATTTTTAAGTGATTCAATTCGAGTGTTTCTCCTTTTTCAGGAATCCTGCCGAGCTCTTGCGTGATAAGCCCCCCAAAAGTAGATACTGCATCATTTTCGATAAATACGTCCAAAGCTTCTTCTAGATCGTGCAAAGGAACAAGCCCAGAGACTCGATAGCGCTGTGCGCTCAAAGCTGTAATCCACGATTCTTCAATATCAAATTCATCTTGGATATCTCCAACAAGCTCTTCTAAGATGGCTTCAAGTGTTAGTACGCCAATAGTACCACCAAAATCATCAATAACAATCGCCATATGAACTTTATTGCGAATCAATTTCTGAAAAGCATCCTCTAGAGACTCAGCACTTCCAATACGCAGTGTCTTTCTGCGGAATTTCCTTAAATCCATTTTAGACAGTTCTGCTTTCTCTCGAAACAAATCCTTAATATGAATAATTCCGAGCACGCGATCGAGATCACCCTGGCATAACGGGAATCGAGTATGGCTAGACTCTATTGCAATACGAATATTCTCTTCAATAGGTTCATTAAGATCAAAATACTCAACCTGACTTCTTGGCAAAACGACATCCGACACTTCAAGCTCGCTCATACGAAGTGCATTTGAAAAAACACTTCGGACGAATGAAGACAAAGGTTTTTCTTCACTGTAAAGTGCTGCAATCTGCATATCTACTTCAGCCAGATTTAAAGAGGCACCGACACTGGAAACTCTATCACCAAGAACTTTTCGCCCTAACGCACAAATAATAGTCAACAGTGGCCAACTCATGTAATACCATCCAATCAGTGGCCATGCTGATCGTGCCAAAAAGCGTTCTGGTTGCTGCGAGTCGACACTTCTAGGGGCCCACACCGCAACAATGAAATAACACCCAATTACCATTACAAATAGCAAAGCAAGAGCCAAAAATTGCCCCCCCCAACTTCCTGAGAACACAATAAAAACACCTTTAAACAAAGGAAATAAAAACACGCCAAAAGCAAGCGTGCACCAAACTCGACCAAAACGCAGGGCCAGAGAAAAGTCTCGCTTTGTATCAAGCAAATACCTAAGCGACCCATGTGCGCGAATCCGCACAGCTTCTTCCTCTTTAAGCAAAATATGCCGCAAACGAACAAAATTCACTTCACAAGCAACTAACCAACTCTGGAGGCACAAAAACGCAAGTGCCAACAAAATAGAAATAATAGCTAAAGCACTCACTCGGTTAGCGAGCCCAATGAGAAAGGCCTAGAATCAAAATGCTGCATCACGAAGGTACACATGGAACAAAACTTGAAACAATTTTGGCACTATTAGGCATGTCCACAAGCTCAAAGTGCCCTAAATCGAGGACAAGACACCATGAGTTACCCTTAAATATTGACCCAACACATGGCCCATGCCACCAATGAAGTCGAACAACCTATCTAGAATGGACCAACGCAATATTACCGAGGCCTCACACAACGATTCTATCGAAACCATCGTTGCGTTGATCAAAACTCGACTAAAGCACAACTCCATACCCGAAAACACCACCCTCGATCAGCTCGAAACCATCGTTGATGAGCTCGCTGCTTTCGGCTTCGGCCGGCAACTACTAAAACATAGAGCCATTAGCGGCTTATGGACTCAGTACATGGTCCTTTATCCTGACTTATTCGCAACCAGTGGCCTGGACCCTCACGGCAAGCCCCAAACTGACTTTGAACGATGGATACTCACGCATTCACCAACTATACTCGCCACTCAAGAGCGCTTTAAAATCTTCCAAAAAATTACCCAAGACTTCCTACAAGATGGAATGACACTAGCGTCCATACCTTGCGGGTTGATGGATGATCTCTTTCGACTTGATTTCACTAAAGCCCCGAATGCAAACCTCATCGGTATTGATATTGACCCCGAAGCGATCAACTTCGCACGTCAAGCGGCTGACAAGTTCCTTCTATCTGATAAAACTCAATTCATCCAAAGCAGTGCCTGGAATACACCTCTTGCTAACACCTGTGACCTCATCACAAGTAATGGTCTCACTATCTATGAAGCTAATGAAGAGAACATCCTAGAGCTCTATCAGCATTTTTTAAAAGTTTTAAAACCAGGCGGCATGCTTATCACAAGCTTCCTCACTCCACCACCGATGTTAAACAAAGAGTCTCCCTGGGACATGAACGCTGTTGACCCAGAAGCCCTCCCCATACAACGCCTTGTTTTCGTCGATATCCTCAATGCCCAATGGCAACACTACCGCATGGAAAAAGATGTTCGCGC
>DCBD01000069.1 GCA_002313355.1 Opitutia bacterium UBA1116 | reverse complement strand
TACAGCGAAGGCAAAAAAATTACTTGGCGCGATGGCTTTAGAACTTTGTATGCCATCGTGAAGTACAACTTGTTTCGCTAAAGGTTTTTTATAGGAAGTGTTGCGCAATCTAGTTCCTGCGGCCCCAGCGTGGAGGTTCAGGAGCTTGAAGTTCTGCAGTTTCTATTTGGATGCCTCGTAGCGCAGAGTGTTCTTTGAGCTTATTGAGAGCATCGGTGTCGATAGAGCACCTCAGCGATGAGGCGATTTCAGAGTGAAGAGCAGTGTCGTTGCCAGTCAGAAAGTGTAAGGCTACTTTTGTGCTACCTTCGTTGGCTTGGATATAGTCGCTCAAGCGTTGTAGGAAATCATTCGTATGCTCGTTGCAGTCGATAAAGTAGTGAACCGACTGAATGAGCCCAGGCAAGCGTCTGTCAAGAGTGCCGACATCCGTTGCGTTGAGGCGAAGCTCGCCATTATTGTCTTTTACTTGGCCTTGGATGAAGAGTGTTTTGCCCTCTTCTAGCTGTGTGCCATGATTTTCAAAGGCGTCGGGAAAGAGGTTTACCGTGTAGGTGCTCTTTTCGGTGGATAGGCTGAAGAAGGCCCATGGGCGGTTGTCCCGTTTGGTGAGGCGTTTGTTGATATTGGATGCGACGCCACAGAGCCGGAATGAGTCGCGGTCAAGGTGTTTTTCAAAGTCCTCTTCGCGGAAGCTGTTTACCGCTTCAGCCAAGATTTTGTAGCGCCTCATGGGATGACCAGAAAGGTAAAAACCAAGTAACTCACGCTCGTAGTTGAGCTTGTCTGCTTCTTCCATTATGGGGCCGGATGTTTGCACTTGCATCCGAGGATTCTCAGATGCATCGCTTGTGTCCATGAGGTCGAAAATAGAGCCTTGGCCTGCTTCGCGATCTTTTTGTGTGGAGCTGACTTCACCCAGGATGGGATCTAGCGAGTCGAGAACGTGCTGCCTGTCGTCTCCAAAACAGTCAAAAGCGCCTGTTTTGCAGAGCGCTTCGAGTACGCGACGGTTGACGACGCGTGTGTCCACCCGGTGGGCGAAGTCGACAAAGTCTTTAAATAGCCCATTGGCATCGCGTTCTTCGAGGATTTTTTTTGCAGCTGCATCCCCGACGCTTTTGATCGCTCCAAGTCCAAAGCGAATGGAGCCTTGATGGGTCTCTGCATCGATGCTCGGCGTGAACGTTTCTCGTGAAATGTTAATGTTGGGACCAAGAACGGGGATTTCGAGGGCGTTACACTCTTCGATGAAGTGGGATACCTTGTCGGCATTGCCTAGCTCACTAGAGAGGATGGCGGCCATGAACTCGACCGGGTAGTTGGCTTTGAGGTAGGCAGTGCGATACGCGAGGATCGCGTAGGCGGCTGAGTGCGATTTGTTGAAGCCATAGCCCGCAAATTTTTCTAGAATGCCAAAAATAGCTTCCGCCTTGTCCTTGGGGATCTGGTGGTGTTTTTTAGCGCCCTCGACGAAGACGGCCCTTTGGCGCTCCATCTCTTCGACTTTCTTTTTACCCATGGCACGGCGTAGAATGTCCGCACCGCCGAGTGTGTAACCTGCGATGAGTCGAGCGGCCTCCATGACTTGCTCTTGATAGACCATGACTCCGTAGGTCTCTTGGCAGACATCTTCAAGCAGCGGGTGGGGGAATTTGATCGTCGATGGGTCTTTTTTGCCTTTGATGTAGTCGGGGATCCAGTCCATCGGGCCGGGCCGGTAAAGGGCGATCAAAGCGACGATTTCATCGATGCTCGAAATGCTAAACTGCCTGCAGAGGTTTTGCATGCCGCCGGATTCAAGCTGGAAGACACCAACGGTTTTTGCCTCGTTGAGAAGCTTAAAAGTCTCGGGGTCATCGAAGGGGACTTTTTCGATGTCAAAATCTTCTTTGCCAGGTAAGCGACGAACGTTTTCTTGAGCATCTGCAATGACGGTCAGCGTTTTGAGCCCAAGAAAGTCCATCTTAAGGAGCCCAAGGCCTTCGACAGGGTCTTTCGGGTACTGTGTTGTCAGTGCGCCTTCTTGGAGGGTGACGGGGATGAGGTCTGTCAATGGGCGGTCACTGATGATGACGCCTGCCGCGTGCGTTCCTGTATTGCGCACCATCCCTTCGATGATTTTACCCTGTTCGATGATTTTTTTTGCGAGCTCATTACGCTGCGTTTCGCTGCGAAGTTCTGCACTTTTTTCAACAGCACCTTGCAGGGTAATGCCAAGCTCATCAGGGACCATTTTAGCGATTCTGTCTGCCTCTGAGTAGGGAATGTCGAGCACGCGAGCAAGGTCTCTAACGACCATCTTCGCTCCGAAGGTACCAAATGTGATGATGTTTGCGACCGACTCTTGACCGTATTTTGAGCGAACGTAGTCAATCACCTGGCCGCGGCGACGCATGCAAAAATCGATATCAAAGTCTGGTGGGGAAACGCGTTCTGGATTTAGGAACCGCTCAAAAAGAAGCCCGAAACGTATTGGGTCGATATCTGTGATCTTTAATAAGTAGGCGACAATACAACCTGCTCCTGATCCCCGGCCTGGACCGACGGGAATATCTTCTTCGCGAGCCCAGCGGATAAAGTCCCAGACGATGAGGAAGTAGTCGATAAAGCCTGTTTTTTCGATAATCGATAGCTCATAGTCGAGACGCTCGCAGAGAAGTTTTGCGTGCTCGGGATCATCATTGGTCTCTGGTTTTGCGTAATCAACACCATAGCGGTCTACAAGGCCTTGCGTGCACAAGTGCTTAATGTAGGCTGCATTGCTGGAAAACTGCTCGCTGATAGCTTCGTCTATTTTAAAGACAGGATAGTGATTCTCGCCGAAGGGTAGCTCGAGGTCGCACATTTCGGCAACGCCCACGGTGTTGGTGATCGCCTGAGGATACTCTTTAAAAATGCGCTCCATCTCTTCGCGCGATTTCAAATAAAATTGCCGTGAGCTGTAGCGTAGGCGTTTTTCATCAGCGATTTTGGTCCCCGTTTGGATGCAGATCAGTGCATCATGAGGCTCCCAGTGGTTGGCCTCCACGTAGTGTACGTCATTGGAGCAAATCGTTTTGAGATCAAAGGCTTTGGCAAGTTTGATTAAGTCAGGAATGATTTGCTGTTGTTCTTTGAGCCCGTGGTCTTGCAGTTCGACAAAAAAATTTTCACGGCCAAAAATGTCTATAAAGCGCCGGATTGCCGTTTCTGCTCCAGGAAAGTCACCTCGAAGGAGATGTTGAGGCACAACGCCTTGCAAGCATCCTGTAAAGCCAATGAGCCCCTCAGCGTGTTCAGCAAGGAGCTCCATATCGATGCGTGGCTTGTAGTAAAACCCATGTACGTGAGCTTGAGATGAAAGTTTTGTCAGGTTTTGGTATCCCTTAAAGTTCTTTGCGAGGAGACCCATGTGGTGGGTCTTGTGCTTTCCGCGCTCGGGTTTTTCGTACATTCTGTGGTCGTACACGAGGTAGACCTCACAGCCCAAAATCGGCTTAATGCCGTGTTTTTTAGCACTTTGGAAAAAACTTGGGAGGCCAAATAAATTTCCGTGGTCGGTGATGGATAAGGCCTTCATGCCGAGATCACTCGCCCGTTTGCACAAGCGGTCCACGTGGCAACAGCCATCTAAAAGGCTGTAGTCAGTGTGGACGTGAAGGTGGACAAATTCTTTATCCTGTGCAGGCATGTCGAGCAGTTTTGAGATAGCTTTGACCTCCTGCAAGCAAATCCTCAAAAAGAAGGATTATCGATTAAACTGCTCGGGTTTCAGATTTGGGTCAGCGTATCTTTGAGGGTTGTGATTGTTTGTATCTTTCTGTTTATTATGTTCTTATGTTAATTTCTGTTGTCTTTGCTGAGCTTTTTTACAAAAAGCATTGACCTGGATGGTTCTAAGATCTTTATTAGCCAGATTTTCTACAATAGCGTATTTTAATTATTTTAAACATGGCAGTTGAAGTCAAAGTCCGCAAAGGTGAACACATGGAAAAAGCCCTCCGTCGCTTGAAGAAGCGCTTAGACCGTGAGGGTGTCATCCGCGATGCACGTGCAAAACGCTTTTTTGAAAAGCCTTCTGAAATTCGTCGCCGCAAGAAAAAGGTCATGGCCTTTTCAAATATGCTGCGCGTGCGCTACCAGAACCGCTAAAGCATCATTTTTTACTTTTAAACAAGCCGTGGGTATTTGCTCGCGGCTTTTTGTTGTCATATTAGTTGCGCTTAAGGAGTGCATTTGCCCATTTTCTGTGGGGCCCTGAAAGTGTTACCCTTTCTAGCTCTTCCTTGAGTACCCAGTGTAGCTCGGGGTCTTGGTT
The DNA here is from genome assembly GCA_002313355.1 of Opitutia bacterium UBA1116. GTDB lineage: Bacteria > Verrucomicrobiota > Verrucomicrobiia > Opitutales > UBA1977 > UBA1977. The sequence continues at coordinate 4,649 of DCBD01000069.1, read as the reverse complement.
GATTTTCTTCAGCAAGGCAGCGCTTGGCTTCAATGCATAAATGCTCTCCTCGATACGCTCATTGCTAATCCCGCGTGATTTTTTAAGGAGCAAATCATCTGAGTTTAGGGTTAAGGCTTGTTTAGAAGGAATGGCGCTTTGGGGTGGGATTTCGAACAAATCGGCAAGGCGTTTTGCTTTTGCTGTTTTTTTGTGGAGTAAGATAGCGCCCTCGTGAGCAATCCATACGCGCTCGACGGTACGCTTCACAGTGGCCTTGCGTTTGAGCTTGGGGAAGTTTTCTGGTTTGCCGTGCTTAACGCTTTGACAGTGCTGCATGACTGGACACACGGTACAAAGGGGTTTGTGCTTTGTGCAGAGAGTGGCCCCAAGCTCCATCATGGCTTGGTTGTGGTCGCCAGGGTTCTTTTCGTCAAGAATAGCCTGAGCTAATGGGCTAAAGTGCTTGAGTGCAGCCGTGTTGTCCGAAAAGGGAGTAGCATCCGCAGTCAGTCGTGCTAGGATGCGAATCACATTCCCGTCGACGACGGCCGATGCGTCGCTAAAAGCAATGCTTGCAATGGCGGCGGCCGTGTAGGGGCCTATGCCGCGAAAGGCGAGCCAGCCTTCAGCTTTTTGGGGAGTTTTAGGCAGCTGGACGAGTTCCTTGGCAAGTTTGTGAAGATTTCGTGCCCGGCTGTAATAGCCAAGCCCCTCCCAGCGTTTGAGTACGAGAGCCTCATCTGCTTTTGCAAGGGCTTCAAAATTGGGGAATGCCTTTAGCCAGCGTTCAAAGTAGGGTAGTACCGTGGATACCTGCGTTTGCTGTAGCATGAATTCTGAAACAACTGTTTTGTAAAGGCTTGGTTTTGAGCGCCAAGGAAGCTTTCTTTGATGTTTTGCGTACCAACTCTCAAGAGCGGTGCAAAAACGGGCTTTAGCCTCAATGAGTGAATTTGGATTGCCGTGCTGCATGAATTTTTAAGTAATGATAGGCGCTATCCATGAACAAAGAGAGTAATTTCGAAGAAACCGAGCCAAAAAAACGCAGCTTGTACACCCTCACGCTGACAGATGCCCAAATGGACAGGCTCAAGGCCTGGTGCGATCGTCAGCTTTGGGAATTTTATGAGGTAGACCACGCGCGCTTTGCCTTCAAGGGGGATAAAGTCAATGTTGTTGGCTACAAAAGCGGTAAACTCGTCATCCAGGGCAAGAAGACAGAAGACTTTGTCACTTATGTTCTTGAAGCTGAGATTACCCAGGAGCCCAAGATGGGCTATGAAGAAGTGCATCATCCCGAGTGGTTTGAGGCTCATGCAGGTCTCGACGAAAGTGGCAAAGGAGACCTTTTCGGCCCACTCGTTTCTGCGTGTGTCGTTGCCGATGCTGGGGTTGCTCGCATATGGATGGATGCTGGGCTCAAAGAGAGTAAACGCATTACAAGTGATGCCTCTGTTCTTAAGCTCGAGAAGGTTATCCGTGCAACGAAGGGCGTTGTTGTGAAGACGACCTTTGCTGGTATGGAGAAGTACAATGCTCTGTATGTTAAGTTTGGCAGTAACTTAAACAAGCTCCTCGGTTGGATGCATGCAAGGGCCCTGGAGGATGCTTTGGATGCCAAGCATGTTCCTTGGGGTATGCTCGACCAGTTTTCCAAAAAGGACCTCGTTACTCCCAATTTAAAGCTCAAGGCTGCTTTTGAGCTGCGTATGCAAACAAAAGCAGAAGAAGATCCTATTGTCGCTGCAGCTTCCATCATCGCCCGGGCAACTTACATTAAGCAAATGAAGAAACTCTCTGATGTTTTTGGGGAGCCGCTTCTCAAGGGTTCTGGGGCACAGGCAAAAGAACAGGGCTACCGCGTTGTTGAAAAATTTGGCCCAGAGTCCTTTGGCCAGTTTGCGAAGCTTCATTTTCGCACCGCAAGTGAAATTTTGGGTAAGCCCGTTCCTGAAAAGCGCCCATGGCAAAAATATTAAAGCGTCCAAAGCCACACGGGCGTCATCGCTTATGGGAGCACGATGCAGCTCTCTGTCAAGAGCATGGGAGCTTGGTAGGCGTTGATGAGGCGGGCAGGGGAGCGTTTGCAGGGCCCGTTGTTGCTGCCGCTGTTTATTTGCCTAAAGAGTTTTTTGAAGAGCTGTCCTTTAAGCAAGCCACTCGGCCTATCTTTGACTCAAAGCAAGTGAGTCCTGAAGAGCGCGATGCTTTGTTTGACAAGATCACCACTTGGTGCGATGCAGGGCATCTTCGTTTTGCTGTAGCTCAAGGTTCGGTCGAAGAAGTTGAGTCGCATAATGTCGTTGGGGCGACGGTGCTTGCGATGACACGTGCACTAGAAGGGTTTAATCTTCCTCTTAGGGTTCCCAGTGCATCTCCACTACCTCTTTTTGATGAGCCTAGTATTCAGCCTTTGCCCCATGTCCTTGTTGATGGTCGTCCGTTGAAGAAACTTCGTTATGCACACCGCGGGCTTGTTCAGGGCGATGCCAAGAGTCTTGCGATTGCGATGGCTTCTATTGTTGCCAAGGTCACTCGAGACCGGGTGATGATCGCTCTGGATGCCGATTTTCCTGCCTATGGTTTTGCCAGTCACAAGGGTTATGGAACTCCTGCACACCAGGCTGCTATTGCCGAACATGGGGCGACGTTGTACCATCGGGCCACGTTTCTTAAAAATACTTTAATGCCATACTCTTCGTCCAATGCCACAGAATCTCAAGCCATCTTCCCTCTTTCTCGGTGTTAATATTGACCACGTCGCAACGGTTCGCCAGGCGCGCTACCGCCAAGAGCCTGACCTCACTCATCCCAAGGTTGAGCCCGATATACTCGCGCTTGCCCTTGCTGCAGAAAAAGGTGGTGCTGATGGGATCACGGTTCACTTGCGCGAGGACAGGCGCCACATCCAAGATGCTGATCTTTTTCGCCTCCGTGAGGCTATTGAAACTCGCCTCAATTTTGAGATGGCCTGTACGGATGCCATGGTTGAGATTGCTCTCAAGTTAAAGCCCAAGTCTGTGTGCCTGGTGCCTGAGGCTCGCGAAGAGGTGACGACGGAAGGAGGGCTTGATGTGCTTGCGCAGCAGTCTCGCGTGCAAGCGGTTGTCGATGCGATGAATGCTGCGGGTATTGTTGCTAGTCTTTTTATTGATCCTACGATGGCTCAAATCGAGGCTGCTAAGGCGGCAGGGGCTCTTGCTGTTGAATTGCATACAGGTAGCTTTGCGAATGCCTACTACAGCGATGGCCGTGTCCAGGCAACAGAGACACTCAAGCAAGCTTCAGCTCACGCGCATGCACAAGGTCTCATCGTCAACGCAGGCCATGGTATCAATTACGACAATATTACAACCATTCGCACTATTCCTGAGCTCTATGAGCTCAATATTGGTCATTCCATTGTCAGTCGTGCGCTTTCTATCGGCTTAGAAGAAGCCGTTCGTGAGATGAAGTCGCTGATGTGTTGACGGATGATTATTATTTCCCATAATGCTAGGGCGTAAGCATCTTTCAATTAGAAACTATGAAACGACTTTTATCCCTAGAAGTATTAGAGGAACGCCAGTTGTTGGCTGGCTTAAATGACGCGTCGGTCGGGGCTGACGATGCTGAAACTCCAGACGATAAAACCTCTGAGAGACAGGGTGTTTCGTGGGGTATGTTGGGTGTCTTATTTGTCGGTTGCCTTGTGATGAATTTTGCTTTCGAGGCCCCACCAGAAGATTTCGATGTTTTTTGAAGTTCTAGAAGATCGTCAGCTTCTAGCGGGGCTCAGTGATGACCCTGGAAAGGGTGAACAGGCTGATGAAGATCTTTCTGCCTTAAGCTTAGACCAAGAGGTAGGGATCGACTGGGAAGCTTTGGGGGAGCAAGTATGCACATTTGCTCTCTGGGGGCTTATTATTGGTACGCCCATTTTTGTCGGGGTTGGCGTTTACTTCGGTGAAGTTGTGCCCGACGTTTGGGACGTTAATAATGGCGATCCCTGCAATGGTTTTTCCTATAACGGAATGCCTCCAAATCAGTTATTATAATGAGTACATTTACTCTTTAAGGTCCTTGCTCCTATGCCTTAAGTACCCGGCAACTCCCAGTGCAAGTGCTCCAAGCAATAGCGCATAGGTGCTTGGTTCAGGTATAATGACAATGCCGTATGGGTCAGGGCTTCCAGACAAGGAGGTAAGCGTAGTGAGCCCCGTACCATCTATGTTAGCCCGCTCGATGGTTTCGTTGAGCTGATTGGTAAGATACATTCTGCTATTAGTTAAATCAAGATCGATTCCGGTATAACCTGTAGCATTAATAATCCTCGTAGGATTACTTCCATCGAACTCAACACGCCATACGCCTTGGCTACTACCTCCAGCATTGTTTGTGTAGTAGATGAGCTGATTACTAATATCGAGCCGAATGTTCTTAGGGCTCCCTGATGTGGTGTAGATAATGCTTCGATTGCTTCCATCAAGGTTGGCACGCTCAATCGACTCATTCGTGTTACTATTGGTCCAGTACATATGGTTGTTAGCAACATCCAGGGCAATGCCTCGAGGGTTTTCTGAAAGCCCTGAGATCAGGGTCGTTGGAGAGCCTGTGCCATCTAGGTTAGCTCTGCGAATGCGAGTGCCGTCTTCTGTGAAGTAGATATGGACATTGGTTACATCAAG
>DCBD01000060.1 GCA_002313355.1 Opitutia bacterium UBA1116 | reverse complement strand
TTCAGGCCAACGCCGTCGAATCATAGGTTGTTCAACGACATAAACACGCTCACCTAAAGGCGCCCAACGTTTTGCGCAATGAACTGGGTGCGCACTCATAAGAGTAACTGTCGGACAACCCACAGCAGCACCGACATGCGCAGGCCCTGTATCACGAGACACAAGCAATTTTGCATGCGACATCACAGCCCCCAATTCTGCAAGATTAGTTTGCTCAACCAAATCAAACACCGGACAAACCCCAGCATATAGGCGTTCAAACTGCCCATAAACGGGATCTTCCCTAGAAACTCCAATCAGTACAGGCGACCACCCTCGCTCATTGGCAAGTTTGGTTGCCAACTCAGCAAATCGCTCAACCGGCCAACGAGGTTTATTACCAAAGACCGTCAAATTATAAACAGCATAAAGATGACTAGCTAAGGCAGGATGCTTACTTTGCAAAGAAGTCCAGGCATTATCATAAGCAGGCAACGAGGGCTTCAACTTCAAAGGTCGCCCACACCCGAGCTTTTCTAAAAAATCAAAACATGCCTCAGCCTCATGCTTGAGTCCTAAGCGGCGCCTATCCTTAAAAGCATCTGGCGAAAAATCCCATTTGTGTCGCTTATAGTGAAGATGCCGAGCAAAGGAAACGTACTTGGCCATTGTGCTCACCGTTGGGTAATTGTTTAGCTCAACAAGCACATCTGCACCAACGGATTTACATACTTCATAAAAAGAACGCTCAGAATCAACATCTCCAGGCTCAGGGAGAAGGATTAGTCTTTCAATATGAGGATGGCCTTCAAGCAAAGTACGCATAGATCTTGAGACAATAAAGGATAACTCAACCCCAGGAAACTGCTGCTTAATAGGCTCAATGCAAGCAGTACTCACGACGACATCCCCAACTCGGTCGGGTCGCGAAAGTATCCATGCCTGCTTCATAACGTTTCCCTAAACCCTCTTTAATCGGCAAAAGCTCCATCACGAAGCGAAAGAAGCCGATCACAGCGCCCAGCAAGATCATTGTTGTGCGTTACCATCAAAACAGCCTGACCACGCTCATGGGCCAACTTACATAACAAGTCAAAAACAAGATCTGAATTCTTAACATCTAGATTACCTGTAGGCTCATCTGTAAGAAGAACTGCAGGATCATTGGCTAGTGAACGCGCGATAGCAACACGTTGCTGCTCTCCCCCAGAAAGATGCCTAGCCATGCGGTGAGACTTCGCTCCCAAGCCCACTTCAGCAAGCAAGCCTTGCGCATAGTCTTCCATTTCTGGCTGACTAAGCTTTCCTAGCTTTTGCATCGGAAGCATCACATTTTCTAAAGCCGTAAACTCAGGAAGTAAAAAGTGAAACTGGAAAACAAAACCAATCAAGGCATTGCGTGCACGCGTGCGATCCTCATCTGAGCCATAAGCCATAGGATGGCCTTCGATCCATATTTCCCCCTGATCAGGACGATCGAGAAGGCCTAGTAAATAAAGAAGCGTACTTTTACCACATCCTGAAGGCCCTACGATACCATAGACATTGGAACGCTCTACAGAAAATGTTAGGCCCTTGAGAACATGCACACGCCCTTCATCCTCACCAAGCCAGCGGTGCAAATCATCAACTCGCAAAACTGAGGGATCCATACTCATAAACTCGTCCCCCGGATAATGCTTCCTGGCTCAAGGCGCGCTGCACGTCGAGCAGGAATGATGCTAGCCAAAAAAATGACAATCGACGCTATCAACGCTGCGTAAAGATAATGCTCCCAAGACCATTCGACCACAAATCGATCCGTTGAAAAGACGCCTCGAATATGCAGAGGTATCTTAGAAATGCCATAGGTGGCAAGCACTCCACACAAAGAGCCTAAGGCCGTACCAAGCGCTAAAATAATTCCTCCCTGGAAAATAAATATCTCTGCGATATCGCGCCGGGTAAACCCCATGGATCGAAGAATCGCAATATCACGATTTTTCTCCATAACCATCATGGCAAGGGTGTTAAACATCCCGAGTCCTGAAATAAGGATGATGGTAGAAACCGTAATTGCAGAAGAAACTTTTAGGGCACGAAAGACCTCCAGCCAAACTTGCTCGCGCTCCTGCCAACTAACCACATGATGCCCAAAAAGACGCTCCATATGGGCTGCAAGGTGTGGCGCTTTATCTGGATTGGCTATATTGACCTGCAAAAATGCCCCACCAAATGGCTTGTACAAAAGCGATCGCGCCTCACCCAATTGCATATAAATGCGCTGCTTATCAACGTCCTCAATCCCGGTCTCATAAACACCGGCGATTTGATAGCGTCTGTCCTCTTGCCCTGTGCGAATAACGACATAATCACCGACTTTGGCTTCGAGGCGCCGTGCTAAAAGACTCCCGATTAAGACACTATTTACATCTCGCTCAAAATTACTTAACTGGCCATCAATCAAGTGATCGTCTAAATTAGATACCCGAATATGGTCCTTAAGACGAATCCCATACACACGAGCTGGCTGAGCACGAAATCCACTAGTCACATCAATGCGACCCTCTAAAACTTCGGATACTCCGGTGACTTCAGGAAAATCTTCAAGCGCCTCGCGCAACTGATCTGGGTAATCAACACCCTCTACATACTGCTTTCCTTCACGAGCTGAAATAACAAAGCTCACGCCAGATTGCTCGTCAGAGGATGCCATAATGCTGGAAAGGGTTTCTTGCAATCTGTCGGTAATGCGGATGGATCCATTAACCCCCAAAATAGTTCTTTTAAAGAAGCTCTCAAACCCGCTTGTCTGTGCTTGAGCTAAAACAAAAAACCCAATGCCAAAAATGATGCCCATAAGACTCATCATCATTGAACGCTTTCGCGAAACAATAAATCGCCAGGCTATTTTAAAATTAGAGCGCACAAACTTATTTACTAACTACAGGGTGCACCCGCTCACCGTCACGGTAAGCGTATAGGTCATCAATAATAACAAGGTCTCCCTCTTCAAGGCCTGATTGAATTTCAGCCCAATGAAGACCGACATAACCGACACTCACCTGTTTGCGAACAACATGCCCACCCTTATCAACGAAAAGAATGGCATTCCCTAGCAATGCACGCCGTGGAACAAGCAATGCATTAAGATGCTCATCTTTAACAATGCTCGCCTGACCTGTCATTCCAGGGATCAAAGAACCACTGTCCACATCAAGTTTCGCATAAACGGTTCGACGTCGAGAGCGCGGATCGGAAGTAGCATCAACTGAAAGAATCTCTCCCTTGAATAGCTGGTCTGAGCCAAGAAAGTTCACCGAAAGCGCTTTGCCCGGCTCAACACCACGGAAATCATCCTCGCTTAACGTCACCTTCACCACGCGATCATCCGAGATAATACGAACCAAAGGACTGCCACGGGATACGCGCTCTCCAACAGAAACAAAGCATTCAATGATTTCACCGGAGACAGGCGCTTCAACTTTAGTTGCTTTGAGCTCAAGCTCTTCCAACTCCAATGCAAAACGATTATTTTCAATAGATGCTTCTAAGTCCACTTGTTGTCTTTTGACTTCTGACTTTAGGCGCTCGACATCCCTACGCTGTTTTTGAACCCACGCCTCGGGAAATTGATCCTCTTTAGCAAGTTGTTCATTATGGCTTAAATCTTGCAGCAAATTCTCAAGCTCATACTGCTTGGGGGATCCTAATTTAAGCCGATCTTCTGCTGCCTTCAGATTTGCCTTTGTATTAGCGATACGACGCTCAATATCAGAGGGGTCAATCTGGAGAATAACTTGCCCGGCCTCAACATGGATAGAGCCTTCACCCGGGCTTAAAATAGCCTCCACCACAGGACCTGTTGCTTCTGCAAGAAGCGTGATATCCACGGCCGCAAACACCTCAACATTTCCTGAAACCGCATCGACTGCTTTTCCTCGAACAACAGGGGCCACCGTTGCTTCTGTTCGCAGCATACGACCGACAAGCATGGCAATACCCAGAACAAGGACTGAAGCAATGATGATTTTCTTTTTCAAAGTCATGACTTTATTTTGGTTTTAAAAAAGCAGAAATGCAGGATCCTTGCCAAAAAAAGACAAAAGGGCACTTGCATCATATAAAAGATTCATTTTGGCAGTCAGCAAGTTTAACTGGACATTATCGCGGTCCATCTTCGCCTCAAGATAATCTGTAGCTGTTGCCTGTAAACCACCTAAATCTTGCTGCACACGCCGTAGTTTATCCTCTGCTAGCTTTAACTGGTTTTCGCGAATATCCACTATCTCTGCATCCAATGCTGTTTTTTCAGCGAGTTGTTTAGCCTCTATACCGCGTAACTCAAGTTCAAGCTGAGCCTCACGCTTTAAACGACGTGCACGGGCCTTGGAGGCAATCTTTTCCCCCTTCGTCTCAAAGCCATCAAAAACACGCCACTCAACATCAACGCCCACAAAAAAATTGGTTTCATTTTCCGTCTTACTCGTATCCGGAGACTCCAAAAGATTTTCGTAGACACCCGTACGCGCATTAAAAATAGGGAGTAATCGCGCATTGATAACTTTGTAATTAAGCTGCTCCAATTTTCGTTCTTTTTCTAGTGCAAAATAACGCGCCCCTGGGTGAATGCTATTTTCTTCAAAAAAATGATTGTCGATTAAGGATTGTACGCGCTCAGGAATCGCCCAGTCTAAAGGCAATTTTAACTCTAAAGGCCCTACCCATCCTGTGATATTTCTGAAATAAGCCTCATTTTGCTGCAGTGCCTGCATCGTAAGGGCGACCTGAGTCTTAACATCTTGATAGGCAATATTGGCTTCATTCAATTCGCCGCGAGTGATTTCTGCCAATTGATAGCGATTTTGGGCCCGAATATAATTCTTCTCAGCAATCTCGCTATTCTGCTCAAGCAAGCGAACCCGTGCATTTTGTATGAGCAAATCGAAATAAACGCGCCGAACCTCAAGGACAAGTGCCCGCAAAACCTCTTCATACTCTAAATGCGCCGCCTCGACACGCAGATCCCCCATATCACTTCTTGCCTTGAGTGCACCCCAGTGAAAGACTGGCTGAACAACATCAAACCTACCAACAGGCACCGTCTTATAGATAAACTGGTCAAGGCTATTACGCGCTTTGGCCTGGCGCTGAACACCGGCAAATCCCTGCGCACGCGGCAAACGATGACTGCGATCAGAAAGGCGCTTGCCCCTTGCATAAGCCGCTTCTTCATCCTGTATCAACATGGAAGGGGCATGTTTGGGGAGCTGCGTGATAATGTCTTTGAGCTGTGGGAAAACGGCCTCGGGAACAGGCCATTCCGCCATCCACTTGGCAACAACTTGACTTTCTTTGACAGAAGCTTCTTCGCCGCTTGCAAAGCCACAAGCCAACCCCGCAAGCAAGAAAAATGAACCAACAAGAAAACGCCTCAACATCGACACATTAACTTCTTTTGATTGCATAAGCCATAGCCTCTGCAATTTTTTCTAAATCTTCCTTAGAGTGACGCGCTGAAATAGCCGTACGGATCAAGTCCTTTCCAGGAGGAACGGCAGGGGCAATTGACATAACAGAAAAGACTCCACGCTCAAGCAGGCTTTGCCAAAAGTGATATACACGTTCTTTGGAGCCAAGCACGATCGGTATAGCTGGTGTTTCGCTGCCCCACGTATCTAAGCCTAAGTCTTTTAAAATTTTGTTGTACGCATTCACATTGTACCAAAGCTTTTTCAGATGCTCAGGCTCTTCTTTTATAAGATTGAGTGCTGCGTGCGCACAAGCAGCTTGAGATGGGCTCAGTGCTGCACTGAAAATCGTTTGCTTAGAGTGTGTCCGCAGATATTCGATCGCAGAGCGTGAACCCGCGACAAAGCCCCCCGTGCTTGACAAAGCTTTTGAAAAACTCCCTGTCAAAATATCGACTTCATCAGAAACACCCAAATGGAACAAAGTACCTCGCCCTCCATCACCCAGGACGCCAAAACCATGCGCATCATCGAGAACGACAAAGCAATTGTGCCCCTCAATCACCTCAAGGATTTCCTTAAGATGAACAATGTGGCCCTCCATCGAATAAACG
>DCBD01000054.1 GCA_002313355.1 Opitutia bacterium UBA1116 | reverse complement strand
CTCGGAAGCGAATGCGATTACCTCGTCGTTCTGAAAGTAATAGCATGGCCGGATTCCTTGCGGATCACGCATAACAAAAGTGTCCCCATTACCAATCAGCCCAGCAATGGCAAAGCCACCATCCCAATTGGCCGCAGCCTTTTGCAAGATGCGCACAGGATCTAATTCTTTACTGATGATACTCGGGATTCTCTTGCCCTCCACATTTTGGTCGCGCATCTTATGGTAGATCGCATCGTGAGCCTCGTCTAGATGAAAGCCGATCTCTTCGAGTACCGCCTGCGTGTCCGTCCCAAAGATTGGATGTTGGCCACGGTTGATGAGGTCGTTGTTAAGATCTTTCTCATTGGTAATGTTAAAATTACCCGCCAACATTAGGTTCTTTGTAGGCCAATTTGACTCACGTATGTAAGGGTGACAGCTGGTAGATGAATAAACGCCCGAGGTGCCATAGCGAAGATGCCCAAGCAAAATTTCGCCACCGAATCGAAAATTATCTTTCACCGTTTCTGGAAACTCGGGATGAATGATGCCCTTATCAACCATCTTTTGGTAGGCCTTGAGCTGGCCTTTAAAGATACGCGAAAGCGAGTTGCCCTTGATCGTGCGCTCGCGCGCCATGTAGGGTGCACCTGGTGCCACACGAAGCTTAACGCAGCCAATTCCAGCACCGTCCTGCCCGCGGTTATGCTGCTTTTCCATTAGTAAAAACAGCTGATTGAAGCCATACAATGGCGTATCATATTTTTCTTGGAAGTAAGACAAAGGCTTCAAAAGGCGGATCATCGCGATACCGCATTCGTGCTTCAGAAAATCGCTCATAGAGGAAAAAAGACAGTCGCTTCAAGTGACTAATGGAGAGGTCGTCATGCACTACGTTTCAATTCTGTAAGCCTAGAACAGACAAGCTATATTTCTCAATGATTGGATATTTTAAGATCAGAATCACCAGACCCAGAAAGCCCTCGATTCATAATATGCTCTTTGTTAGCTGGTTCCACATGCACAAGTACTTTGGAAACCTCAGGATGTTTTTCACACATCCTTCGCTTCACTGCTCGCGCGATGGCATGTCCGGCCTCCACTGGAATCTCGGGATCGACCTGCAGGTGCAGATCTACCTCATAAAGATCCCCTACCCGACGCACTCGAAAATCATGATAGGCAAGCGCTCCAGGAGTCGGCAAAATATGCTCACGGAGATCCTCAATGATCGCTCGCTCAGGCGCAGCATCAAGTAAATCCGAGCAGGCACGCAGAAAAATCTTAGTCGCCTCAAAAATTAAATAGCCGCCTAGAATTAGGGTGACTGCATCGTCGAGAAAGGCCCAACTCTTGCCGCCCAGCCAAACCCCGATCAATGCAAGCGCCACGCCCAAGGAGGACAGGCTGTCCATTCGGTGGTGCCAGGCATTGGCCATCAATAGATCCGATTTCAAACGTTTCGCCACCCCGCGCGTCCACCAAAAAAGGGCTTCTTTAAGTATCAGTGAAATCAAGGCAAGCACCACTGCAGCCCCCGCCTTAGGAGCACTCAGCCCCGACTGGAAGTCAAACAAAGCAGACACAACCAAGCCGACCGAAAAGAGCAACAACATGCCTCCAACAAAGAGCTTGGCGAAACTGGCAAACTTGTGGTGGCCATAAAGGTGGTTTACATCCTCCGGTTTACTCGCCAGAGATAGTCCGACAAGTACGGCAATATCGGTCAATAAATCCAGTAAGCTATGCGCCCCGTCCGCCAAGAGCGCCTTAGACTGCAAGGACCAACCCCCCGCGACTTTAACACAGCCTAAGAGCAGATTGAAAAACAAACCAATCCAAGTAATGCGAATCGCTGTGTTGAGTTTTGTCATTCGGAGCTGCAGTATTGTGGACAATCGCACCCAACGTGTGCAATTGATAAAATCCACAAGCCTCTAAACTTAACAACAGCATGTTTTGGTGTCATTTAGTGCTTTTCGTAGTCCACAAAAAGGCAGAACCTACGAACCATTCCATATTATAGCATTTGAAATGAAAATCACGCTCACGAACTCAATATGAAGCTAATTGACCTCAACCGCCACGGCGAAATAGGTGCGAACTCTATGTTCATACAGATCGGTAGCTTCAACCTATTGATCGATTCTGGGCTCAATCCGAAGAAGCTTGGCTATGATGCTCTGCCTGACTTCAAGCCTGTTGAAAATATAGACCTCGACCTAATCGTGCTGACGCACTGCCACCTCGATCACCTCGGTTCCATGCCCATCGTGACGGCGCAATATCCAAAGACGCCCGTCATTACCACCGCGCCTAATGTCACCCTCGCTCCTCGCATGCTGCGCAACTCGATCAACGTAATGAAGCGTCAGCGAGAGGAGCATGGCATCTCCGAGTATCCACTCTTTCTCCACCGCGATGTCGTTCAATTTAGTAAGCAGTTAAACATTCAGCGTTTTGGGCGCAGTGAAATCTATACAAAGGGGAAAGAACAGATTGAAGTAATCCTCCATCCCGCAGGACACGTAGCGGGCGCCGCTGC
>DCBD01000023.1 GCA_002313355.1 Opitutia bacterium UBA1116 | reverse complement strand
CGAACGTCGGCATGCCAGGTGGACTCATTAGGCTTGAAGACTGTGGGGTACTCAGGCTCTGGGAGAGCGTCTGCAGAGGCTTGATAGTCAAGGTTTAAGGCGACAGAGCCATCCGAAAGAATTTCTGGAGGGAAGGCGTGGTAGACCCCAGCGTCTATAGGTGTAGAGCCTCCATCGAGACCTTGGATGAGAGCATCTTTAGCCTTGAAGAGAGCTTCGCCCTCAAGCTCATCCTCAGCTAGCTCGACCGTCTTCAAAGGGGTGGGGATCGGAGAGCCTGCTTCGACGAGCACTGCCGATAGGGAGTTTTTGCTTCTTAGAAAGTAGATGCCTGTTTTGTCGACCTGCTTGTTCCAGAATGAGAGGAAGGATGGAAAAACGTGGTAGGCTGCTTGGAGCCGTGCCATGTCGTCCGCCTTGGTACGGTCTTTAGAGGCCGCGTAGATGAGGAGGTGCTTGTCGTCATAAACGTGGCCCCAGGCAAGTTGCTCGATGGGGAAGGGGGAGAGCTCTTCTAGGGTGAGCTCTGCAAGGGAGTGAATTTCGGCCTCGCTGATGGCTTCCGGAAGGGATACCTTGTGGGAGAAGAATAAGTGCGCTGGGATGAGGTAGACATCCTCCATTGCGGGCTCTTGCGGAGCCGATAGCTGAGCGCGAATTTTTAATAAAAAATTTTTAAGATCTACCTTGGATAGTTTCACAGGGCATTAACGTTAATCAAGAGGAGCGTTTTCGACAAGCTTAAGTATTGTGAATGTGCTGGATTTTGCATTGGGCTTATTTTGAGCGTCTTCAGAGGTATTGTTAGTGCTTTTATTCGATGATTTTTGGTTATTTTTTTTGTCTTTAGAGGCGCTCGAAGCGCTTGCTTCAAGGAGGGTGTTGAGCTCGAAGAGATTGTCTCCATGGTAGGCGCGGATGTTTACTTTTAGCAGCGTGCTGTTGAAGCCGTAAAAAGGTTTTTCCTTGGATGTACCTTCTTGAACGGCTAGGTTGAGATCTTTATTGGATTTAAGCATGGCTTCGCTAGCGTTGATCGACCCGTTGGCGTATTGTTCGCGTTTGTCGAGGATGCTCTGGCGGTCGATATTGGCAACGTCTTCGAGGACTTCTAGGACAATGGGACTTGCGGTGTTGACGTTGATCGGCCCTGTGCCAGCAAGGGTGGTGTTGTCTTTCAGCTTAGCGAAGGCCTCATTAGGTACGCTATTTTCATCAAAAAATAATTCTTCGAAACCCTGGATATAGTGAAGCTCCTCGTAGTTCGTGAGTGGCTCGTTGGTGGGCTTGTAGGGAGGATCTTTGCGTTCGTAGTACGAAGACTCTGCACCGTTGAGGCGGGCGTTGTCATCCTCATCGACCCAGTCGAGCAACGAGTCTGTAAGCGTGTTTGCATCGCTGCTTGAAAAACCAAGCTTTTCAAAGAAGGTATTTAGGATGGTTGGGTCTGTCCTCAGTGAGAGGGGGACCTTGCCGGAGAGGTCTTCGATGCGAACTTGGACTTTGATGTCTTCGGGAAACTCGACTGCAGCATAGGCCAAGGGCGTGCCCCAGCCCTGTGCGGGCGTGAAGAGCCCTCCGTCTAAAGTTTTGATCTCTGCCAGGACGGCTAGGGTGATTTCTAGGCTGGAGTAAGCGTAGGCACGTAGTTCGTCTTGGTCTGCCTCGAGGCTTAAGCGCTTGAGCTCAGAGAAGGATAGCTTTAGGAATTCGACGACGAGGATCGTCATCAATAATATGAGGCCGAGTGTGGCGATCAAGATGGCGCCCTTGCGCGAGCGTTTCTGTTTAATAGATGAGCGCATTATTGGAGCTGCTAAAGGGAAGACCTATGCGGGCCGTCTTTTCGAGGCCGTGGTCGGAGAATGTGAGTGTGAGGGCGACAGGCATGCGCAATTCGCCAGAGGAGGCCTCAAGCGGTGTTTCGGACTTTTCCCACTTGTTGTTCTCGTTGTCGTAGTACTCGTACTCGACTTTTTTTACCAGAGCTGAGATGAGCGTGCGTTGGATTTTATCTTCGTTTTGTTGGTCTTTGGTTTGCCAGAGGAGGCACAGACCGAGTTCTTGGGTGAAGTAGAGATAGGCCGTAACGCTGGGTAAGGGGCCATCTTCCCAGACGAGAAAGGGAATGCGTTCGTTGAGCTTAAAGCTCAATAGAGAGTCACTCAGGGTGTCGAGCGCATCGGGCTTAGCCCAGGTGATCCGGTTGGGCGAACTGCCGTTTTTACTTTCTGTTTTTTTGGTGTATTTTTGAGGGGATGTAAGTGCTGGAGTGCTTTCTTTGCTAGAGCTTGAGGATGATTGCTTGGAGTCACTCGGTGGTGCTGCGGTCTGAAAGGTGTAGCGGAGGAAATTGTGGACGTTGTTGATGTGTTCGTCGAAAAGAGGGTCAGTCTGGGTGTTGATATAGAGCTGCGTTAAGGAGAAGAGAAAAAAAGTTGCAGACATCATGAGAAAGCTCCCGATGCCGATGGCTAAGACGACCTCTATCAAGGTGAAACCGCGCCTGAGTGCTTTGATGGGCTTCTTAGAAATCATCGCGCTTGTTTTTCTTTTCTTGGAGAAGGTTGGAGCGATCTACCGGAGATGTCCATTGAGGGCGAAGCAAGTAGAGGGTTTCTTCGCGTGTAATGCCCTTGTTGTCATCGGCGCTTGGGAACTCTACGGTGAGGGCGGCCTTAAAAAGGTCAAGAATGTCCGTGGTTTCAACGCTTACGCTCCAAGTGGCTTCACCCGAGTTGAGCGTTTCAAGAGTGCCGCCTTCTTCGACATCTTCTTGCTTTTCAAGGCCAAGCATGTGTTGGCGGACGAAGCGAAAGTCTTGATCGAGCGAGGGGTTTTTCTTGAGGGCTTCTTGACTTGAAAGTGCATAAAAACAGCTGCGTGAGAGTGCCGTTACGGCAATGGCAAAGAGCGTTAGCGCAAGGAGCACTTCGACCAGGGAAAAAGCTGTGCGCGACCTCCTCATGAGGGGTTCTCCTCTCTGTCTTTGGGCATTGGGAGAGCTGTTGTCGAGAAGGGGTCTAAGAGAAGTGTCTGTGTTTCCTTGTTCTCCTTAAACTCAATGGATACAGGAGGTGTATAGCCTAAGGGGCTGATGTAGAGCGATGGTGTTGGGTGATCTTCTAGCTTGAACTCTAAGGAGCCCTGAGGGTCTGGGTTGGGAAGGATAAGTGTCATTTCGAAAAAGACATCATCCGGGGGGAGATTGGTCGGGAATGTTGCCAGGGGCTTTTCGGATTGGCTGAGGATGACAAAGTTTGCCTTTTCCTTGTCAAAACGAAGCGTGCAAGGCTCTTTGAGGAAGCCTGCTTGGTAACGACCTTCGCGGAGGGCTTGATAGAAGACCTCACGCAGGCTCTTTTGCTGAAAGCCGCGAATCAGCGAATCGAAATTCGCAACTAGAACGGCTGAAACGGCCGCAATAAGAAATAGGACAATAATAACCTCCAAAAGGCTGAATGCCTTACGGAAGCGCCCGATACTCATAGTGCTTTACTTTTTCTCCCAGTTGCCGATGTCGTCAGCGTCGTCGCTCGTGCCATTAGGCCCACTTGACCAGACATCGTAGCGGCTGGGATTGTGCGTGCCGGGGTAGCTGTAGTGATAGGGGTTACCCCAAGGATCCAGAGGGACTTTGTCGATATAAGGGCCTTTCCAGCGGGAGGCTTTTTCAGGAGGGGCGGTGATTAAAGCGTTGAGGCCTTCATCGGTTGTTGGATAGTTGCCGACATTGATGCGATAGGCCATGAGTGGCGTTTTAATGGATTCGTTGACAAAGACTTCTGCGATCTTCTCCTTATTTGAGCCAAGGATGACGTCGAGGTTGGCAACAACAAGGCCGATGATCCCCGCGATCAGAGCGATGACAACGAGCATTTCCATGAGGGAGAACCCTGAGCGGCGCTTTATTTTAGTCTGTTGAGTGGGTTGATCCATAGTAGTATAACGTTTGAGTGTTGAAACAGGCTTGATATCAACAGTATGCCTTTTTTGTTTTCTGGCAATCCTAAGTTTTACTTGTTGATTGTTTAGTATTATTTTTGTGGTGCGCCTTAGCTACGTGAATATACTTTTCTGCCCAGGAGCTGAGTTGAGCCTGTTCCTCTTCACTGAGCACGCGCACTACTTTAGCAGGAGACCCTAGGACGAGGGAGCCGGGAGGAATTTTTGTGTGCATCGTAACTAGGGTATGGGCTCCAATGAGGCTATTTTTGCCGATAATGGCTCCGTCGAGAATCGTCGCTCGCATGCCAATGAGGCAGGCATCTTCGATGGTGCAACCGTGTAAGATGGCACCGTGCCCAACGGTGACATAGTCCCCCACATGTGTAGGATGATCATCGGCGAGATGGACTATCGTGCCGTCTTGAAGGTTGCTTGCTCGGCCGATATGGATGGTATTGATGTCTGCCCTAAGGACGCATTTAGGCCAAACGCTACTTTGAGGGCCTATGCTGACAGCGCCTAACAGCTCTGCACTGGGAGCAATATAAGCACTAGGATCCACCTGGGGACGTTGAGATAAGAAACGCTCAAGCCGCTCATTAACATGCATGAGATAGATGTGTACCCTAAATAGACAAAAGCTCTTGGGCTTTTTGCCAGTTGTCGTGTGCCTTAAGGAGATATTCTTGGACTTGCATCTCAGAGAATTTTAGAAACTTAATGGCCTTTGAATTTAACTCAAAAGCCCAGACGCCTCGACCTCCATTGACGCCAAGGTGAGAGGCGATCCAAATAGAGAGGTGAAGCATACAAGCTTCCTTTTTGTAGCCTTCGGCGATAGTAGGCTTGAATTGATACTCGATAGGCCAGTAAATTTCTGCAGTGAAGTCCCATTTTTTGAGGAAGAAACTTGCTACTTGCGCATTAGTGAAACCCAGGACTTCTTTTTCTGCGTCCGCGAGGGTTTTGCCTTCTTCGGATTCTAGTTTTTCAAAGACTTCTTTGTAAATGCCTGTGGAGGCTTGGTTGATAGCAATCTTGCCGATGGTATGGAGTAGACCAATAGTATAGGCGGTTGTAGGGACAACGCCTAGGTCTGCAGCGAGGTCTTCCATGACGATGGCACTCCCAAGGGAGTAGCGCCAAAGCTCACCTTTTTCTAGGCCAAAGGTCTCGTGCTCATGGTCCATGAGTTCCTTACTGCAGATGAGAGCGATGAGCTTGTACACTTCTTTGAAGCCGATGCGTTGGATGGCTTCTTCGAGGTCGTACGTCTTGCTGCCCATTCCGTAGTAGGCACTGTTGCTCAAGCGAAGTACTTGGGCAGTGAGTGAAAGATCTACGCTGACTAGCTGGGTGATTTCGTCAAAAGAAGAATCTTCGCTGGCGAGAAGCTTCATCAGCTTGGGTAAGATCTGCGGGGCAGGTGGCAGCTTCTTAATTTGTTCTACAAAGAGCTCGAGCTTCATTTGAGTTGGTATTCTTTAAATTCAGAGTTGATCTTCACTTTAATGATGCCGGAGGCGGTGTTGAAGCGAAGTGAACGGTTGTTGAGGCCGCCTGTTTCTTCTACTGTAACTTTAAGGCCTGCTTGCTCAAGAAAGCTTTTGGCTTGCTCGATGTTTTTTTCACCGATTTTAAGAGAGTCGTTTTCTGTTTGAGCGTTTGATCCACCAGCGAGAAATACTTTGATATTTTCTTTTTTTGAGCCGAAGCGTTGTATGAAGCTTTCGACTAGAGGCTGTATGCCGGTATCGGCAAAAAGATTGGGTTGGTTGATAGCACGCTCTGGGGAGAGTGACGAATCCGGAAGCATGTAGTGGAGGAGCCCTCCTGCAGGGATTGTATCATCATATAATATAACCAGGCCGCTAGGCCCAAGTGCGTAGACTGAGAGCTCAATGTCTGGCTTGTCGAGAATTTCCATATTCCCGATAGGGACGACATGGCAGTTTTTCTGAGAGGTAAAAGTGCTCGTCATAAAAAAATCCTTAATAAACTAGGAGAGAGGCATCATTCCAATCTTAAGCCCCAAGCTTTTTGATGCAATGCCAAAGCTTGAAAATATAATAAAAACCGCATTACAGTAGAGTTAATGCGGTTTTAGATCTTTGTTGTTAAAATGCTTGCACTAGACTAGCTTAAAGAATCCATGATGACGAAGTTGAGACGTTGATTGCGCTAGATTGGTGAGTGGAATGCCCGCTGTTGAGGATGCTAGATTTTCTAGCGTGCGCAGTTCGAATATTCTTGAGGCAAGTGCGCCTAGTGGCGTTTTGGGGTCAATAGTTTGATAAAAGCCGCTTTCTGTTTGGATGGTGAGCTGATCCTTTTCGTTGTAGCCAAGTTCTAAGGTTGAGCTCTCAGGGAGTGAGTGAATCCAATGAGCTAAGTCTGGGTGTGACCTGAATTGATGCTCTAGATGAAAGGTATGTTCTTTGAGCATTGCTTGATTGTGCAACCCCTCTGCACGCAGATACTTACTTAGACTTATGGGCTTGGGAGTTATTTGTTCAGGTGTATTCAATTGCCGCTCAAATGAAGTATATTTAGCAGCATTCATAGCTTGCTTGGCTGCATTAAGCGTCGAAGCTGCTTTTGGCGTTGTTTTCTCGAGTAGTTTTTCTCCGGCAGAGACGATGCTCGGGAGACTGCTCGCTATGCTTGCTACAAGAAGGGGTCCCATGTTTGGGTAATATCGGTCGTTATCGAATAATATTAAGTTTTTACAGCAAAGAGGCGTGGTTTTCCATGCTTGCGTTGAGAGTGTTTCAAGGTAAATTCAAGCAATTTAGTCTTATTAAGTCTTCGCATATGATGATAAGTTTTCGTTTTTGTAAGGCGTTTTTAGTAGGTGTTTTTATGTTGAGTGCTTTAGAGAATTCACAGGCAAAGGAAAAAGATGTATACACTTTGCTCATCGATGTCGGGAATTCGAGGATTTCTTGTGGTGTTTACACTCACGAAGGCCCTCAGTGTCTTTTTTCTTTGCCGACAAAGGAGGGAGATTCTTCTGCCGTTGTAAAAAACTTTTTTGAGGAACAACTTGAGGCCTGTGGTTTAAAGCCAAGGAGTATCGCACAGGTGGGCATTAGTTCGGTTGTTCCTCGTGTCAACCAGGCACTGGAAGATGCCTGTAAGGCTTTGTTTTCAAGTCCGCCTTATTTCTTGACGGGTTTAAGTCAGGATAAGGTTAAGATTATCTATCGAAAGCCAGAAGAGGTGGGGTCTGATTTAATTGCCGGTGCAATTGCCGCAACAGAGCGGCATCCAGGTAAAGATGTCGTCGTGGTAGACTTTGGTACAGCAACAACCGTTTGTGCTGTCAACGCCAAGAAAGAATTTCTGGGGGCGGTTATTTTTCCTGGGCTCATGCTATCGATGGAGGCTCTTACAGGAGGAACTGCTTTACTTAAGCCTGTCGAGGTGGCTCGCCCTAAGGACGTTCTTGCTGATTCAACAGCAGGGTGCATACAGGCTGGTCTTTACTACGCGCAAATTGCCGGTGTGAAGGCGGTTTCTGAGCGTATACGCAAAGAGTATTTTAAGAATGCTGAGATGATCGTTGTAGGGACAGGTGGTTTCTCTTACCTTTTTAGAGAAGAAGCATTTTTCACCGAGATAGTTCCTAGTTTAAACTTAGAAGGTATTTTAGCAGCAATGCCAACGGAACCTCAGGCATAGACGAAGAGTCTTTCGGTGATAGGGTCTACTTCGTTATGTTCTGTCATTTTTCTTAAAGTCTTTGGCATTATGCAACTGCCTTCAGGAATGAGGAGTAAGCCGCTTGGGCTGTGGATATCCTCGGCAAGGATCATGCCTGTGGCTAGCTCCGCAAAAAGAATTTCTTTTACGCGCTTAGGGAGATTTACAAGATGTGTTGCTTTCGTGAAAATACGAACACACTCTGGATCAAATTGAGTTCCCGAAAGCTTTTCGATTTCTTTAATCGTTCTCTCATTGGATAAAGAAGATTCTGAGTAGTGAACAGCAATGGCTAGTAACCTAGCAGGCAGTGATATTTCTTCTTTGTGTAACTCATCAGGGTATCCTGTGCCATCCCAATGTTCGTACTGCGCGCGAATGGTTTTACCTGCCTCTGTAAGGTTTTCGACCATGGAAACAATGGTCTCGCCGTAGGTTGGGTGGTTGCGAATGAGTAAGCGTTCGTTTTCAGTGAGTTCATCCGGATGTCTTCGTGCTTTGTGGATGACAGATCTGGATACGCCGAGTAGGCCAATTTTGTGGAGCCATGCACTGGCTTGAAGCGTTCGCTTTTCTTCAGGCGTTAAATCGGCATCCTCCATCATTGCGTTGCATAGCTTGACAACAGTAAGCGTTTCTTTGCCAAGCATTGGATTGTAAGTACTTATAATCTTATGGCAAAGTTCCAGCGATTGTTTGAAGTTTTCTTGAAGGCCTGTATGGGCTTTATCGAGATTTTCTTGTTGTTCGATTAGCTGCTTAATCTGTACCTCAAGCGTTGCGTTTTGTTCTTGGGTTCTTTTCTGGAGAGCTTCATTGCTAACGATAAGTTCGTAGCGATGAACTGCATTTTGGATACAGGTGAGAAGCTCTTCGCGAATCCAAGGTTTTGCGATGAAGCGGTAAATTTCTCCTTTGTTGATCGCAGCTACAATTGTTTTAAGGTTGAGCACGCCCGTGATGAGTATCGTGGATACGTGTGGCTGGATCTCTCTTGCCTGGCAAAGAAAATCAAGTCCAGTCATCTCGGACATGACTTGGTCGGATATGATAACAGAAAGTTCTTGTGTCTTTACAATCTCAAGAGCTTCGCTGACGGTACTGGCTTTAAAGACTTTATAGCAGTCTTCCTGTTCCAGTGTCTCAGAAAGTGCTAAAAGGACTATTTCTTCGTCGTCGACAACGAGTATGTTGATCGTAGAGATTTCAGACATCGCGTTCAATGAGTTTTTGGATTTTTTTAAGTGCATTGCCTGGAGAGATCGATTCATCAAGGATTAGATGAATGTTTTCAGAAAATGTGTTGGGCAGCATTTCTAAGGCGTGCGATTGAGATTGAAGGATGTATTTTCCTTTGGGGTGGTGGCTTTGTAGCGTAACGAGAGTCTCTTGGATGCTTGAGGATTCTCCAATATCAATGAGTAGTACCGTGGATGAGGCAGGGAAAAGATCATTTTCCTTGAGGTGTCTAACGAGTTTCTCCTTTTCTTGAAATGTAATAACTTCGAAGTGGGATTCGCGTAGGTTTTTTACGATGTCGAAATCTTCTGCATCCTGATCTGCATAAACGGCTATTTGGGGACGCTTATCCTGTGCGGGTTCGCTTTGAATGTCTTCATCGAAGTTTGTTAGAGGCAGGTAGATGTAAAAGCAGCTTCCTTGGTTGGGTGTGCTTTCAATGTCTATGATACCTTTATTTTCTTCAATAAATATCTTAGTGTTGTAGAGACCAAAGCCTGAGCCCTTGCCTGTTTCCTTGGTTGTGAAGAAAGGGGCAAATATTTTGGTTAAATGTTTTTCTTCGATGCCACACCCGTTGTCTTTGATGCAAATGAGCGCTCCATTTTGTGGTGCTTGTTCGTTTTTACCAAAGAAATCTCCTGAGTGAATAGAACTTAGGCTGATTTCAATCGTCCCTCCATACTCTTCCATGGCATCGCGCGCATTGATGGCCAGATTAAGCAGCGTTTGTCGATACTGTACATCGTCTAGATGTACAGGAAGCTCTTCGCCGGATGATTTTACCGTGATTTTAATATTTCTTGGGAGAATCATCTCAATGAGTTCTGCTTGCTCACGTGTGAGTGTTTCTAAGTTGTGATAGCCGCGTTTTCCAGGTACTTCACGGTTAAGATCAATGATTCTTCGGACGATTTGCTGGGCTTCGCGTGAACTCTTTTTGATTTGATGAATGCCCCCGTACCAATCATGCTCTTTGTTTATCGAGTCGCCATAAAGCTCGCTTATAGAGTGAATGCCTGCCATGATGTTGCTAAAATCATGGATAAGTCCGCGTGTTAAGGTGGCTATATTTTCTTTCCAGACACTGCGTGTGAGCCTATTTTCAGCAATGGTTTGGCGTGTGATATCAAGCCAGACACCTTCATAGCCAAGTAAGAGCCCTGCTGGAGAAAGAATAGGTGTGCGGACATCGAGAAAATGATGAATGGAGTTTTCGGTTGGGTGCTTCAGTCTGTATGTAATGTTAAATGTACTTGCATTACTTGAGTGTTTTTCCAGTTTTGATAAGAAAATGGGAAGGTCTTTTTCGGTAATGAGCTGCAAAAACTCATGACTGCTTCGCTGGATTCGATTAGGATTAATCCCAAAAGTAGACTCAAATTGAGGGCCCAAGTAACTGAAAGAGAGATCTGCGCGTTGACTAAAGAAAATTCCGGGAAAGTGGTGCATGTAGGTTTCCATCCGACTCTCTGCTGTTTGCAAGCGGAGAAATAGTTGGCTGACTGTTTCTGTGTCCAGGGGTATGTCCAGGAGCGATGCATTGCGCAATGTGTCTCTTGGAGCAAGAGCAGGGGCTAGTGTTACGTAAAAATGCTCGTTAAGGTGTAGGGTTTGAATGCTCAGCCCAAATGCATGTTGTTTTTGGCTGTCCTCCCAAGGGAGAAAACCATTTTCTGGAGGTGTTTCTTCGGTTAAAAACTCCGTCCAGTGAGGGTGGATGGCAAATAATACCTCATTGAGCGTTTTTCCAGTGAGATTTGCTTCTGGATAGCCAATGCAGTCGTGCGCGTTTGCCTGATGGTGCAGAATAACGCCCTTGGCATCGAGAACCATTTGGCAGCTTTTAAAGAGAGGAATCGTTGAGGCTGTTGATTCAGTGATCTCGTTGGGTGACGTCGATAAAAGAGATGAAATGCTCATAGCACCACAAATCAATGGAAACAAATTTTCAGCATAGCTTGGGGCATTGCTGAAATGTTAGGGTAGAAGTTGTTCGGGATTAGGGTAATCGAGTAGGGTATTACATGCTCTGGCATTACACTTTAATTCTATCGGCATAATACGCGAGCTTTTTACCCAAGAATTTATTTTTTGTGGAAATAATTTTTGTTTATCTTTTTAAGCCTTTTAAGTCTTTGCCTTCGGAAAAAAAATCCCTTTTGAAGGCATCTTTGCTGATCTTTTTATACTCGGTATTTTCTTGTTTTTGCAATTTATTGATAAATATTGAGTTGTGCTAGTTTTGGGAGAATTGGCATAGGGCTTGCTTTTCTTGTACCTTGTTATGATTGAAGGTATTGGACTTGACGGGGGCAATTACGTAGCGGCAAAGAAAATGATGGACCTCATTGACTTGAACCATCGTGCTAATACTACAAACATCGCGCATTTGGAGACACCTAAGTTTCAGCGTGTTCAGGTGAAAGAGGGCGAAAAGACTGATTTTGCACGCTACCTAGAAAATAATGAGCTCAGTAAGCTTCAATCAATGGAGTTTAGCTTGGAGCACGACCCTAATGCTAAGGCCGTTCGCCCAGATGGTAATACTGTTGATTTGGAGAAAGAAGTGATGACCATGACGACGAATGCACTCGATCACGACCTTGTGAGTCGTTATCTGACAGACTCATTGCTTCGGGTGAAAACAGCTATAACCGGTAAAAACATATAGCAATGGACTTAATCCCTGGTGTTCAGATGACGGCTTCTGCGCTTGATGCAGAGAAAACGCGTATTGAAGTGACTGCGCAAAATATCACCAATGCCTTTACGACGCGCGATGCTGACGGTCAGCCTTATCAGCGGAAGGAGGTGGCCTTTGAGGCATTTTTAGATAAAGCCCAAGGAGCTAATGCAGCGCACTCTCTAATGCAGTCTGTTCGTGTGAGCGGCATTGTGAGTGACAAAGAGCCCGGAGAGCGCATTTATAAGCCTCATCATCCGCATGCTGATGATGAGGGTATGGTGCTTATGCCCAATGTTAAAATGTCTGAAGAGATGGTTAATCTCATCACCGCATCCCATGCTTACACGGCAAACTTAACAGCCTTTCAGACCTCTAAAGAGCTCGTTAACAAGACGCTTTCCATTGGAAAGGCCTAATTTTTGTGAGGATTTATTATGTCGTTATTCGATTCGATCCAAGGTTTAAGTACATCGTTTTTGCAAAACTTTAAGGCCCCTGGAGTCGATGCTGAAGCCCTGAAAGATCTGCAAAAGGCTCAGACGGCAGACCAAGTAGACTTTGCTAAAACACTCAAGGCTTTTGGCGTTCCCGATGCACCTGATCTTGAAGCCTTGCAAAAGGCGGGTATTGATGCGCAGCAGAAACTAGGCGGGCTCATTGATCGGACGCCCGTTCGCATTGGCAGTACGGGTCCTCAGTTTGAAGATGTGTTAAGCAGTGTTGTTAACTATGTCGACCAGAAGGATAAAGCTGGGCAAGTGGCCATGCGTGACATTTTTTTAGGGAAGTCGAATAATTTGCATGGTGCGATTATTGCTCAAGAAGAGTCTAAGCTTGCTTTTGCGATGCTTGTTGAAACACGCAATAAGACTGTAGAGTCCATTCAAGAGCTCATGCGCATTAATGTTGGTTAAGTTTATTTTTATAAGTAATCTTTTATGAAAAAATTACTCGAACAAATACAGCTTCTTTGGTCTCAATTAGGGATGAATCAGCGCATCACGCTTGTGATGTCTTCATTCGGTATTATGGCTGTCATGCTAGGCATGCTTTATTGGAGTGGTCGTCCCAACTATCGCTTGCTCTATGGGCGGATGGATACACAGGATATGGCTGAAGTGGTCGAGTATTTAGACCAAAACGAGATTGCCTATAAGCTTAATGATAGCGGCACTTCGGTTTATGTCTCTAGTGATAGCGTAGCTAAAGTGCGTATGGAGATGGCGACACGGGGTATTCCTCAGGGTGGCAGTGTTGGTTACGAAATTTTTGATCGAGGTAATTTTGGCATCAGCGATTTTATTCAACGCACAAATTACATTCGAGCTATTCAAGGTGAGCTCAGTAGGACGATAGCTCAGCTCAATGGCGTGAAGGCAGCGCGTGTTATGGTGGTCATGCCTGAGAACAAGCTGCTTGTGAATACAGTGAAGGGACGGGCAACCGCCTCTGTCTTTGTCGATACGGGTGCTATGCGCTTAGATCGTGAGTCGGTTAATTCTGTTCGCTTCCTTGTTGCAAATTCCGTAGAGGGCCTCTTGCTTGAAGATGTCGCCGTTGTAGATCAGCGAGGCAATGTTCTCTCTGAAGAGCTTCAAGAGACAGGTATTGCTGGGTCCTCGGGCCAGCTTAAGTATAGGCAAGAACTCGAGTCCTATTTTTCTGAGAAAGTTGAAACAATGCTTGGACGCGTTGTGGGTATGAATAACGTTGTTGCCCGCGTTTCTGTTGACGTAGATACCGATGCTTTAACCAAGATTGATCGGCTCTTTGACCCAGAGAGCCAGGTCGTTCGTAGTCAAACGCAAACAGAAGATACGACGATTAGCTCAGAGACACGTCAAGGCCAAGCGCTTGCTGGTGTTGCTGGCAATATTCCTGCAACCCAGGCTGGAGGACAAGATGTGCCTACCAATAGCACGCAAGAGACCCATAAAAACAAAAATATTTCCTATGAAATTAATGAGACAACCGTAGAGGTTGTTAAAACCCCTGGAAGTATCCGTCATATATCGGCAGCTGTTTTTGTTGCGATGAAGGCCGAAGGTGGGGGCGCTGCTGCCAAGACGGTAGCTCGCTCAGAGGAAGCGATGAGTCAATTGCAGGTTATGGTCGTGAATGCTTTGGGTGGGGCCACTTCTGGCAATGTCGAGGTGACGCTTCAAGAAATGCCCTTTACGGATACGACGATTCAGAGTGGCGGGGGTGTTTCCTGGGTGGACTATGCTTATCCGTGGATGGATCTTATTAAGCCTCTTGCGGGGTTGATGGTAGCAGCTGTGATCTTCTTTGTTTTTATGCGGATGATTAAACGCCACAAGGCTCAAGGCGACATGATTAAGCTTTTTCATGGTGAAGAAGGCGCTGTGGGTGCTGGAGGTGTTGATCTTGAAAATGCACCTCTGACTGCAGATACTTTAAACCAGCTCATTCAGCAGCGTCCAGAAAATATCGGTCTTGCCTTAAAGCAATGGGCCTCCACTGAGAAAAATTAATTCTTTTGAGTCATGACACGTGTTGAAGATATTCCCTATGAAGAGCTGACGCGTCGACAAAAGTTAGCTATCTTTCTTGTTATGCTGGGTCCTGAGGCGACTTCAGCGATTCTTCAGCAATTTGATGATGTTGAAGCAGAGCAGATTTGCAAAGATATAGCTCAGTTTCAGGTTGTTGATCGTAATATTCAGAAGCGTGTCATGGAGGACTTTGAATCCGTTATTCGCGAAAGCCAGACAGCACTTATTGGCGGACAGTCTTTTGTTAAGAAGGTCATTGATCGCGTGCAGCGCGAAACAAGAAATGCGCAATGGCTCGGTCACATGCTTCCTGGAAAGCACAGTTCAGATATCGTGGGCACGCTTAATAGTATGGAGCCCGAGCAGATTTTTAACCTTGTTGCCGATGAGCAACCTCAAACGCTTGCATTTTTGCTTTCAGGCCTCAATCAAGAGAAGGCTGCAAAAGTAATAGGAAAACTTCCTGAGGAGCTATGTCACCAGGTTATGCAACGTATTGGAGGGATGAGGCAAACACCCAAGTCTCATATGCATCGAATGCTTGGTTCTCTACAGTCACACATTCGCGACGATAAAGTTGAAATGCGCGACTCTGGTGGGGTAGATACTACTGCCCAGATTTTAAACTTAATGGATAAAGATCTTCGAAAGGGTGTGCTTGCTGCGATTGAAGAAGCCGATGAAGATCTTGGAGCAGCTATTCGAAAGAAGATGTTCAGCTTCGAAGATCTTGTAACACTAGAGCTTCAAGATCTGCAGCGTATTGCACGTGAGGTTGAAATGGGCGACCTGACAATTGCTCTTAAGAACGCATCGGAGCGCTTAAAAACAGCTATTTTTGGATCCGTTTCCAAACGTGCAGCAGAAGGCATTAAAGAAGAGATGGATATGCTTGGTTCTGTGAAACTTAAAGAGGTTGAGGCAGCACAAGATCGCATTATTCAGTGCGTGCGATTGTTGGAAGAACAGGGCGAAATTTCACTGGATTCGGGAGATGATCAACGTGTTGGCTAAAGAAGAAGTGCTTCAGTTTGAAGCACCTTTGCAGGGTGTTCAGGTTACCTATGCTGGGCCTGCTTATAAAAGTCTTGAAGAGGTGCGTGAAATAGAGAAAGAGGCTTATGATCGCGGTTACCAAGCGGCTGAGCAGTATTATAAACAACAGCTTGTTGAGTATCGAAAAGAGCTTCATAGTCTGGAGGAATCTCTCGTTAAGAATATCGATCAAGCTTTTAACGAAATGGTTGATGCTGTGCATGGGCGGATGCCTGGTCTTGCGCTCAAGCTCGTTAAAAAAGTGTGGTCAGGAATTCTATGGGATGGGGATGCCGTGCGCGGCATGATCGAGGAGCTTTTGTCTGAGTACTGTTCGGGTAATGACACCGTGGAGGTCCTGCTCAGCGCCTCAGACCTTCAGACCCTAGAAGGCTTTGATCCTAATACACCTTTTGGAAAAGTTATCTTAAAAGAAGATATGACGCTGCGCCCGGGAGACTGTATGATGCGCACTTCATTGGGGCTGATTGACGCACGTCTTGAGACAAAGTTTAAAAAAATTGAAAAAGAGCTTGGAGGTGTCGATAAGGCATGAAGAAACCCTTTGCAGATAGTTTCACTTGGCTTGAACGCCGGGTGGATGATTTTCATGCCATTGAAAAAGTAGGGCGGGTGATGCAAGTGACGGGCCTCATTATCGAGTCCGAAGGCCCTGATGTCTCTTTAGGTGAAGTCTGTGAGATTTTTTCATCGCGTGAATCTGTCTCGGGTATGGCAGAAGTTGTTGGTTTCAGAGAGAATCGCGTGTTGCTTATGCCTCTTGAAAATATCCACCATATGCATCCTGGGTGCCGCGTGGAAGTTGCCTCGCGCTTCAAGGGAGTGCCTGTTGGAGAAGGCTTGCTTGGTCGCGTGATGGATGGCCTTGGCAAGCCTATTGATGGCCAGGGTGCTTTGGTTGCACGCTATGAAAACCGTCTCCATGCAAGTGCACCGAATCCCATGAGCCGGGTGCGTATTCTGGAGCCCTTGCAAACCGGCGTGCGTGCGATTGATGCTTTTACCCCCATTGGCTGTGGGCAGCGTATCGGTATTTTTGCCGGCAGTGGTGTTGGTAAGTCAACGCTCTTAAGTATGATTACCCGAGGGGCGGATGCTGATGTTAATGTCATTGCTCTGGTTGGTGAGCGGGGCCGTGAATTGCGGGAATTTGTTGAAAACGATCTCGGTGAAGAAGGGCTTGCCCGCTCTGTGCTTGTTGTGTCGACGTCAGACCAACCTGCGCCTATGCGCCTGCGCGCAGCTCTTTTGGCGACAGCGATTGCTGAAGGGTTTCGGGACGATGGAAAGCGCGTTGTTTTCATGATGGACTCCTTGACGCGTCTTGCCATGGCTCAGCGAGAGATTGGGCTCGCTGTTGGTGAGCCTCCAACATCGCGCGGTTACACCCCTTCGGTGTTTTCGCTTCTTCCCACTTTGCTTGAACGAACCGGTATGGGCGAACGAGGCTCCATTACTTCTTTTTATAACGTCCTTGTTGAGGGGGATGATCTCAATGAACCCGTTGCTGATGCTGTACGGGGTATTCTCGATGGGCATATTGTCCTCAGCCGGATGTTGGCAACGGGTAATCATTATCCGCCAATCGATATCCTGGAGAGTCTAAGTCGTTTATTTAGAAATATTTGTAGTGAAGAAGAGCGGGCTCTTGTCGCTGAGGCGCGTGACTTGCTTGCCTTATACCGGAAAAATGAGGATCTCATCACTATTGGAGCCTATGTTCCTCAAAGTAACCCAAGGATTGATCGAGCTATTGAGAAACGAGAACGATTAAACCAGTTTTTGAAACAAAACTTTAATGAAAAAACAAATCGTGCCGAAAGTTATAAGCAGTTGAAGGCAATTTTGTCATGAGAGCTTTTCGTTTCCGATTAGAGTCCATCCTCACCTTAAGGCGTCAAAAAGAGGATATAGCTCGCTTATCCTATGCCGAGGCTGTGCGCGCTCGTGTGCAGGTAGAAGAGGAACGCTCTATGCTCGTTGACCAGATGCATCAATTAGAAGGCAGCATTGCAGAAACGCGTGGAAAAAGATTTTTAGCCTCTATTCAAGCAGGCTATCATCAGTCA
>DCBD01000037.1 GCA_002313355.1 Opitutia bacterium UBA1116 | reverse complement strand
CAACGCCAACAGAGATGCGGTGCTCTTGGTAGAGCTTTTCAGCGAGATCCAGTGCTTCGTAGACAAAAGGTCCGAGTGCCCATAGAGTGATGTCTTTGCCGGTGCGTAAGCATTCTGCACGGCCGATTTCGAGCTCTTGAGGTGTTGATTTAATAGCGACACCCATAGCACTCCCGCGAGGATAACGAATGAATGCAGGACTGCCAAGCTCGAGGCTTGTATAGAACATGTCGACTAATTCATCCTCATCCTTGGGCTGCATGAGTGTGGCATGGGGGATGGGCCTTAGGTAGGCAATGTCGAAGAGGCCGTGATGGGTTGGGCCATCATTTGCAGAGAGGCCTGCACGGTCCATGCAGAAGGTTACAGGGAGATTTTGGAGGCAGACGTCGTGAACGATTTGATCAAAAGCGCGCTGAAGGAAGGTTGAGTAAATGGCACACACAGGCTTGAGGCCTTGTTTAGCGAGGCCTGCTGCAAAGAGGACGGCATGCTCCTCTGCTGTGCCGACATCAAAAAATTGACCGGGGAGTAGTTTTGAGAAGTTGGAAAGACCGCTCCCAAGTGGGGTGGCTGCAGTGATTGCAAGGATACGTGGGTCTTCGGTGCCAAGGCGTACGATGGCCTCTCCAAAGACATCTTGATACTTGGGCGGGGTGCCTGGCTTGGAGGGCTTAGATTTGCCTGTTGTGATGTCAAAAGGTCCAGGCCCGTGGAATTTTTCTGGGTTCTCGAGAGCACCTGGATAGCCTTTGCCCTTTTCTGTGATGACATGTAGGAGAACGGGTTTTTCAGATTGTTTGCAAAACTCAAGGTAAGTGATGAGCTGGTCGATATCATGACCGTCAATGGGGCCAATGTATCGTAGACCGTAGGCTTCAAAGAGGTTAGAGGATACGAAGAAGTCTTTCGTTTCACGCTTTGCCTTCGACAGGAAACGCTTTAGGTGCCCGCCACCAGGGATTTTCGCCAAGAGGTTTAGGGCTTTAGCATTGAAGCGGTTGTATTCAGGGCAGGTGATCAGCTTATTGAGATAATTGGCAATGGCGCCCACGTTGCGTGCGATAGACCATTTGTTGTCGTTCAGGATTATGGTGAACCGCTTAGTGCAGTGGGCGATGTTGTTGAGCGCTTCCATTGTGATTCCGCAGGTAAAGGCTCCATCACCAGCAATGGCGACGACATGCTCGTCTGAGCCGCGAACGTCGCGTGCGGTAGCCATCCCGAGTGCAGCTGAGAGAGCAGTACCTGCATGACCCGCGCCGAAGGCATCGTGAATGCTCTCATTGTGGTCCAGAAAGCCACTGATACCGCCCGTTTGGCGTATTTTTTCAAAACGGGGGCCGTTACGGCCAGTGAGCAGCTTATGCACATAACCTTGGTGGGATACATCGAAAATGAATTTATCCTTAGGGGTTGAAAATACGCGATGAAGTGCGATGCTAAGCTCAACCACGCCTAAATTGGGCCCAATGTGCCCGCCATTTTGAGAGATTGTCTGAATGATAGTCTCTCGGATGTCTTGGGCCAGATCGTTAAGATCTTCCTTATTAAGGGCTTTTACATCTTCTGGGCCACGAATGGTGTTGAGAATACTCATGGAAAGCTTAGCTATTTTCAAATGGAGCGAGAATAGGTTCTCCGTCATTCATGCCTTGAATTTGAGAGATTTTAAGCTCGGCACTCTTAAGGTGATTTTGGCAAACCTTGAGGAGTTGATTGCCCTTTTCAAAGCGTGTAACTAGTTCATTAAGAGGAGCTTCTCCGGATTCGAGAGATTCGATGATGCCCTCAAGCTCTTCGAGCGCTTTTTCAAAAGAAGGATCTGCTTGTTTGCCTTTTGTTGCCATAATAAAACCGTACTATTCTTTACTATAGCTTTTAGCGCTAGAGCCAAGGATAATTCTGTTTAAACCTCGCGAAAATTGCACGTATTCTCCTCCGGGGATCGTTTAGCTAAAAAAGATGGTTTCATATTGATTTTGAGCGCTTGAGTTGTTTTAAAGCTTTTGCTGTGGGGTTTGATCGACATAGGGCAAGCATTATGCGGTGTTTGTGCTTCTGTGTTCTTGCTTCATCTCTTTGGGCAGGAAAGCCCATCGTTGTTTCTATGGGAGCGCCTTTAGAGGCGCGATATTTCAAAATAAGTGATGTGCCTCAAGCTATTGGGCTGTCGGCGCATGTTAACATCGAGTTTCAGAATCAAGGCCGGGTACGCCTTAACCACAATATAGACAATTTTATCCTCGAGGGTCCTCAATATGGTGGGCCGGAAATTCGAGCACTCGTTGATCTTTACGATGATGATGGTTCTTTTACCACAAGGATAGATCCGATGACTCGCGAGTTACTCGTGGCTATGCGTTTAGGCACGGTGGTCATAGCAATTCGGGAATACCTGCTGGATGATGCTGAAATCCATGAACATTTTAACTTCCAAGAAAATAGCTTATTGGGTGCTGTTATGTATGTTGTTGGGCAAAATTTAGCAAGCTTAGCCTATTTGATTGAACATCAATACCGTCACACGCATTTGACGAATAATAATTTGATTCTTATAGGGTACTGTTTGTTTAATGATTGTGTGCGCCTTTGGCGCCGGTGGGTTTTCCCTTGGGAGCGATTGATGCAGGATTTTGTGAATGAGGCTTTTTGGATTGATTCACTCCCAGCCTTAGATGCATTGTTAGATCAAGAGACTGACGCGAATGAGAGTGATTCTGTTCAGTATTTGTGGGTGTGGTCTTTAATTGAAGAGCCTCAAGAGGGCTTCTTGGCAGATCTTCAGCAACTTGGCTTGATACATTTCTATCTTAGGAAGCTTATTAAGCACCTGGATGAAATCATTGTAGTCCAGTCGTCTAATACTCGAACGTGTCGCTTTTTAAATGGACTTCGTATGGATGTTAATGCGCTTTTAGGCTGCACCGGGCCCTTCTTTTTGCAGCAGTATGAGAACTTTTATCGACAGCAAATGGTTCCTCTATTTCATAACGTTACGCAGCGTTATCGTCAGTTGCGTGAGCATACAAATGATTTTAATGATGTTGAAGTCGAGCCATCGCCAATCTTGGAGAGGCAGCTTGTTGATTTAGAGGGTAGTTTTGAGCAACTTTGGCGTCATGAACCCCCTCAGAATCAGCAGGAGGAGGCCGCATCTCCTGAGATAGTGGAAGCCGTTCAAGAAGGTCAGCCAGTTCATGCAGATCATGACAGTCTATTGGATGCTTCTATATTGAGGTCGTCTGTAGGTAGTAGGTTGCCTTTGGGTTTCTTAAAAAGCATTTAGGTAGATGGTTTCAAAGACCTGTTATTCCCATTTTTATATGAAGTTTCAAATTATTGTTTTTGTATGCATGCTCGCTCAGAGCCTCTTTGTTTCGACAGCATTCGCAGGGAGAATGGTTCCTAATTTTGATTCTTTGAATGCAAGGTATATTCCTGCGGGCGATGAGGAGGCGCAAAAACGTATTGGTGTGGAAGGAGTGATTAACCCCAGGCCAGATATTGCTCCAGCTTTGCTTGCACTCAATATGCATGTGGACGCCATTATTAACGGAAACAACATTCTCAGAGGGCCGAATCATCCCTTGCAGTTTGTCATAGAGAGCCAAAGGGGGCACTCTGTATGCGATGCAACAGCTCTTGATCTTGTTCGTATACGCTTAAAAAGTGCGATCAATTATCTTAATCAATACGAACACTGGGTGAATGACTTTTTGAGTGCTCGTAGCTTTTTAAATGGCTCAGTCTTAAGGTATGCCCTAGAGGCTTTGACTGTATGGCTCATACAAATGCATGATGATTTGAGAAGACAATATGCTGGCCTTATTGATGGCCGAGAGGCTGATCTGGTTTTTGAAATGGGAGAAGAAGCGCTCCAGCGGAGTTTAATCGAGGCCAATACATTTTTTCATTTGGTTACTAGGCGTTTTCAGTATCAAATCATGCCGCTTGTAGATTATCTTCTTCGTGGGTTTAACACACTTCCTGAGGACGAGCGTTTATTTTTGCTCTCTAACATGAATAAGCCAATGTATATAGCTTTGTGGGAGCTCCTGAGAGGTTATCAAACGGGCACTCACCTGGAGCATGCCCTGGGCGCTTGGATACCCTTTTTTCACGAGGTTCAGCAGGGCCTAATATGGCGTTTAGTTCAGCAAACTTTGCTTCAAGAGCATTTATATCACATTTTTTGCGACTTAGATCAGAATCTGCAGGCTACCATTCGTCAACAGGCTGACCTTCTTGATGAAGGCTTAGGTAGCATTTATGATCGAGTGTTAAGTCAGCTCCAAAGACTTTATAAGCTCGTTCGTGTAAGGAGTTTTATCAATTGCTATGACGACCCTGACTTTGTCCTGCGCATATTTGAGCTTCAGCGCCTCATCTTTCAGCAGATTGAAGTTCATTTGCGAGCATTTGTTGAGAGAGCTCAAGATGGAGAAGGCGGTATTGTGCATTTACGAGAGCAGAGGGCTTTGGAGCTAAGGGCGGAGGAACTTTTTCAGCAGTATTTCCCCAATGTCATTCCCTACGATATTAATCAAGATGCTTTTGATAGTGAAGAAGAGAGCGATAGCAGTGGTGAAGAAAGTTCTGGGTCAATGGATATGGATGATGCGGATGACGATGATGTTGGCCTTAATGGAGGAGAGATTATGTTTATGGGTAATGCTACGGAACCTTTGATGGGTGGCACTCCACTGCAAGTTTACTCACCTTGTGATGTGCGACGCATATGTGACTGATGAATTATAGCCATTTTTTAAGAATTCTCCGTTGCTTTTTGAGTTTCTTTTTTCAAAATATAAATTTATGGCAGAGCGGTTTTCTTCAGTGTTATTTATTTTGTTTGGGTATATCCTTTCATTTTTAGCATTTACTCAGGCTTCAGCTGTTGAGATAGAAATTTTGAGTAGCCAGGTCGACAAGACTATAGGTGTCGGAGCAGCCCTTAAAATCTCAGAAAATGAGGACAATCTATTACGCTCTAAAAACGAAGCTATTGATGCCTATATAGAAGGGAGAGCCTTTTTAACAACCACACTTAGCATAGTTTTCCCGGAAGGGCATACTATGAACTTGATGTATTTTGTTCCTGTTCGCCTTCGTTTGGACACGGTACCTTTCTACCTAAACGAAGCTTTGCAGTTTATTGACAATGTCGAGCGTCCCGAAGATACTCTTTTGGATCAGGCATTAGCAGCCATGAGGGAAGATTTATTTGCTATGCGCGAAGAGTTGAATGCCCTCCGTCCGGAGTTTGCTCGAGGTCGCATGCCTTCTTTTGATAGAGTTCAAGTAGGGCACCGCTTTTTTCAGGACTTTGTTCGCCGCTACAAGGGCATTCGATCCTTCCTGTTTCAGTTGAGGGATGGGCTCTTAAATGATGAGCCTGCTTGGTTTATGCCCGCAGAGGACCTTGTAGATGCTTGGGGCTTTGCTCAGCACGTTTTAGAGCCAGACTATCAAACCTTTTATAATCGAGTCATGGATATAGAGCAAGCGGGCAATTCGTCTGTTAATCTTTACGTGCGTGCTATTTTAGTCCGTGCTCGCTTGGAGTCTATCGTTGATCATATAGCACGCCTGCATGACTTGCTTGGAAATACTCCTCAAGACTTAGCCCTTGCCGATTGGTTAAATGCTTTGAGTGTCCGGATTGCATGGCTGATCAATAGAGAAGTAGCTGTGCCGCTTAAGCTGCTAAATCCTCAGCAGCAAGAGCTGTTTGTTGAAGCAACGCGTTATGCTCTGGACGAATTTACAACTATATACACGATCATTACGCAAGGCCCTTGGGTGCAGCCACATGTTGATCTTCGTGCCCGGGTAGATTTCCATCGCATGTGGAATGGGCTGAATGATTTTTGGCGTAGCCGTTTTGATAACGAAATGATTCCTCTAGAGGTGTTTCCTATTGCTAACAATAACCAAAATATCGAGAACCCAAGCATCGCACAACAGGCTCTAGCTCTCGTTGGCGCGCTGTTTGTCCAATGTATTAACCCTGCAAATCGCCATAATGGTGGCTGTGGTGGTGGCTGCTTCTAGAAGCTTGAGAGTCTGGCTCTAATAGCCTTGTCTTTTGGTGAGTTTACTGAAACAGTCCTTGTCTACAATGCATTGGCTTCTAACGACTTTTCTAGTACTGCTTGTTCTTAAGATGCTCGCTGAGCTTGCGCTTGGTATGCTCAATCGCTCTTCGGTGAAGGCCCATGCTGGCAAAATGCCGGAAGTGTTTCAGGGCGTCATGGATGAGAAAACTTACAAAAAAGCCACAAATTATACCTTAGCCAAAAATGCCTTTAGCGCCGTTGAGTGTGTGTATGGCTCAGCTCTTTTGGCGCTTATTGTCCTCAGTGGTTTTTTGCCTTGGTCTTTTAATCTTCTTTCCAGCTGGTTTGGGAGTGCTCTGTGGGCTCAAGCAATGGTACTTTTTCTGATCGGTATAGTCCTTTCCTTGCCTTCACTTCCGTTTGAATGGTGGTCTCAATTTGGTATCGAAGCTCAATTTGGTTTTAACAAAAGCACGTGTTCGCTTTGGTTGATGGACAAGGTCAAAGGGCTCTTTTTGGGCCTTGCTTTGGGCTTTCCGCTTTTATGGCTTCTTTTGTTTTTCTTCCAAAAAAATCCACATACGTGGTGGCTTTGGGCCTTTGGGGCTATCATGGTTTTTCAGTTGCTCGTTTTACTGCTGTACCCACGCTTAATTCTCCCCTTGTTCAACAAGCTAACACCGCTTCCCGAA
>DCBD01000005.1 GCA_002313355.1 Opitutia bacterium UBA1116 | reverse complement strand
AAAACCGAGTTGAATTGAAAACTGTCTATAACTGGCTGCAGGAATTTGGATATCTCACCCGTTGCCGTCGACAGACTCTCTAGAGGAACATTCGGCTTTGTTTGTCTAACAAAAACATCCCACTGAACTTTCTTCTGCTGATCTTCACTAAAATCTGAAGTAAACGCAAAAGGAACACTGCTCGGGAGAGGAGTTCTCCGCCGGGAGAAGGTGTTCTTGATGGCTTCACTAAGAATCTCGCCATCAAAAGTGAAAAGTCTTGAAAGTAGACATATGTCGTAAAAATCTTTCATTCGGCTATTCGCCAAATCAAGCCGAACCATAGCTTCCAGCTTTTCAGCAACCAAAGTGTACCGGGGGTAAGCCTTCAATGTGGGAGGAGGCGCCTCGAAGAAAGTCGGGTATTCAATATTTTCAGGAGAAGGCGTAATAGCATCACCAAAACCTATGTCGATCTGCAATGGGATTCTGGCTGTATTCAGAAAACCAACAAGGGTTACTCGAACACCGTTATATTCCTGCCCTTCTCGAATTTCTTCAACCCTCAGCGTGTCAGCCTTATACACCATACCATCTGTGTCACAGTCGACATTGCAAATCTCACTAAATATCTCTGCCAGACGGTTCAAATCTGGAGATCCAAAACCGAGAAAGTCAGCATCTCGAGTAACGCGATAGTTTTGTCCTATCCAAACCAGAAACAGACTGGCACCTTTAAGAATGAAGCGGTCATTATGCGGTGATATACTCAGTCGATACAGCAATCTTTCCATTCCATACCGAGAGAGCAACAGATTGAAGTCCTCATTATTGCTTTTCGCCCGATTTAGCAAACGCTGAAAAATAGAGTGAGCCCAATTTTTATTGTCTTTATTCATACAGTGGCCTCCAGATATGGGCGCATTATTTTAAGCACCCTGTTAATTTTCGCAGCTTCTACTAGCTCGTTCATAGTAGCCTTTCTTGTTCTCCAGACTTCACGAAGAGCCTCAATGGCCACGTCGAGACCGACTTTATTTCTGAATTTGAAACAATCAGCTACTGTTTTTGCTGGGCTGTAAATTTTCACCACAACCCCATTGAGAACATGCTCCTGCACCCCATAAGAATAAGCTGGACCAGAAACATAGTTAAGATGGAGCGGTGGATAGTCTATCTGGGGCTTCCATGCTCCTCTGGGAACAATAATCCAGATTTTATGCGGAATTTGAGTGGTTATTTCGTGGAAGCTTAGAGCAGAGATAAGGCCAATAACGGCATTAGGAAGCTGCTTCGCCACTGCCACAAGATTTGTATTTTCATTAATCTCCGCACTAGGAAGAGAATATAGGCCGACGGATGTTTTTTGGAGCAGGCCTGCCTCGTGCATCGTATAGAGATAATTCCTGCTAATACCAAGCGCCTCGACATCCTTTGCCTGGATGATGCTCTGCTTCTTAGCCAGCTCCAGAATCTGTTGTTGTTTATGATTCATATCGTATTTTTTGCATATCCTCTTCAAATATACACAAGTGAATAGGATATGCAAATTATTTTGGCTGAATTCAAAAAAATACTGGAAATCGCCCTCAATCACTATTTTTGCAAATCCAAGAAGATTACCCATCGCCTTCTTTTTCAAGGGGCTGACAGGCACGCCTCTATTTCTACCTCACTTCTAAAATGGCGGAGAGGGAGGGATTCGAACCCTCGGTACCGTTGCCGGCACACCTGATTTCGAGTCAGGCACATTCGGCCACTCTGTCACCTCTCCACTCAGGATATGGGTGTCCATTGCTAGCTATTTGTAAGGGCTTGGCAAGACCGGAAGTGATGAAAGCGCGCTCTCAAAAGAAAATGACCTGTTTTTTGCCAAAAAGGCAATTAAAGACTGGCCATTGAGCCGGATCTGGGCACAAAGAAAGCTAAGCATGACACGGACTCTCGGCTACTGCGTTTACGCAATCGTTGCACTGTTTTTTCTCTGCTTTTTCGTTTGGCCCATTTGGGAGATTTTACGCGGAGGCTTTATCGACGTAAACGGCAACTTCACCCTTGCCTACTTTATCGAGGTCTTCAAAAGCCCCATCTACATGGAAGGGCTTCGCAATTCTTTTGCCCTGGCCGTGTGCTCAACACTCCTCACGATCCTCATTGCCATTCCGTTGGCCTTCATTTCAGACCGCTACAACTTCCCCTTCAAAGGCGTTTTCACCAGCATGGTTCTCCTGCCTATCATGCTCCCACCCTTTGTAGGCGCGATGGGTGTCCTCAGCATTTTAGGCGAGTATGGTGCTTTCAACGCATTTTTGCACACGATACATGTCCTCCCTGAAGATGTATATATTGACTGGCTTGGCGAAGGGCGCTTCTTTGGTATGGTCCTGCTCAATGCCTTTAGCCTCTACCCAATCCTCTACCTCAATGCCGTAGCCTCGCTTTCCAATATCGACCCTTCGATGGAAGAGGCCGCTGAGAATCTCGGCTGCCGCGGCTTTAAGCGCTTCTTTACCATCACCCTGCCTCTTATGCGCTCGGGCCTCTTTGCCGGGTGCACAATCATCTTCATCTGGTCCTTTACCGAGCTCGGTGTCCCCCTCATTTTTGACTATAACAGGATCATGCCCGTGCATATCTTCAACGGCCTCAGGGACATCGGCAACAGCCCCTTCCCCTATGCCCTCGTAACGGCGATGCTCCTTTTCTCTGTCTTCTTTTACATCCTTGGGAAGGGTCTTTTTGGGCGCAAAAGCTTCCCCATGATGGCCAAAGCCAGCCACGGGCGAGAGCCCAAAACACCCGGCGTCCTCGGGAAGAGCTTTTGCTTTCTCTTTTTTGGCGGGGTCACCTTCATTGCACTGCTTCCTCACCTGGCCGTTATTTTGATCTCCTTCTCCTCGGACTGGTTTAACACCCTACTGCCAACTGGCTGGACGCTGCAAAATTACGACATTGCCCTGAGCAACCCGCTCACCATTCCCTCGATTCAAAACAGCCTCATTTACGCAGGCTCTGCAACGATGCTCAACTGCCTCTTGGGCGTATGCATCGCCTATATTGTCGTTCGCACGAAGCTCCCTGGAAGAAACCTCCTCGACACGATGACGATGCTCCCCTTGGCCGTGCCGGGTCTTGTCATGGCCTTTGGTTATTTTGCCATGTGCCTTGAAGGGAAATTCTTCTCCTTTCTCAACCCCATCGAAAACCCAACCGCCCTTTTGATCATCGCTTACGCGATGCGCAAAATGCCCTTCATGGTGCGCTCGACGATCGCAGGGCTTCAGCAAACAAGCGTCACTTACGAAGAAGCCGCTCAAAACTTGGGGTGCTCCCCGGTAAAATCTGCCATGCGGATCACGATGCCGCTCATCATGGTCAATATTTTAGCTGGTGGGCTACTTGCCTTTTCGAAGTCCATGCTTGAAGTTTCGGACTCCCTCTTACTTGCCCAAAAGCAAGTCTTTTTCCCGATCACCAAGGCCATCTACACCTTGATGAACCTCGTCGGTGACGGGCCTTTCCTCGCTTGTGCACTGGGAGTCTGGGCGATGGCCTTTCTTGCTGTCACCATCATTGGGGCCTCGGTGCTTATGGGGCAAAAGCTCGGTGCTATCTTCCGCCTGTAAGGAAGCTTCACCTCGCATTGCCTGACTAACGGCGACTTCGCGAGCTAAACACTCCCCTTCAAGGGCGTAGTGCTTTGTTGCAATCAGGGTATCGGCACAATCAAGGGCTGCCTCGAGCGCATTGAGTTTTAAATACATGCGCCCTAAAGCCAACGTATAAGCGGGCTTGCCAGGATCAAGGCGTAGCAAACCTTGATAGGCAAAACGTGTGAGAGGCCAGGCTTGGAAAGCTTCGGCAACCTTGGCAAGATGTTGATATACAGGCGTGATCAAGCCACCGCGAACAAAGCAATCCGCTAAAGTATGGAGGGCTGCATGCCGGTCCTTAGGCAAGGGCAAGAGCCTGCACCGGATTATACCCCTAAGCCTGCCTCGAATCGAACGACCTTGAATAAGCCACGCTGCTTCAACGAGAGCCCACACGGCCGGATCCTGTATGTGTTTTTTTAAAAGAGCCTCCCCGACTACGCGCGCATAACACGCGTCTCCCTGCTCGAGGGCTGCTTCGGCTCGAGCCAAAGCTTTTTG
>DCBD01000156.1 GCA_002313355.1 Opitutia bacterium UBA1116 | reverse complement strand
TTGAGCCGGGCAATGCGTTATGTGTTTTTAAAACAAAGGCAGCAACCTTTGGAATTAACATATGCTATGATGTCGAGTTCCCTCTCTATGCTTTGAAAATGGCACACCACGGGGCGGATGTTTTGATCGTGCCCAGTTGCACCGATACCAGGCAGGGCTTTCATCGTGTGCACACCTGCGCTCGTGCGCGAGCCATTGAAAACCAGCTCTTCGTGCTCAATACCTGCACCGTCGGAGCGTGTGATCGTTGTGATTTTATCGATGTTAATATCGGTGCATCGGCCATTATGGGTCCTGTAGAGGAGGCTGATTCGGTGGATTATACGATAGGTATGGCTCCTTTTAATGAAGACGCAGAGCTTTTAAGAGAGCTTGATTTTGCTTACATGAAGCGCTATCGGGAGCGTGGTGCTGTGCGAAACTTTAAAGACCATCAAATCTTGATGGATGGGTTAGCAGGTATGCCTGTCAAGGTGCATACTCTTGAATAGAACTTCTGTGTCCTCGTGCATTGATTTTTAGGGAGATGTGCACTAAGCTCTTCGTGTGGATGATACTCCTCAAGAGCGTTTGATGCGCACCCTCTCTGACGAGTTTGATGTGCTTGGCAGCCGCTTGGGCCTGCCCGGTCTAGATCCTGATATTCTCAATGCCTTGAGAACAGTGCCCAGGGATGCTTTTGTTTCTAAAGAGCTTCAAGAGCACGCTTGGGAGAATCATCCGCTCTCAATCGGCCATGGGCAGACGATTTCACAGCCTTTTATT
The DNA here is from genome assembly GCA_002313355.1 of Opitutia bacterium UBA1116. Taxonomy (GTDB): domain Bacteria; phylum Verrucomicrobiota; class Verrucomicrobiia; order Opitutales; family UBA1977; genus UBA1977. Next base: position 2,658 of record DCBD01000156.1, on the reverse strand, counting down.
GTCGCGCTGATGACAGCCCTTATTCAGCCCCAAAAGTCAAGCCGAGTACTTGAGGTAGGCACTGGCTGTGGCTATCAAGCGGCTGTGCTCTCGGTGCTTGTCGATGAGGTTTATACGATTGAGCGTATTGCCCCTTTGGCCGATGAGGCAAAGGCGCGCTTGAAGGCTCTCGGGTACTCGAATGTTCATGTCCTGTGTGCCGATGGTTATGCCGGTTGGCCTGAGCATGCTCCCTATGATGCGATGCTCGTTACAGCGGGTGCTCTATCCATGCCACCGCCGCTCCTCGAGCAGTTGAAAGGCCCAGGGAGGTGTGTTATCCCGATTGAAGAAAGGTATGGTCGGATGGATCTTCGGTTGATTGAAAAGACAAAAACCGGTAAGCTAAATGAAATAAGTACGATTCCTGTTTCCTTTGTCCCCTTTATCCATACAAATGATGATACCCCATGAGTTCTGATTTTCTAAAGCATTGTTATGAGCGCGCAAGCCGTTTGGCGAGTAAACAAGTGCTCGTTGGCCTAGATGGGTTTGTCGATAGGATTGTTGCTGCTGTCGATAAGCGCTCGGGCCCAGGAGAGCAATTTGAAGCCATTAAAACCTTGAAGGATTTGGGTGAGCGTATCACGAGTGCTGCAGGTCAGAGTACGAATGTAGAGCTCTTTCTTAAGAGGGAAAAAATCGGTGGTAATGGTCCTATCTTTGCCCATGCGCTTTTAAAGTCGAATATTCACATAAAAGCATTGGGTGCGTTTGGGGAGGGTGCTGTGCATCCGCTCTTCGAGGACTTTGCTCGCAAGACCGAAGCGGTCTCACTCTGCGATCCTGGGCTTACGCATGCTATCGAGTGTGACGATGGGAAGCTCATGCTTGGGATGATGTCTCACTTTGAGCGTATTACCTATGAGCATATATTAAAAGTCATGGGTGAGGGGTCCTTGATCGACGCTATTTCTCGCGCTGATTTGATTGCCTTTCTTAACTGGACGATGGTCCCACACGGCACGTCGATACTTGCCTCACTGGTCGATAAAGTCCTTCCAAATTTAGGCCCCCGGGATAGGCGAGTGTTTTTGTTTGATCCTGCAGACCCTGAGAAGCGTTCAGATGCAGACTTTCTTGCCTACCTAAAGCAACTCACTCGATTTCATGCATTTGGGCGCGTTGTGCTGAGTGTGAATCTCAAGGAGGCAGGTGCTGTAGCGCGCGTGCTTGGTCTGAGGGCTATGGATGGCAGTAAAGAAGCCTTGCTCCAAGGGGTCACTGAAATCCGCCGAGCCATCGATATTGAGTGTATGGTTATACACACAGCCCGTGGGGCAGTCTGCGCAAGCCGGAGTGACGCCTACTGGGTTCCTGTTGCCTACTGCGACGCGCCCCTTATCAGTACCGGTGGTGGAGATCATTTTAATGCGGGCTTTGCTTTGGGTGAACTTTTAGAACTACCTCCCCAGGAATGCCTTGAGCTTGCTGTTGCCTATGCAGGTTTTTACATACGCAAGGGGAAAAGCCCTGCATTGAGCGATATCGAAGCTTTCCTTGCATCAGAATTTTCGTTAGAGTTTTAAACAACAAAGTTCCTACTTTTATTATGCGTAAAGAAAATCAAGATTCATCGTCGAGCGAACGCGGTATATTTATTTCCTTTGAGGGTTCTGAGGGCAGCGGGAAGACAACCCAGATTAGTCGCATTGCAGAGCGTTTCGAAAAAGAAAAATTTGAAGTTGTTGTAACGCGTGAGCCCGGGGGGACTGCTATTGGCGAATCTATCCGCCATTTGCTTAAGCACGATGACTCGGGTGATGCAATGTTCCCAGAGACGGAGCTTCTGCTCTTTGCGGCAGCACGTGCTCAGCTTGTTCGTGAGGTGATTGTGCCTGCCCTTGAAGCGGGGAAGATCATCCTTTCAGACCGTTATTTAGACTCAACAACCGTCTACCAAGGGGTTGCACGCCAGATTTCTTCAGAGCCCGTGCAGGCGATTAATAATTTTGCAGCAGGTGAGCTCATGCCAGATTTGACAATCATTCTAGATGTTCCCGTCGAAACTGGGTTTTCTCGAGTAAAGCACCGCGTTTCAGATTTGCCTGATCGCATGGAGCTTGAGAGTGTGGAGTTTTACGAGCAGGTTCGTAAGGGCTATCTCTTGCTTGCTGAGTCCATGCCCGACCGCTTTGTCGTCATTGACGGCACGGAGCCTCGCGAGAAAATTGAGCAACGTATTTGGGATGAGCTTCGTCTCCGGTTTAGCTAAATCTCTCCAAGAGGCACGCGTTGTTAAGGTCCTCGAGGATGCTTTTGAGTCGGGGCGCTTAGCCCATGCTATCTTGCTCCAAGGCCTCGAGCTTAATGTTTTGGCCGAGGTTGCCCACGCCCTTGCAGGTGCTTTGCTCGATGTGAGAGAAGGGTTTTCAGTCGCTGCGCATCCAGACTTTTTCACCCTTCGCCCGAGTAACAAAATGAGGCAAATTGGTGTGGATGATACACGAGCGCTCATTCGTGCTTTGCAGCATACAGCACACCAGGGGAGTCGTAAAGTTGCTGTTATTTACGAAGCTGACCGCATGAATACAGCAGCGGCCAATGCTTTTTTAAAGACCCTTGAAGAGCCTGCTGAAGGGACGATCGTGCTCCTTTTAACCGTGCGCCCTTATGACT
>DCBD01000087.1 GCA_002313355.1 Opitutia bacterium UBA1116 | reverse complement strand
AAAAAGGAGAAGGTTCGACTTTCGCGGGACGCACCTATGTCTGTATAGGCTTACGTTTCCACGATTCTCACCTTAACCTTTTTTCATCCAAAACCGCTACGCTGAGCACTTTTGTATAGGCCTAGGCTCTTTCGGCGAAAAAAAGGAGAAGGTTCGACTTTCGTGCCGAATATTTAAGCTGTAGCTTTTTCAAGAAGGGCAACAGCATGCGCTGCCATGGCGCGTTTTTGACCAATGTCATCGATGCCTTCGTTGGTCGTCGCCTTGATGCCAATGTCTTCAGCTGGAATGCCAAGAGAAGCACTCAAGATAGCTTTCATGTCTTTGAGGTGAGGTGCAATTTTCGGGGCTTCGGCAATCAGTGTTGCGTCTATATTAACAAGCCTGTAGCCGCGCTCACTTGCCGCTTGTACACTTTCTTTTAAAATTTCTTGAGAGTTAATCCCCTTGTAGCGTGGGTCGGTATTGGGGAAGAAGTGCCCAATGTCGGGAAGGCCAGCCGCACCGAGAATAGCATCTGCAATGGCGTGAGAAAGGCAGTCTGCATCTGAGTGACCGTCAAGGCCTTGTTCGTGAGGGATTGTCACCCCGCCAAGGATGAGTGTGCGGTCCGAAGTGAGCCGGTGAATGTCATAGCCTAGGCCGATGCGAAAAGCGCTCATGAGGAAGATCGTTGTTGTGCGAGAAATTCTAAGTAGTCCAAGTCTGCAGGGGTGGTGAGCTTAGGGTTGGGGGTGGTGTTTTCGACGAGTTGAACGGGGTGCTTGCAGGCAGCGGCAGCTGAAGTGTCATCGGTGATGTGAATGTTATTTTCTAGACAGTGTGTGTAAGCGTTTTTAATCAGGGTGTATTCAAACGCTTGGGGTGTCTCCATGGCCCAGAGCTGGGAACGGTTTAGATTTTCCAGGGTCGCTGGGGTTGCTAATGGGTTCGTCGCTGTGACACGTTTGATCGTGTTGTGGACGCGGTGCGCGAGGACGGCCGCCTTGTTTTCAAGGGTAGCCCTGAAGAGTTTTTGGATGGCCGAGGGTTCAACGAGAGGGCGTGCTGTGTCGTGAATGAATACGTAGTCTGTAGATTCTGGGAGGGCAAGCAGTGCATTAAGAACCGAGGCTTGACGGGTTTTGCCGCCGGCTGTCCAGTGGATGGGGATGTCGTGAGAGAGCGTGTCTGTGACCGCTTCGAGCTTTGCTTGCTGTGCATCGTCGCGATAGACGATGAGAAAGTCTTCCACGGTGCCAGCCTTGAGAAAGGCATCAATCGAGTAGAGTATGGATGCTTTGCCGGCGATGAGGTGGGTTATTTTGTCTTCAACAGTGGATGCCATGCGATTGCCTGTGCCTGCGGCAAGGAGGATGGCTGTGCGTTGGTAAGTACTAGCCATGATTTAGCGGATGTCTTCGAGAATCGCTTGGGCCGCGGCTTTCGGATTTTCTGCTTGGGTAATGGGGCGACCGACGACGATGTATGAAGCACCGGCAGTGGCGGCGTCCTTCGGTGTCATGATACGTTTTTGCTCGTTAGTATTGCTGCCTTGAGGGCGAATGCCGGGGATGACGAGCTGGAGCGCGTTGCCAAGTGATTCGCGAATTGTTGGCACCTCCAGTGGCGAGCAGACGAGGCCTTGGACTCCCGCATCTACACAGAGTTTAGCGAGGCGGAGGACTTGCTCCTTCGAGCTTGAGGGAATGCCAAGCTCCTCCTTGAGCGCCTTGTCATCCATCGATGTGAGCACGGTAACGCCAAGGAGGATGGTCTCAGGGAGATGTTTTGTTTGGGCCTCCCTAGCAGCCTGGAGCATTTCGTGGCCGCCGGATGCGTGGAGTGTGAGCATTCTGATGGGGAGCTCACTTAGGCTTTGGACGGCTGATGCTACCGTATTGGGAATGTCATGAAGCTTGAGATCTAGGAAAATATTGAGCCCCCGAGCCGCGATTTCTTCGACGATTTTAGGGCCATAGCGTGTGAATAGTTGAAGGCCGACTTTGGCCCACTGCAGCGCGCCGCCTGTTTTGTCGAGAAAGGTGAGTGTCTCCTCGCGTGTTTTAAAATCCAGCGCCGTGATGAGGGTGCAGTTTGAAGGCATGATGCCATTGTGAGCTCCTGCGCGCGAATGTGTCAAGCTATGTTCGGTTTGAAGAGACTTTCCGCTTTTATGTATCTCAAAAGTTGATTAGGCTCCTTGGTATGACATCCCTGTCACAGGTTCGTGTGCTAGCTCCAGCAAAAATTAATCTCTTCCTTGCTGTTACGGGTGTGCGTCCTGATGGGTTTCATGAGTTGGTGAGTCTTGTTGTGCCGGTGGATGTTGGTGATGTGCTTGATATTCGCTTAGAGCCTGAACTTGAAGAGGATCAGCTAGACCTTGCGGGGTTTCCCGTTCCGGGAGCTTTGGATGATAATTTAGTGATGCGAGCTATAAGGCTTTTTCGTAAGCGCGTGCCTGAGATCGGGATGGTTCGGGTGCAGCTTAAGAAAAAAATTCCCGTCGGAGCGGGGCTAGGCGGAGGGAGCAGTGATGCGGTGGCCGCCTTAAAGGCTATGAATGCTTTGTGCGGGGAGCCCTTGTCTCGGGAGGTATTGATTGAGCTTGCTACGGAGCTTGGATCAGATTGCCCGTTGTTTGTGGATGGAAAGCCCGTGTGGATGCGTGGGCGAGGGGAGGTATTAATGCCTGTGAGTGAGGCGCTCGCCGAAGCAATTTGTGCATTGCGTTTCGTTATTTTTAAGCCGGCTTTTGGGGTGGATACAGCATGGGCTTATTCACAGCTCCGTAAAAACGCGGCAAGCTCCTATGTGGACACCAGATGGGCTGAGGCCCAAGTGCGTGATTGGGAGAAAAGTTTAAATGCTGGAGATGCGCGCCTCTTTAATAGTTTTGAGAGACCTGTTTCAATGAAATATCCAGCTTTGGCGGTTTTGCTCGATATACTTAGGAAAGAAGGCTTCATGTCAGTGATGTCTGGAAGCGGAAGTGCGTGTTTCTTGGTACTTCAGGCAGATTCAGATTGTGATAAGGTTTATTCCTGTGTTCGTGAGGCTTGGGGCGCCGATACCTTTATGATTGAAACACGAGCCCAAGACCGCTATTAGCATATACTTATCTTTGTTTATTCTAATGCGTCTTATGGTCTCATACCAGCTAGACTTTAACGGTCGAGTACCCGCACTTCATGCACGATTCTCAGGCAAGTAACGAAATCGTTCTACAGGGTATTGCGGCGTCTCCGGGCTTGGCGTACGGGCCGTCATTTATCTTTTTGCAAAAAGAATTTGAGGTGCCTCGCTTTGATGTGCCTGAAGATGAGCGTGATGGCGAAGTGCAGCGTTTTGAGAATGCTCTCCTTACCACGCGCACTGAAATCAATGAGTTGCGCGCTCAAGTTGCTGATAAGCTCGGCGAAGAAGAGGCACAAATCTTTGATGCCCACATGCTTGTTTTAGAGGATCGAGCATTAATTGAAGAGACGATCCGCGAGCATAAAGAAACGGGATTTAATATTGAGCATTGTTTTAACACGGTGGCTCGTCGCTATATTGATGCCTTTGGGCGGATTGACGATGAGTACATCAAAGAACGGGTGACGGATATTCGCGATGTTACGCGACGCTTGATGCAAAAGTTGTTGGGGTATCGTGGATTGGGTATAGACCAGTGGGATCAGGCGCGTATTGTCGTTTCAGAGTATATATCTCCTTCGGATACCGCCGCACTCGATCGCGAGCGGGTGCTTGCTATGCTTACGAATGGAGGCAGCCGGACAAGCCATGCGGTGATTATGGCTCGGTCTCTTCAAGTGCCTGCAGTCGTTGGTATGCACGATGTTACCGAGCGCGTGAAAACCGGTGATATGCTTTTTGTTGATGGATACGAGGGGCTTGTGGTTGTGAATCCCTCTGAAGCAACCCGCCTTAGATACCAAAAAATGCGCGAGACACGATCGCGGGTTCGTGCAGTTTTTCAGCAAGCCTGTGAAGAAGAGGCCGTCTGCCAAGACAAGCATAGGTTTCATTTGCTTGCAAATGTGGAGGGCGAAGAAGATTTGGGAGAGACCAGTCGTAACGCTGCTGAAGGGGTTGGGCTATATCGCACAGAGAATTTATTCTTGAAGCAGGAGCAATTTCCAAGTGAAGAGGGCCAGTTTGTTGTGTACAAAAAGATGGTTGAGGCCCTTGAGGGAAAGCCCATTACGATTCGAACGCTCGATCTAGGGGGTGATAAAAGCCTCGCAACGTGCCTGTTTCCAGAGAAAGAAGAAAACCCCTTTATGGGGTTTCGTGCCATCCGTTTTTGCCTCGAGTATAGTCATCTCTTTAAAGATCAGCTAAGAGCAATTTTGAGAGCGAGTGCTTTCGGTAAGGTTAAAATTCTGTATCCGATGATTTGCTGTGTGAATGAGGTGATTCAGGCAAATCGGTTTTTAGAAGAGGCTAAAAATGAGCTTCGTGAGCGCGGGCTTGATTTTGATGCAAGTATCGAAGTCGGGAGCATGATTGAAGTTCCAAGCGCTGCTTACACTATAGATTTGTTGGCTGAGCATTGTGCGTTTTTTAGTATTGGAACCAATGACTTGATTCAATACATGCTCGCGGTCGATCGTGTTAATGATCGCATCGCACACCTTTACCAGCCTAACCACCCAGCTGTGCTGAGGACAATCCGGCATGTAGTCGATCAAGCGCACAAGAAAGGCGTTGAGGTGGCTTTATGCGGAGAAATGGCTGGAGATCCTTTATATGCGCCGCTGTTGATGGGTATGGGGCTGGATGCACTGAGCTTAAGCCCAAGCTCCTTGCCTGAGATACGATATCTTTTGCGGAAGACATCCTTCAAAGAGGCTCAAGCATTAGCTAAACGCGTTTTAGAGGAGTCTAATGCTAAAATTACTTTTGATTTGCTGCGCCGTTATTATTTCGATTTGGTTGGAGATGTTTTGTCTGATGATCCATCATAATAAGCATTTCTAGGTGTTATCTCCTGAGCTTGATTTATTTTGAGGAGCCCATTAGAATCACTGAAGTACTTTATGTCCCCTTAAATGCGATTTATTAAGAGAAGCAAGGCTCATAAGCGCCTTTTTGTCTATTTTTCCGAATACGGTGTGTTCGTTGCGCGCTGGTCCTCGGGTGAAGTGCCCACCGTTTTAGAGTTTGCGCGAGAGTTTTCAGGAGGAGACATTCACGTCGTGCGTCCATTTTTAGAGGAGGTGGGGACGCGTAAAGAGGGGAGTCTTGTGTCCGCAATTTGTGGGTTTAGCACACCGGACCGTTTCTTGATTCAAACAGCTATTCAAAATGCACCACTGTTTCGTGAGCAGCAGTATGCTTCAAACTTTCTCAATAGAAATTATGAATTAGGGGAAGAATTAAAGCAGGTTCATATTTTGAATCCTGAAAGAGGTTTAGGGTCTGCCTTAGGGCCAACGACGAGTGGCCGCGAGGTGCTTTTCTGTGGATGTCCTAAGAATACGTTAGATGCCATGCAGCGGAAAATTATTGAATATGGCGTGTATCCCGAGCGCCTCGAGCTTATCAGTGTTTCGACGATTGCGGCTATGATGGTTCATATGAATCTAGCCTACATTAATACTCCTGTCGTTGTTCTTGATATTAGCATGAATGCAACGACGCTAATTATTCTCGACCGTTGTGCGGTTGGGGCGACACGCATCGTTCGCCAGGGGATTGATGTATGGGTACACTCCTTGCAAGAAAAACTTGGCTTGCAAGATAGTGAGGTTGCTAAGCGTTTGTTGTATTCGGGAAGTTTTGATTTTAAAGAAATGGGGCCGGAGCTTTTAGGTGCTTTTATCGAGGAAATTCGTTCGGCTATCAATTTTTATGAAATCAAATCGGGAAGGACTGCCGGGCATATTTGGTTAACGGGGGCACCTTCGCATCTTGTGTGGATGGGTGAGTGCATTGCAGAGCGGCTGGGAGTCAACGAGATTATACCTAGTCTTTCCGAATGGCTTGAGGTTCAGGGCATCGTTGCAGATCCGTCGATTATGAGCGGTTTTGAGGGGTCTTTGTTTAGACTTTTTAGTTTAATGGGCAATTATCACCGAGATGAGTCTAAGACTTAAACATACCCCTGTTGCTATATCGCCCGTGTGGCATCCAGATTTTCGCAATGTGGATGTTTTGCCTCATGTTGGCATCAACAGGATCGTTTTTATGTTTAATGTGCTTGCTGTGGTTATGCCCATTTTGCTTTGCGGGGTATGGATATGGGTCGAGCTTGAGGCCTTTATGTATCGCAGCAAAAATGAAGAGCTTTTGCTAGACATTGAAGAGCGAACGCTGCGCAACGAAATGATTCTAGAGCAAGATCAGCTTTTTCAGTTTGCCAGTGAAAAAATCAAAATTGTTGAGGCCTTTTATCAAACGCCAGTAGTACCCCTTGATCTCTTAATTCAGTTTTCCAATAGGCGACCTTCCGGTGTTATTTTTCAAAATATAAGCATTGCTGAAAGCGGGGATGATTTTGAGGATGACACTTTAACGGGAGCGGTCATTCACATCCAAGGTTTTATTGAGGGGGTGAGCACAAACGCACTGGATGTTATTGATGCCTACAAACAAGATTTGGAGCAGATACCTTCTGTTAAAAATTTCATCGATAAGATTGAGGTAGTTTCTTTGCGGCGTGATGTTATTTCTCAGCTCTTTACTTATAGCATTATGATTCGTTTGAAGGAGAAAGAATAATGGGGGCGCTTTTTTTTGCAGTTCTCAGAAAATTTAGGCAGTCTAAATGCTTCTTGATTGGGCTTGGGTTTATTATTCTTTTTGGGCTGTTGCTTTTGTTTCGCGGATGGGGGCTTCATGCTTTAAAAATAAAACAACAAGAATACAGGGAGCGTCTTGTCCAAATTAGTAGAAATAGCCGCAATGCTTACCATTTGGCCAAAGATTTAAATGAAGCAGAGGAGATGGCCCGAGAGATTGAAGCACGTTTGTTGAGTGCATCTCGTAAGGCTTATACGCTTCGCATATTTTATGCCTTGGAAAAATTAACTCAGATTAAAATTGAAGAGCCTAGGCATATCGAGACGCTACTATTTACATTGCCAGAAAAAGAGGACGAGGTTGAAGAGGCTGAAAATGCCATGAGTGCTGAGGGTGAAGAAACGGAGGGGCAGGTTACTTTTAATAAGCCCACCTATTTAGTGATGACTTACGGTATGCGCTTAGAGGGGTCATTTCGCCAAATTTTTCAATTTCTTTATCGCTTGCACATAGGGAGTTACTTCATGCGCATTACAGCCATTGATATACGCTTGCCCGAAGAAAGTGAATCAGCAGGTATACTGCAGGCCGAGCTTACGGTTGAGATTTTGGGTGAAAGTGAAAGGGGTGCGGCATGAAGCATGCTCGATACATGTTTTTTGTGTGGATGCTTGTGGGGGGCTGTTTGGGTGGCCTAGCTATGACGACGCCTACAGAGAGAAAAGCTATTTTGGAGTCAGGAGAAGCTATTTTAAATGCGAATAATGAGGTGCTTGCTAAGCAGATTGAGCAAGCAGTGCCGCCATTTGCTTATCAAATATCTCAAAGGCAGCTCAAAAAGCGAGTACCCAAGCAGCGAGATTTGACAGATAAGGAAATCCTTGAGGAGGTAGCCGATGCACTACAGCCAACGGGGGTAATGACAAAGGGCAATAAAAAATACCTTCTTTTTGACGAAAATGAGCTTGAAGAAGGCGATGTTTTGAAAATCAACATTCAAGGCAGAATTTATCGAGTAAAGGTTGCTAAAATAGATAATAGTGCTTATACCTTGCAATTGAATACGACTACTTACGCCCAGCCTCTTGTAGAGCTTCAGTCTAATAAGATTCGTTTTGATAACCCCTAAGCCACTGCTCGTGTTACCCAAGACTATTCGCATTTTCATTTTGTTTTACTGCGTCAATGCTTTGTGTGCTCAGGATACGGATTTACCAGCCTCCTCTCAAGAGGCCGAGCAAATTCAAGAGGTTGCTAACGAAGCAGACCATGTTTTAAGTGAGCTTAAAGGCATGCATGAGGGGTCGCAAGCTGTAACCGACTCGAATGCTCCTTTGCCCCTGGAGGGCCCCATTGAAGCCTATCCTGCTCCAGCAGCCCCTGTAGTCCCTCCAGGCATTACCGAGACGGAGGCGGCTCCATCTACATTCAACAATCAAGATAATGAGGTGTTTGAGAGGCCTCAAGTCAACACGACTTTGGATGAAGACGGAGATGCTGAGGCTACGCTAACTTTAGACGACAAAACGGGTGATGTCTTGGTCTTTGACGTTGGAGAGAATAATGGGCCTGACCTTGCAGCAGATGGGGAAGAGAGTATTTCGGTCGACTTTCCTGATGAAGACGTCCGCACCATTGTTCGCAATGTTGCTGACCTTTATGATCTCAATGTCGTCATCCCGCAGTCTCTTGTCGGGCGTGCTTCGATCAAGCTAAGAAAGGTAACCTGGCGCCAAGTGCTTGATGTTGTCTTGGAGCCGCTCGGGTTTACCTATATCGAAGAAGGAAATATTCTAAAAATTAAAAGCCTCGAAGAGCTGCATCGCGAGCCTGTGAGTACTCAAATTTTCACGGTTAATTACGCTAATGCCCTCGAGCTCAGAGATGCCATTGGGCCTTTGGTTGTGCCTGCAGCGGGTGGGCAAATGCAGGTCGATAAGCGCACGAATGCACTTATTGTTACGGAGCGCCCATCTCGCATGAGTGAAATTCGCCAGATTATCGAAAAGTTAGACCGTCAGACTGAGCAGGTCATGATCGCGTCTAAGTTTATCGAAATTAATGACGATGATGCGCGCAAATTAGGCCTTGAGTGGAAATCTCTGGGAGATTACACCCTGTCGGCAAAATCGATGAGCCGAACGTGGGAGCGTGTCCAAGAGATGTTACCTTTTGACGCGGGAGACAAGGCTTCTGATGGCACCGTCAACCGCGATACGGTAGGTGGGTCTGAACGCTTAAAATCTAAGGCACACATCAATACCGAAAAGCGCACCGATAATGCCGTTTTCAGCGCCTCTGACTTTGAGGTTGTCTTAAGGGCGCTCAATACCATGGAGGATACAAAACTCGTTTCCAATCCCACGGTGGTGACGCTCAATAACCACCCAGCAAACATCGCTGTTGGAGAGCGTTATCCTTTGCCACAGTATGAGTTTAATGAGCTTACAGGCACCTTCGAAATCAGTGGCTTTGAGTATATCGATATTGGCATTACGCTTTCTGTGACCCCGCAGGTCAACACAGCGGGCTTTATCAACTTGGATATCCATCCTGAGGTTAGCAAGACGAATAGGAGCGTGACATTTGGCGGGGCTACCTCGACGGAAATTCCCATTATTATCTCAAGGCGCACGCAAAGTTTAGTAACGCTACGCGATGGTTACACAATTGCCTTAGGCGGGCTTATTGATGAAGAGCACAAAGACACGAATACCTCGGTGCCGTTCTTTGGTAAGATTCCTGTTTTAGGCTGGGCTTTTAAGAGCCGCGTGAAAGAGCTAAAGAAGACAAACCTGGTCATCTTTGTTACGGCCCGCACAGTACGGCCAGATGGATCTTCTTTTGAAGACACGGTTGATTATCGTCTTCTCCACGACATGAAAATTTCTCCCAGCGAAGTCCCTGGCTATAAGGTTCCTGAGGGGCAGCTTCAGCAAATGCGCGAGATTAATCATCTCCGTGAGGATGCCTTCACTAAGGAAAGAGAGTCTGAGCTTGAGACACAGCTTCAAGCCTTACAGGCTGCTGCTGCTCAGCCAAATTCCAAGGAAAAAGTCCAAGAAGATCGCGTGAAGCGTTTAGAGCGCTCAGGGCCGCACCGGTTTTAGTAGAGCGTCGTCACGTAGCCTTGAGCCCACTTAATTAAGAATACACCGCAGTTGCTGCTGAGGTGCGCTACAATGCATGGAATAAGTGAGCGCTCTTGGTTTAGTGGGTAAAAACGCACGGTGTAGAACCATAGAGAATTTATGAAAACGATCAGTGTGCTGAAGACTCCCTTCATCTGAATATTCAGCGTGAGCCCCGCGTCCCAATTCCACAGAAATGGGTGTAAGAGGGCAAAAAGGGCAGAGAAGCCAATAATGCTACTAATAAGCGCGCTGGGCCCTTTGCTTGTAATAACGAGGTATCCGCGAAAAATGAGTTCTTCCATGAACGCAGCAGCTAGCATAGCGAGGAAAAAAAGCGCCGAGATGCTTGATTGCTCTTCGTTGATGCTGAGTAGGTACTCACCTCCTGTTTCGATGGACAAAATCAGCAGGGCTCCGGCGATGGCAATGTAGATGGCTATAGGCGGGCAGGGCGTTGCTCCTGGAAATGCGCGTGGGTTAGGCGTGCCGTTCTGCTGGGCGCGGAGGTCACTCAGCCAAATTTTCCCGAGGTAAAGGCTCGCTGCAAAGATGATGAGGATTAAAATGGGGTCTTCTTGACTCATGGGGCTATTTGTTGTTTATGGAGTTTGAGTATACACATTTTTCTAATGAATGCGTTCCAAAAATCATCCAGATATGCTGGTTTTGATGCGATCATCGCTCCCATAGCATCTCGCTTGAGTGCCTTAGATGCTTATATTGATTCGCAAGTTTCTGAATTTGAAGAAGAAATACAAGATCTCGTTCGCTATTGTGTCGCAAACCAAGGCAAGCGCATTCGTGCCACGTTGACTTTTCTCAGCGCCTGGGGCGGGCCTCAAGAGCCTTCGGAGGCGGTTGTTAAAGCAGCTGCGGTGATAGAACTCGTCCACTTAGCCACGCTCGTCCACGACGATATTTTAGACGAGGCGACACTCCGGCGCAACCGGTTGACTGCGGATAAAAAATACGGCTCTAAAATAGCCGTCCTTTTGGGTGATGCACTGTTTTCTCAAGCCCTTAAATTAGCCAGCGAATTTCCAACGACAGACGTGTGCCGAGCCGTTTCGAGAGCGACACGCCAAGTTTGCACAGGCGAGATTGAGCAAATCTTCCAGCGAGGGAATGCAGATGTGTCCCTTGAGGGCTATTATCGGGTTATTCGCCTGAAGACTGCCGAACTTTTTGAGGTTGCCTGTGCTCTGGGTGCAGGTCTGGGGGGCTATTCTGTAGAGTATGCTCAAGCTGCAGCCAGGTTCGGGCAGCACCTAGGCATTGCTTATCAAATATTTGACGACTGGGCTGACTTGGTAGCCGATGAGGAGGCCATCGGGAAAACCCTCGGGACGGACCTTGCTACCGGGAAGTTTACGCTACCCCTTTTGTTGCTTGTTCAGAAGATGCGCCAAGAAGGGTGTTCCGATCAGGTTAAAAGATTAATAGCAAATAAGTTAAGTCCATCTGAGCTGATGGCTTTGTTTGCTGAATATGCCATCGAGGAGCTTGTGAGGGGACGCTTTATGGGCGAGCTCAAGCAGGGGGAGGCTTGCCTGAGTTCACTCCCTGATGATTCATCTAAATGTATGTTGATGAGTATCTTATATTTTTTTGAGCCTTTGATGGAGGCGCACACCCTTTCAAAAGCCCTTTCGGTTTAGGCTGAGTGCTTTTACCATTGCCTTAGGTGGTTTTTTAAAGGAAAATCTTAGCCTTGTTTTAAATACATGGGTTTCTTAAAAACAGCAACGGTTGCGGCGCCCGCCTCGACTGAAAAAGTCTCCGATAGGGATGCGGACTTGGCCTTAGTCCATCGTGTCCAGTCGGGTGATGTTGCTGCTTTTGATGTGCTTGTGCGCAAATACAGGGAGCGGCTTTACGCCATCATTTACAACTTAACCTCCAATCGGGAAGACGCCGCTGACCTCACTCAAGATGCCTTTGTTAAGGCATTCCAGTCGATTAGGCGGTTTCGTGGAAAGTCGGCATTTTTCACCTGGCTTTACCGGATTGGCATCAATACAACGCTCAATTACCTCAAGAAAAACAAGCGCAGCCGCTTCTTTAGCTTTGAAACCCTACAGACAGACGTTTCTGAAACCGAATGTATGGAGGCCTTTGCAGACAAGATTCAGGCCGATAAGCCCGTTTTAATCAAAGAATTGCAGGAAAAATTGAACGAATCTCTGCAAATGTTGTCTATAAAACATAGAACAGCCCTTATTCTTTTTGAAATTGAAGGTCTTTCACATCAAGAAATCGCATCAATCATGAAATGCTCTGAGGGGACCGTTCGTTCCCGTCTTCACTACGCGAAACAACAACTTCAAAGCCTCCTCAAAGATTACATCCAATAATTTTCCCTATGTCTGGAGATCATAAGCCAACACTAGAAGACTTACTGAAGCTCAAGCGTGCCGAGAGGCCAAACCCTGAATTTTGGGAACGTTTTGAGCGGGAGCTTCACGAGAAGAACATGCAAGTGCTCATCAAGACAAAGCGCAACCGCATGGCAGACTTTATGCATTCTGCACGTCGTGTGCTCGTCCCTATGGTTCCCGTCGGGGCTGCCGCTATCGTCGCTTTGACATTCCTGCTTCAGGGAAGTGCTTTATCTCCAAACCACACGTCAGCTTCTTTTGAGTCATCGCTACCCTTGGCTCAAGTGGGTTCTGCCGCGGCCCGGCCTTCACACTTTGTTGCGAATGTCTTAGCCTCTTCCGCTGAGGAAAATGCCATTTCTCAGACATTCACTAGCAACCATCAAGGGGGTGTCCGCTACTCGTCCCACTCCTTGGGTGCCTCTTCTTTTCAAGGGGGCGTTCAAGAGTCTATCATCTTTTAATAGCTAGGGGTG
Organism: Opitutia bacterium UBA1116; assembly: GCA_002313355.1. Lineage (GTDB taxonomy): Bacteria > Verrucomicrobiota > Verrucomicrobiia > Opitutales > UBA1977 > UBA1977. The sequence goes on along the minus strand of DCBD01000087.1, from coordinate 1,477 downwards.
TGAGGTATGCAATCTAAGCAATTCTGTTTAGCAGTTTTTTTTTAAGCTTCTTTAATCTCCAAAGCGGCGGTTCAGGCCTTCCGGAGGCCTCCGCTCAGGCGGTGTCCCGCGAGTCAGCCACAGGCAATGTTGTTTCCAATGCTGCAGGCTTTTTGAGCCTACAGCAGCGTTTCGAAGAGCTTTTTCAAGAGAATCAAGCGGCCGTTGTTCGCGTTAAGGGTGTCTACCAACCGTCTGCAGCCACCGGTGACAAACCTGCATCTACGCTCGTTCAGGCTGGCACAGGCTTTTTTACGAGTAACAACGGCCTTGTTTTGACCACGGCGAGCAATGTTACCAATGCGAGCGAAGTTTTTGTTGAATATCAAGGGGTGGATTATTCAGCCAATGTCTTAGGGGTAGATTTGCTGACGAACCTTGCCTTCCTGAAGCTCGATAAACTGCCAAAGCGTTTTGGTTTTATTTCTTTAAATCCCCATGCATCGCTCCCAGCTGTTTGCACTTTTAATCTCGTCATTGCATATCCTAGGAGTTGTGCATTAGCGCCTAAGCCAGGGATGATCAGCGGGCGAGATGGCAATTATGAGGACCGTGTTTTCCCCACCTATTACTTGCGCACAACAAGCCTTGCTTGCGATGGAGAGCATGGGGCCCCCGTTTTTGACCTTCAAGGGCGCTTGCTTGGCGTCTTAATTGCCTCGGCTCCAGAAATACAATCATCCTATATTTTGCCCACGCGCGCCATACTCCGCCTGCGTGAAGATATTCTTTCAGCGGGCCGTGTAAGCTATGGCTACGTTGGTATTGAGGTGGCCCAGCCGGTAGGCATTGGGCATTCTAGTATTGTGATCATTTCGAATGTCCACAAAGACTCACCTGCTTATGAGGCCGGTTTACGAACCGGTGACGAGTTGATTAAATTCGGAGATTTTAGCATTCGCGACATGAATGATGTGCGCAATGCAGCTTTTTTTGCACAAGTGGGTGAATATATCGATGTGGTTGTCAATCGCCAGGGCAATCAGATGCATATTCCCATTCGCGTGGGGGATCCTGGAAGCTCCAAGCACACACTTCAATTGCAGGCAGGCATCAACACAGGCACCTCTTAGGCTCCCCGGTTGGTGGGCTAGTTGACATTCGTATACCCTAATATAAACACCTACCACCCACTTCGCCTCCTTACTCATAAAAAATTTCAAAAAAAAGGCTTGACAATTAACTATTTTATGTCAAGATGGGCCCCTTTTGCATCGAGTACCCGCGTACTCCCTGTAGTCGAATTCCTCCATTTTCCCGCACCAGTACTGGTCTGAGTGCCCGTTTGCGTGCCCATAATCACCGCTTACCTTTAAAATGCATTATTTCACTAACTATATATAACATTTTTCTTTTTAATAGTTTCATCTCCTAGGGCCACGGTGGCCTAAGGAATCCATAACCATCCACCTAGACACCATAACACACCATGAACCAA
>DCBD01000064.1 GCA_002313355.1 Opitutia bacterium UBA1116 | reverse complement strand
CCAACATGAACCAGTTCTATGTTACCGGGCTTTCAGGTGCTCAGGGACTTGCTGTTGACCGTGTTAATTCGAGAATTTATTTTTCATCCGGTGATGGTATCCGCCGTATTGACACAACAACAGGTACAGGCGTTGCGACAACGCTCGTTACATCAGAAGGGTCTAGCTCAGAGGCCATTGCCTTGGATCCTTTGAATCAGCACATCTATTATTTAAATGAAGGTGATAATTCCCTGCGCCGGATTAACTACGATGGCACTGGACAAACGACCTTAGTCACCGGGGGTAACATCACTAACCCGGAGGGTATCAGTGTGGACACCGTTAATCAGCGGATTTATGTAGTGAACCAAGGGACAAGCAGTACGGGGAATATCGTGCGCTACAATTTTGCAGGAACCTTCATTGACACGGTAGTCTCGGGTGTTGCTACGGATGGTCCCGAAGGCGTCGTTGTGGATAACACCAACGATAAAATATACTTCACAGCAAGCAATGCTTCTGGGCAAGTTCGTAGTGGCGACCTTGACGGTAGCAACTTAGACAATAGCTTCATTACGGGCCTTAATACGGACATTCAGCAAGTTGCCGTTATCCCAGAACCAAGCACCTACGCGATGATCTTTGGCACATTAGGCCTTGGCTTAGCGCTTTTACTGCGTTCGAGAAAAAAGGCCTTATTGAAGGCTTAATTCATCAAGACAGCACGATAGCGGATGGTGTTGTTGCGCACCTTGTCGATCGCCTCATTGACCTTGTCAAAAGGGAATAGCTCTACGATGGGAGCTACGCCGTGAGCGTCGGCCACGTCCAGCATATGGCGAATCATCCCGCGGCCGCCAATGGGGCTTGCCATAACACGGCGTCTTTTTTGGAGCAAGGGCAATAGGGGTACATTTGCTGAGGCTTCTCCAATACCGACATAGCAGAGAGTGCCATCGGAATTTAGAAGGTTGATATAGTTATCCAGATCAAGCGGGGCTGGGATGGTTGAAAGAAGAATGTCGAGCTTCTTGGCGGGTGCATGGGAAAAGGTATTGCCCGTGACAACGACAGCATCATGGGCGCCGAGGTTTGCTGCAAATTCAGCTTTGTCACTTGATGTTGTGAAGGCTGTTACGTGGTTGCCCATTTTCGATGCAAATTGCACAGCCATATGCCCAAGGCCTCCTACGCCAATGATGCCGACGCGCTGGCCACTTGTCATACCGGCATAGTGTAAGGCGCTAAAAACCGTAATACCACCGCAGAGGAGGGGCCCCACCGAAGGTGTCTCAAGCCCGTCCGGGATTTTAAAGACAAAGCGACTATCTGTCACGACATGATCTGCAAAGCCACCGTGATTGCCCACGATCGTTGGGACATTATGATCGCAGAGGTTTTCATTGCCATGCAAACAATCATCACAGTGCATGCATGCAGACTTCTGCCAACCAATGCCAACACGATCACCTGCCTTGATATGAGAGACCCCCGAGCCAACTTCCATCACTTCGCCCACAATTTCATGGCCAGGGACAAGGGGATACTGGCTCATCATCCAATCATTATCGATCATGTGCACATCGCTATGGCAAATACCACAGGCAAGGACACGAACGACACATTCTTGGCATCTTAGCTCTTTTGTCTCGAAGGACCAAGGGGCGAGGGGAGCCCTTTTTTTTGCAGCAGCAAAGGCATTGATTTTCATGGGAGAATAGCGCTTGGGTGAGTGAAAAAGGAGGGGTTACTTCATCTAGCCTAGTACCTGTCATCCTCGACGACAAGTGCTTTATTGTCTACAATGCTATCTGTTTGCGCTACAATACTTGATATTTACCAAAATAGAGGTTATACCACACCCTACCACACCCTAGCTCAACTACCTATGCTCTAAAATATGCCTTTATCTTCAAAGTACTACGTTTATGGAAAATCATCGCACAATCGTAAATCGCTGGCTGAGCCAAATGGGCGAGCTGATGCAATCAAAGCTAGAGCTAGATGAAGAGGGTATTTGCGCCATTACGGACAAAGAAGGTCTCATTGTTGTCATCGAGGCGCCAGAAGAAGGTTCGCTTGTTCACCTATATACACCTCTATGCCCTATGCTCGATGGGCTTGAGCCTAATTACGCTATGCTCGAGTACGCCATGATGCTCAATCTTTTCAGCGTTCGCACGCGAGGGGGTGCTATTGGTTACAGTCAAGAACGCGGAGAGCTCATGTTCAGCTACATCATTGAGGTCAACTACTGTGACGACACAAGGTTCGTCAATATCCTTCAAAATTTCATGCAAACAGCTAAAGAGCTCAAGGCAAACTTGGCAGACCTCATCCAATCCCTACCTCAAAAAGCATCTGAAGGAGCGTCTTCAGATGCCGCTATCTTGGGCATTACACCTTAATCAAAACCATGATACAGATCGATCCAGGCAGTCCTCAGGCTCAAGGCGTTTCGCAAAAGCGAAACATGCTTAGTTCTCTCTGGGAGGGTTTCAAGGCGACGGTTGTCTCTTTTGTCTCTAATCTATCTCCGTCCACTTGGTTCGGCTCAAAGACGACATCCGTCATCGGTGATTTTTTTCGTGATGGCCTCCGGTACTGCGCCATGTCGGACCCTTATACAGGGCATATGGTCTCTGAGCCTGTTACACCTAAGCATGTCGGCAAGAGCTTCCATCACGATGCACAACCCATGACCGAAGAAGATGCTTTAACGAGCATGCGCTATCAGGCGGGCATATCGTTAACAAGTGGGTTTGGATGGGGAAAGAGCACAACCCAGTACTATGGGCGCTTCGTTGATAAAGATTACTACCCAGAATTTATTTCTGAAAACCAAAAAACCTTCAGTAGGCCGGATGTAGATTTTCTCTACACCAACCCCGAGACAGGAATCGTCCAAAACGCTGAGGTAGACTTCAGTAAAATTGAAGGAAACTTTAAAACAGAGGTATCTGAACATGGAATCGCTCACCATACAGACCTGGAGACAGGGCTTACGTTCACCGCATTTAAAGACGCCAAGAGCGGGGAGATTGTCGTCTCCTTCCCAGGTTTAGGCCAAGGGGCCATGATCCCAGGAATAGAAGGAGATCTCCAGCGTGTCGAAGCATTTGCGAACGCTCAGCTTTCAGCCGTATCAGGGCAATTAGCCGGGGGTATCCCCAAGAGCTACAAGCAGGCTGCGGCCATCGTAGCACAGCTCCAATCAGGAAACCCAACAAATGAAGTCGTCACATCAGGGTTTTCTTATGGTGGCTCGGTTGCCCAATATGCAGCCCTTAAGAATGGCACCCGCGGGTACTGTTTTAATGGTCTTGCCATAGGGGCAGGCTTACAGCGAGACGTTGGGAACGATGCTCTCGAGAAAGCCGATGAGAAAATTCAACACTTCGGCATAAATCAAGACTGGGTTACAGATCTCAAGGGCGTAAGATCCCTAGACAAAATGATGGGCGCTATTGGCCTTAGAACCCCGGGGAATTTTGGCCAAAAGCACATCTTAACTTACAACAATGAAGGTCTCGGCGCTCAAAAGAGGCACGTGCAGTTTTTATCTTTCATGGCACACTATGCAGTTGGTAGCCTACCAGAGGCAGGTGCACGCAAGGCTAATGAGGCTGGAGCAGGAGGAGGCGGTTGAAGGCCCTCAAGCCTAGCCAAAAATCATTCATTCGCCTCACGTGGCTCAAATCCAAGGGCTGCTGAGTTGATGCAATAGCGCAGGCCTGTAGGCTCAGGGCCATCCGGAAAAACATGCCCCAGGTGTGCATCACAACGGCTGCAGAGTATTTCCGTGCGTTTTGAAAACAAAGAGAAATCATCTTCTTCGCTGAGAGCCTTAGGGTCTATAGGCTGATAATAGCTTGGCCAACCCGTTCCCGAGTCATATTTGTGCTCGGAGCTGAAGAGTGCCTGTCCACAACTAACGCAGTTATACGTCCCTGGTTCTTTGTGATTGTGATAGGCATTGTTAAAGGGTTCTTCAGTCCCTTTAAGCCGAGTGATGCGAAACTGCTCCTTAGTTAATATGGCAGCCCATTGATCATTTGTTTTGATGACTTTATCCTGATCCATAGAAAGCTCGGTGTGCTGTTTAGAGGGAGATTCTTTATGCGCCGCAAAAGCATTCCACTGCTTAAACAAGAGCACCCCGCCCACAACGAGCGCAATCGCAATAATCAGAGTACTCAAAAGCATAAGGGGGGTGGGTAGCATTAATACTGTCCTTTAAATGCTTGGCTTTCAAGCAGCTTTTTGAGCTTAACGAAATAGGTATTGCTTCGGCCTTCAAAGACGATTTATGAAAGCTGTTAATGAAATCATTTAGCAAACCTCTCATCTGTCTCCTCGCATTATTAACAACTCACATGGTCCTCGGTGATGATTTTAAGGATTTCCTCAATGCCACAAAAAGGGGAGATGTCTCAGCCGTTGAAGCCGCCATAAAAAAGGGCATGGATCCCAACAAGCTCGACGAGCGCGGTTTTAGCGCCTTTCATCTGGCTGCGTTCTGGGGGCAAGAGGCAGTGCTGGATCTTTTCCTTCGCGGAAACCACATTCAAGACATCAATGTTCCAGGCCACAACGGGCTGAGGGCTCTTCACCTCGCAGCCGGTGGGGGGCATACAGCCGCCGTTCAGCGCTTACTTCAAGAGCCCACGTTAACCATTGCCATCCAAAACAACGATGGGCTCACCCCTTATAACATGGCTATGGGCCTTAACCGCATTGATGTGCGAGGTCTCCTGCTCGCCGATCCAAGAGTAGACGTTGACCCCAATCAAGACGGGGTCAACCGCGGGTGGCACGGGGCAGGGCGCAGGGTATACATCTATACGATTGAGCAAATACTTGCTTATCCTAATAGCGATTTAGGTACCCAAGATTGGCTTAACTTATTCCCACGCTACCAGCATGCAGGCGATGAGCAAGCGCTCAATTTATTGAGAAATGCCCAGCTCGCTCCAAACCAAGAGGCGATGCTCCACCTCGACAGTGAGGATGATTCAGACTCTAATTCAAACTACGACGACGATGAGAGCAGCGAAGAAGCCTATCAAGAAGTTGACGCGGTCCCCTCTGTCCCTCATTATCACGCAACGCTTCAAGCCTACGTCAATAGGTTCCTTCTCTGGCTGCTCATCGAGCTCCACCCACACAATCTCTATTCGAGGTTTTAAGTAGGCTAGGGGGGCATTCAGCCTTCATAAACTCATTTAACGACAAGCCCGTCCCTTAATTTTTAAGCATCAGGCCTTATTGCCTTGGAGTTAAAGGGCTCAATCTACTCCATTGACCCCTCAATGCGGGCCATTTCGGCATTCATTTGAATAAAACGATCCTTTTATTTAATGATTTATTGAGAAACGACACCTTAATTTATTATTTTATTTATATTTAGTTTTATTCATTAAAATTATCTAGAAAAGAGTACAAGTAGGGCGCTCTAAAATGATCAAAAACGCAATAAATAATTAATAAAAAAGTACTTGTGTCATATTTATCTTCAATAATCAAGAATGCATTCAACGGCATACCTAAAATCAAGAAATACATAATTTACCCTATTTACACATAGTTTACAATCGAACTAAAAGGGCAGCCCCTCGGGGTGCCACAAGATCTCTCTAAACAAAAAATAAAAACAATCAAAACGAACTATAGGGAATATAAAACAAATAATTGAATCAATAACGCGACAACAGTACCCAAGTCCCCGGCCTCCATACCGCAACCCAAGCACTGAAGTCACCAAGAAACGAATACCACCTATCATGAACACCACGACTTCAGAAAAACCATCCAAGAAACCCTGGCACAAAGCACTCACCCACAGCTTCGCCTTAGTTGCGATGAATTCAACGAGGTTATTAACCCTGCGCATCCTATGGATGAGTCTATATATCTATTTTGGAGCAGGTGAACTTCAACTATCTGAAGCGGCTAATTATAGATGTCACATTAATGGAAGAGACTATTACATTAATCACGATGTACAGTTCCATCCAAACGGCGGTACAGCAAACCTGAAAGATTTAGTTTCAAGAATGGATAGGGGCAATGTAGATCAAGGAGGACCTCGAGTTTCTAGTGGATGGTGGTGGGCCCACCCCACGGAAATGGCTAACTCTAATCATATTACGAATATTGAAATAGGTGATGAAGGTACTCGAGGGTGGATACGCTATCAGGGTGGCCCGCCTCAATATGTTGGGCAGGGATTTAAAGTTCATTTTGCTCATGCAACACGCACGTTTGACAATAACTCTCCCAAAATTGGAACTCTAGGTATAGACCTCAGACCGATAGGGGGGTGTGGTAATATTCCTCAAACAGATCTCTGTCGTGAGCGTCTTCGACGTGCAGCTGAAGGTCTCGAACCTGGTGACGGTTATATCGCTCATATTTATTTGAAAGATAGCACAGATGCCGATGTTGATTTAAAAGAGGCTTTTTTTTACTACAAAGATGTTTATCGGAACAAAGAAGGCCCCTATTTAGCTGGCGGATGGAGGCATATCTGGTCTTCCCAAGGCCATAACTTCGGTGTGAATTGTTCTTTAGACAAAGCCAATGCTTGGGTTAACTTTGGCAATCGTCCTTTAGGAGGTCCAGGAAGCGCTCTTCCCAAACCTGGCCTCTACGAATTCACGGCGTACGCTGAAGACAAGGGAGGTCGCCGGAGTAAAAAGTCCAACGCCGTCCGCGTCCAACTGTGGGGTCCACCTGAAATTCAGCACGTTCAGGTTGCGCCGGAGGAGCCGATGTTGGGCCAAGAGGTGACGGTGAGCATTGACTTTTTCGATCCTAATGGCGACTTAGCTCGCTACAAGGTGGAGATGTGGGAGGCACCGGAGGGGGAGGTCTACACTTTAAAAGAAGCGCACAAAGCGGATTTTCCAAAAAAGGGAGCGCGCAGCCACATGGCTTACAATTTTCATCCTAAGAAGCCCGGCCGTTATCAGTTTAAGGCCGAGTGCTGGGATGCGCGGAGCAAAAACAGCCAAGTCTTCGAACAAATACTCACGGTTGAGTCCGTTCCCGAAGTTGTCTACGGGACCTTGGAAGACGGCCGTCCCGCAAAGTCCTTAACCGACAAGCGTTCTCTTTTAGCGTCTTTAATCAAAAATATCACGAGCAGCGAGCAGGGGGATCTTGAGCTTGTTGTCAGCACATGCGAAGAAGAAATGCTGTGCCTTGATCTTAACAGTCGAACTGAAGAAGAAGACCCCAAAAGCATATTCCAGGGAAGATACTTAACGTCTGGGGACGCTTTCGTCATCGAAGCAGACGCCCCCGAGAGTCTTTTGGCGACGGTTGAAGATGGCGGCAGAAGCCTCGTTTTCGAGTTTGGCGATGAGGATTCAGAAGAGGGCACCGTAAGGCTCGTTCTCTATCCTAGTGGCGACATTCAGATCGAGGAGCTTCATTCCAAGGGGGTTCTTCGCATCAAAACACCGGGCAACATCACCACAGGACCGGCTGAGGCAAAGGCGCTCTTCCTCAATGGCAAAACGATCGTGAACGACGCGCACCTTGAGGCGGACGCTCTGGAGCTCACAGCCTCTGAGCATTTACTCAATGGCACGCAGAAGCCCGAAGGTGCACATCTTTTCGCCAAGGAAAGCGCAACCTTGAGCGCACAGCATTTTGAAAACCACGGTATCGTTGAAGCACCCGTGCTCACTTTAAGTGCCGATAACATTACCAACGGAAGCGATAGCAACGAGGAAGCGCTCGGCAAGCTCACCACAAGGGACCTCGAGCTCGCCTGCAACACCGGCACCAACTATGGTCTCATAGGACCTTATGTTTCTCTTGAAGAAACAACAACCCAAGTTGCCACGGGCGTCCTTCGTTTTAAGGTAGGCGCGTTTACGAACGCAAAGGCGATCCACGGAAGCATTCTTGAATTCACCATATCGGGCAGGTTGGGCAACACCGTCTCAGGCCTGATCAATCCAGCCTCTCAGCTGATCGTTGCAGGCGATGGAGTCTTTAGCAACGCAGGTGAGATCAAGACGCCCGGCAGCGTTGAGCTTCGCATGGCAGGGCTGGATAACACCGGCAACATCATCGCCGAAGGTGGCATCGCTTTCTACGAAGGCGCTCAAGGTACGAGCAACAGTGGCACGCTCGCATCGGCTTCAGGCGAGATTTCGATTCGCACCAACGGCGCCTTTTTAAATAAAGCTGGCAGCATGCTAACGGCGAAGAACCTCCGCATCGACCAAAAATCCCTCGACAACAGCGGGACGATCAAAGTCCTTGACAGTGGGACCATTGGCCTGGCATCGCTGATTAACGAAGAGCCTGGGATCATTCGCGGGGAGCATTTTGACCTGCGTGCCTGCGCGTCTTTTGTCAACCATGGCCACTTCCAACCAGAGTCTCTTGATGGCGAGCTGATGTCTATCCAGGGTGCGGGCACTGTCTCGATCGGCAAACTCAACATCGATGTCCAGACGGACATTAGCATCGAAAACACACTGACTTGCCGAGACACCTGCACGTTAAGCAGCACCGGTCACATCATCAACAAGGGCTCTCTTTTTGCTTTGTCTGAGTCCTGCATCGATCAGGATGACTGCACCGACGAGAGTCACTTCACTATTCACGCGGCCCAAGGTTTTGTGAACGAAGAGAACGCCGTACTTGGCAGCACGGGGACTTTAAGGCTCACGGCAAGCGAGGGTGACATCGTCAACAAGGGGAAGATGCACGCTCGCAAGCGCATTGAGCTCGATACGCCCAAAGGCTTGATTAACAGCGGCCAAATGAACGGAGCAGGCACGATCGTCGCTTCTTCGGGTGACTACATGAGCAACCTTCCTTTTGGAGAAATCTCCATGGGCGGGCACTTCAACGGGACGACCTTGGGCACCTTCCTCAATCAAGGAAAAATCAAAACTCTGGGCCAGGGGCATATTAAGGCTGGCACGATTCGGAACGACCACTTGATCGACTTAAGAGAGCCCTCGACCCTGGAAGCCGACACGATTGAAAACTTCAACCAAGCACTGCCTGGGAAAGAAAAAGAGGGCACGCTCCTGGATCTTGCCTCAAAAAGTAAGGTTCAAGCCAACAAGCTCCTACACAACCGCGGTAGTATTCGCGCCGCCGATGACAGCATCATCAAGGGTAAACGAATTTTCAATGACGGAGCGGCTGCCTCCATCTTTGGCTCAAGCAAGCTCACCATCGAGGCCGAGGAGGAGATCAACAACATCAGTGCGCAGATTCTCTCTTTGGGCCTCTTGCACCTCCATGCAAAGAAAATCATCAACGACCGCGAGTACTCAAGTCCCGAGCTCATTAGCAAAGGCCAGGTCGAGATTGCCAAGATCATCGCGCGTAACCTCATCTTAGAGGGCCACGACTTGATCAACCACACGTCTGTCGTCTACGCCTACGAAGACTTGCTTGCCTATATCGACAACATCATCAACCAGGGCATGCAGAAGACCCATCAACAGGAAATCCCTAAAAGGAAAAAGAAAAAGCGACTTGTAAAAGAGCTTCCTATATCTGTGGGCAGCAGCACTTCTGGAGGTGGTTACCGCACTATTGTTGATGGTATTTACGAGTCGCTCTTGGCAGCGGGTGGTAATGTCGAGTCCGTCCTTGGGCACCGCCGCTGGTCACACGGAATGTTCAACGAGAGTGGCCACCGGGTGATCAACGAATTCGCGCGGATTGTCGCGGGCAAAAAGATTACCTTCACCGAGGACGATGTTTCGGGCATTATTGAATATTACAACAGCATTTGCGAGAACATCGGCCTGATACAAGTCTCGGTTGATTTCAACCGTCTCTACAAAGGCGAGGCCTTGCAAACGGTCTTGACGGACCCTTACGGTTCACCGCTCAGCAGCCGTTACTTGAGCCCCGAAGAAAACTCCGAGTTTGCCTATGTGTGTAATTTTCAGCAGGGGATTGATGACCTCATCAACCAAGGCTACATGACCGAAGAGTTTGTCTACGCGCGCCCTGCAGCCTTTGCAACCGATGAGAAGACAGCCCACATCTTGAAGCGCCTCGAGAGTCCACCGCGCTTCTTCTTAGACCCCGTGCTCGAGGCCCACTCCATGATGGTAACTTCCATGGTGTACTTCGGGACGCCGCATCTTTTAAAAGGCTCATCCAACGTGCTCGATGAGAGCCTGAAGCTCAGCGGCAAAGCGATCGAGCTTGCCGGAAGGCAGGAAGCGCTTCCCTACAGTGCTGAGACAATCCTTTTGTCCGACCCAGACCAAGCCGAAGCGCTCGAGTCAAGCAGCCTTCAGCGCATGAATGAAGCCGGCGGCCTCGTCAACATTGGCGGCCTTCAGGTGGAGTCCGGTATGTGGGTCATCTCAGATGAAACCATCCGCACCTCAGAGGAGATCTTTAAGTACTACACGCTCGGTGTGCTCGAAACGGCTACAGGCCGCATCTTGGAGCACGAAGATCCAGCGCAGTACCTCGTGCCCGTCCACAAGAAAATCGCCAAGGACAAGGAGACAAGCCGCGAGGCAAGCCCTGAGACGGAGACACAGTACAGGCTCGCAACGCCCGCTGGGCTTGAGGTCGTCATGGTGCCGATCCTCGCCATCCCGAACAACTTCGTTCCGCTTGGCGGCAGCATTGATCTCACCACACCCAACTTCATCGGAGGCGGGGAGGGGACAGAGATCAACTCCCCCCATGCCAACGTCCACAACGCTGGCAGCATCGGCTCTGCTCTGGGTGACGTGGAGATCAACGTGGCGAGCTTCATCAACGAAAAGCCCGTCTACACCTACGAGACCGGCGTAAGCGGCAAGGGCCTCCTTGGCGGCTCCTTCAGGCAGACTTTTGAGGTCCGCATCCCGCAGCCCGGCGGAGAGGTTATTGGTGTCAACATCCGCATTCGCTCGGTTAATGACATCGAGAACAAGGGCGGCCTCATCGCAGCCGAAAAGGAAGTCGAAATTTTCTCTGAGCACGGCGACATCCGCAACTTAGCTCAGCGTTATTCCGAAGTGGTTGAGTTTGATGTCGGCAAACTCGGCGCGCTCTTGGGCAAGAAGCCTGCGGCCTTAAAAGAGTTTCTCGTCCCGGGCACGATCAGCGCCGGGGGCTCGCTCAACCTGACGAGTGAAGATGGAAGCATCCTCTTCGTGGCTTCAGAGGCCTTCGCCGACGCCATTCACCTAAAAGCCAAAGAGGGGATCGACATCCAGGGCGAGACAACCACCTACACCTACGCCAACAAGGCCGGCCTCCGCGGCATCACGGTTAGACCGGAATACCGCGAGCAAGCCATGCACTTCCCATCGCGCTTCATCGCCAGGGACTCGATCACCCTGGAGAGTTCAGAGGGCGACATCACCGTCCAAGGCTCCTACATCATCGCAGGTGGAGACATCACCCAAAAAGCCGGCCGCGACAACATCGTTAAGGTCGACCGCGTGCGGCTGAAGAGCTCAAGCTCCAAGGCAGGCTTCACCACCTTCGGGTATACGTCTTCAAAGACAACCGTGAGCGGAGAGAAACTCTATCCCTCTTTCTATATCGCCGGAGGCAACATCCGCCTTGAGGCCGATCGGGACAACCGCTTAGAAGCGCTCATCATCGATGCCGGCGAAGCCATCGAGCTCATTTCCGGTCGCGATACCATCATCACTGCAGCCGAAGCTCAGACAAACGTTGAGACGAAGAGCAACGGCTTTTCTCTGGACTTCTTTGCCTCCGAGGCGATCAAGCTTGCCGACGATGGCGCAAGCAACGAGGCCATCATCAAGAGCCTCATTGCTGAAGACCCCCTCGGGGCAGCCCTCCTTGGCTACGACCACATAGGCGACTGGCAGGATGCTTTGGCCACGACGACGAATGTAGGCGTGCAGACTTACAGGCTCCTGTACTCACTCGCCAGAGTCAATGGGCAAGCCATCGACGGCATCGTCCCAACCCGCTTTGGCACGATCGGGCAGCGCCTCGGCCTCACCGACGCCGCCGGCAAGTTCCGCCCACGGGTGACCTTGCGCTTGGGTAAGTCTCGCTCGACACAAGAGACCGTCGAGCTACTCGAAGCAAACCTACACGGGCAAAGAATCTACATCCGCGCCGGAGAAGATATTTGGGTCAACGGCGGTGCGCAGATCATCGCCGAGGCAGACATCGAGCTCGACGCCGGAGGTGACATTCACACCGAGCCCGGAGAGCAAACCCAGACATCCAGCTCCTGGAACCGCGGCGTAAGCGGCTCCATCGGCGGTGGCCTACTACCAGGCATCGGCATCGACGGTACTGAGAGTTCAAGCCAAGCGATGGCCAACAAACACAACCTCCTCAAAGCCGGCAGCAAAGTAATCTTGCGTTCCAAAGGCGGCCAATACTATAAAGGCACTGTGGTTGAGGCCCCGGAGATTGAAGTCAACGCAAAGCGACTCGTTATTGAGTCGGTTGTCGATACGACGCAGTCTTCAAGCTGGGCCGGGTCCATCAACTCCGAAGGCAGTCTCTTCGCG
>DCBD01000097.1:13814-14396 GCA_002313355.1 Opitutia bacterium UBA1116 | reverse complement strand
AGCTCAGCACCATCGAGCATTTCAGTGAAACGAAAGAGAGCAGCATCGCCCTCATCTCGAATACTAGAAATAATGTCGCTGACGGTCTTAACAATAGAGACATTGTCAGCAAGGGCAGCAAAGCAAGTCTCCAGCTCGTCCCAGAAATGGGTCTCAGAAAAAATCAGCTTTTTCATAAGAGTGACTTAGCGGGGAGGTGTAATGACTACTCCCACTCGATCGTGCTTGGAGGCTTCGAGCTGATGTCGTACACAACGCGGTTGACCCCTTTCACTTCGTTGATAATTCGGCTGGATGCTTTTTGAAGCAAAGCGTGAGGCAAGTAGGCCCAATCGGCCGTCATAGCGTCGCTACTTTCTACCGCACGCAAGGCAATGACATAATCGTAAGTGCGCTCATCGCCCATGACACCCACGGTTTGAACAGGAAGAAATACACAGAAGGCCTGCCAAATCTTATCGTACAAATTAGCATTACGAAGCTCTTCAATAAAGATGGCATCTGCCTGCCTTAAGATGTGAAGGCGATCTTCTGTAATTTCCCCCATGACACGAATCCCTAAGCCTGGACCAGGAAATGGAT
>DCBD01000097.1:0-13503 GCA_002313355.1 Opitutia bacterium UBA1116 | reverse complement strand
CCTGGACCAGGAAATGGATGCCTATAGAGAATATGGGCAGGAAGGCCTAATGCTTCACCCAATTCACGAACCTCGTCTTTAAAGAGCTCTCGAAGCGGCTCGAGCAACTTGAGCTTCATGTCTTTGGGAAGGCCCCCAACATTGTGATGGCTCTTAATGAGTGCAGCAGGATTACCCTCAATAGCTACACTCTCGATAATATCAGGATATAAGGTACCTTGGGCAAGAAACTCGACGCCTTCGAGACCCTGGACAACCTCATCAAAAACTTCGATGAATAGACGGCCAATGATCTTTCGCTTATCCTCAGGATCTGAAACACCCTTGAGTTTTGATAAAAAGCGATCCGAAGCATCAATAACACGCAAATCTATCTGAAAATGTTCTCTAAAAACGCGCTCTACAGTTTCGCGCTCATTCAACCTTAAAAAGCCATTATCGACAAAAATACAAGTGAGCTGATCGCCAATGGCTTTATGAATCAAAGCGGCTGCGACCGAAGAGTCTACCCCGCCACTCAGGCCGAGAACTACGTGCTTATCGCCAACCCGTTTGCGGATATCTTCAACGGCTTCATCAAGATAATTGGACATGCGCCAAGAAGCCTCACAACCGCAAATATCAAAGAGAAAATTGCGGAGAATATCAGCACCTTGCTCTGTATGAGCAACCTCTGGGTGAAACTGCATACCATAAAAATGACGTGCAGCATCTTCGATGACGGCATAATCAGAATTTTCGGTGGTAGCAACGGCGCTAAAGCCTTCGGGAAGCTTTGTCAACTTGTCGCCATGAGAGTTCCAGACGCGGGTTTTATTGGCAACACCCTCTAGCAGCCTTGAAGAAGCCGAAACAGTTAATGTGCCGTGCCCGTACTCGCGATGTTCACTAGGACTAACCTCACCGCCCAAAAGCTCCCCCATCAGTTGCAAACCATAGCAAATGCCCATAACTGGAACACCTAAATTAAAAATGGCTGGGTCTGGATGTGGTGCGCCTTCTTGAAACACACTACAGGGACCACCTGAAAGGATAACTCCACGAACCCCTTCTTTGCGCAGAGTTTCTGCAGAAGTGGCATGATGAAAAGTTTTTGAGTA
This sequence comes from Opitutia bacterium UBA1116, assembly GCA_002313355.1. Lineage (GTDB taxonomy): Bacteria > Verrucomicrobiota > Verrucomicrobiia > Opitutales > UBA1977 > UBA1977. The sequence goes on along the minus strand of DCBD01000097.1, from coordinate 12,403 downwards.
AATGTGATTTTCACGGATGCGACGAACAATCACTTGTGTGTACTGAGACCCAAAATCGAGAACGGCTATTGTTTCTTGCATGTATATGAAATTTAAAATTGTAAACGATGATTCCTAAAGCCACAACGGGGACACTCAGCCTCAGAGATATTCTCTTTTAAAGAGTAAATGTGATCACAACGAACGCAGTGGTAGACTGTTTGGACACTCTCTTGTGTGCGTATTTTTGAGTCCCTCAAGTCATAATAAGCACTCAAAATAAAGATAACCGCCAAGCCCGTACAAAGGCAGAATAATACAAAATAGGTTAAATCTACGGTTATCATAACTCTTAAACAAATTATGCTAAAATAAAAACGCACCTTGTGTAAAGACAAGGCGCGTTGAGAAAAAAGCCAAAAAAACGATTAAGCTTTTGCGCCTTCGGCTACCTCTGCGGGATGCTCTTCTGCCTCTACAACAGGACCCTCTTCAGCGGGTTTTTCAGCCTTAGCCGTGTTTTGCTTGGGTGCTGACTTTTTGGCCTTAGATTTACGGCGGCCTTGCTTCTTGTAGCCTTCATCCGAGGCGTCAATAAGTTCGATCAAAGCCATTTCAGCAGCATCGCCACGGCGAGGAACGAGCTTGTAAATGCGTGTGTAACCACCATTGCGATTTAAGAACTCTTGAGCACGCTCATCAAAAAGCTTGTGAACTGCTTGCTTATTGCGAACACGTGCAAGCGCCAAACGGCGATAGTGAAGCTTTTGAGCAGAATTATCCGACAGTGCTGCCTTTTTGGCGAGTGTGATGATAGGCTCAATAAAAGGACGCAAAGCCTTTGCTTTTGCCTTAGTCGTCTGAATACGACCATGCTCAAGCAATGCTGCAGCCAAATTAGCCATCAAGGCAAAACGATGTTCTTTTTTGACGCCTAACTGGAAGCGATGTTTGGAGTGACGCATATGAAACTCAACCTTTCTAAATTATAATAAACTTAAAGCTCTGGGCCAACCTTAGACAAAAGCCGCTCGTCAATCTTCATGCCGAGCGAAAGACCCAATTGCTCCATTTTTTGCTTAATTTCGTTAAGAGATTTTTTACCAAAATTCCGATATTTGAGCATTTCTTGCTCAGACTTCATGGCAAGCTCGCCCACCGTGGTGATATTAGCATTGTTCAAGCAATTTGCAGCACGAACAGAAAGCTCAATCTCGTTAACGCTCATATTAAGGAGCTTGCGTAGCCTATTTTGTTCTTCGCTGATTTCCTTGCTTTCGCTTTCAAACTCAACCGACTCGTCGCTGACGCGGTCAAAAACATCTAAATGATGCTTTAAGATGGAGGAAGCTTCCTTCATGGCATCATCGGGGTTAATGCGCCCGTCCGTAGTAACTTCTAGGATGAGCTTGTCAAAGTCTGTCATTTGACCGACACGAGTATTCTCAACACTGTACTTAACCAATTGAACAGGGCTAAATAGAGAATCTACAGGAATGACACCAATAGATTGCTCCATCTTTTTGTTATCCTCAGCGACACAGTAACCACGACCGACTTTGACTTCAAGCTCGGCGTAGAAACGCTTTTTCTTGTCGAGTGTGCAGATCAGCTGGTCAGGGTTAACAATCTCGATGTTAGCATCTTCCTGGATGTCTCCAGCAGTAATCTCGCCGCTTTTGTCAACATCAATAGTGAGAGTCACTGAATCTCTACGGTGAGACTTGATGAGGACTTTCTTGAGGTTAAGGACGATCTCTGTCACATCTTCAACAACGCCATCAACGCTTTGAAACTCATGCTGAACGCCATCAATCTTGATAGAGGCAATCGCAGCGCCCTCGATGGAGCTAAGAAGAACCCTACGAAGAGAATTGCCAATCGTGTGGCCGTATCCTGTCTCAAAAGGCTCAGCAACATACATGGAATATGTATCGGTTGCAGTTTCCTCAACCTTTGCAAGGCGATTGGGTAATTCAAACTTTCCTAAACGTTTTGCCATAACTGCCGCTTTTTTATAGAGTGAATGGGGGTTGGTTTGGTTATCGACTGTAAAACTCAACAATAAGTTGCTCGTTAATGGATGGATCCATCTCTTCACGAGTTGGAACCCTATTCACTTGAGCGCGTAAAAGACTTTCGTCCATGGTGAGCCAAGGCGCTACCGCGCGGTATTGCGTCTCCTCCAGGGAGCGCGTTGCCAGCTGCTTAGAGGATGTCCTGTCGCGGACTTCCACTTCATCACCAGGATTGCAAGCATAGCTTGGAATATCCACTTTCTTGCCGTTTACACGAATGTGACCGTGTGCGACAAACTGACGGGCTGCAGACCGTGTGCGCGCAAGACCTAAAAGATAAACGACGTTATCCAGACGAAGCTCAAGCATTTGCATGAAAACTTCACCGGTAACACCACGCTGTGTCTTGGCCTTCTCAAAAAGCAAACGGAACTGCTTTTCTGATAGACCATACATAAAACGAAGCTTTTGCTTCTCGTTAAGACCGATTGAATACTCGGTAACGCGGCGACGCAAACGAGGACCGTGAACTCCTGGAGGATATGGCTTACGCTCGAAAGCCTTATTAGGAGGGAAAATAGACTGACCAAAACGGCGATTGATACGTGTGGTAGGACCCGTGTAACGTGACATGATATTTTAAATATTTATTAAGATTACAAATTAAACACGACGGCGCTTTGGAGGGCGGCAACCATTGTGCGGAACAGGCGTAACGTCTTCAATGCCCGTGACATTCATTCCCATTGCTTGGACCGCGCGAATTGCAGAGTCTCGCCCCATACCCGGACCCTCAACACGAACAAGAACCTCCTTGAGGCCATGAGACATGGCAACACGACCCGCATCTTGAGTGACGACTTGGGCAGCATAGGCTGTTGACTTTCTTGAGCCACGGAAGTTGCACTTACCTGCACTAGACCATGAAATGACATTGCCATTCATGTCTGCAAAGGAAACTTTCGTGTTATTAAATGTGGCTAAAATCTTACAAATACCATGAGTAATATTCTTGCTGCCCTTGGCCTTGCGAATCTTCAACTCGCCGATATCATCCTTGAGGAGATCTTCAGCTGAAGGCTGAGATGGACGAGCTGCTTCTGCGTCTTTTGCTGTAGACTCACCAGCTTCAGCTACATCTTGAGGCTCAGGCGCTGCCGTCTGTTGCGTTTGTGGAAGCTCTTCTTTGGAATTTGCTTTTTCTTGGATTTCTTCGCTCATACTACTTATTTAAAATCGATTAACCTTTACGCTGAACGCCCACAGTCTTACGAGCACCTTTACGCGTGCGAGCATTGGTTTGAGTGCGCTGCCCGCGAACAGGCAAGCCACGACGATGGCGAATACCACGATAACACTGAATGGCTTGCAAGCGCTTAAGATCTGCAATTCTATCGCGACGAAGATCCCCCTCCGTTTTGTAGCCCATGTCGGCAATAACGGAGCTGATCCTGTTCATTTGCTCTTCGGTAAGGTCCCGGGCACGCATGTTTGCATCCAGATCTGCCTTTTCTACAATGACTTTTGCGCGTGTTGGACCAATGCCATAAATATAGCGCAAGGCATATTCAATCTTTTTGTTATCTGGTATATCTACTCCTTGTAATCGTGGCATATTTTTGTGAAAAATTTGAAAGTGTTAAAAGTTTGTTGGAAAATAAAGAAAAAAATACAGTTGGAAAGTTAATTTTTGTTAAAAGTTAAAATTTCTGGGAAATCTTCTGTGATAAGTACAGTATGTTCAAAATGGGCTGAAGGCATTTTATCACAAGTGATTGCTGTCCAACCGTCTGGAGCATATTCTACCTCGGGACCACCCAAGTTTACCATAGGCTCTATAGCTAAAGTCATACCGGGCTTGAGTTTGGGACCTGTGCCTGGAGTCCCAAAATTGGGGATTTGAGGCTCTTCGTGCATGCTACGGCCTACCCCGTGGCCAACAAACTCCTTAACGACACCCAAACCACACTTTTCTGCATAGCGTTGAATGGCGCTTGAAATATCACCTATGCGATTACCTGAGCGAGCCTTATCAATACCCGCCAAAAGAGCATCATAAGCGTCTTTTGCGAGGCGCTTAACGTCTTGTGAGACAGGTTCAATTAACACACTGCGAGCATTATCGCCGACAAACCCGTTCAAAATAATGCTGACATCAATAGAGACGATATCACCCTCGGCTAAAACGCGCTTAATAGAACCTATTCCATGGACCACCTCTTCATTAACTGAGATGCAACTATATGCAGGAAAATGCTTTGAGCCTACCTGGTAATTATGGCAAGCACTTTTTGCTCCGGACTTTTTAATGAGAGATTTGGCAAGCTGATCTAACTCATAAGTGGTAACCCCCGGCTTTACCGCTTTGCAAACATCATCAAGAATTTGCGCAGCTGTTGCACATGCAACGCGCATTTTATCAATCTCCTCTGAATTCTTAATGGGTATCATTGAATAATACGCCACCTAGAATTTTTGAAGTAGCCAAGCTACAATACCTACGATAAACAGAATCCCTAAAGGAATCCACAGGGTGGCAAGACCCTTAAGCTCTTCAGCATCAATAACCTGAGATGACCTTGCTGTATTTCTTCCACGAATACGACCCTTTTTAAGGAAGCCATCGTAGTGACGTTGAAGCAAAAAAGTTTCTACCTGCTTCATCGTGTCTAAAACAACGCCGACGGCAATCAATGTACCAGTACCGCCAAAGAAAAGGGCTATAGAGTACGGTACGTTGTAGGCTGTATTAAGGAAGTTAGGGAAAAGGGCGATAATAACGAGAAAAATAGCCCCAGCTAGGGTCAGCCGAGTCATCACAAAGTCCAAAAACTTTGCCGTAGGCTCACCAGGGCGTACGCCAGGAATATAACCTCCGTGCTTCTTTAGGTCATCAGCAATCTGGATGGGTTTGAACATGATGGAAACCCAAAAATAGCTGAATGCCAGAATAAGAAGTGCGTATAATGTATAATAAGTGGCTGTCCCAGGAGTTAGATAGAGGGAGATATCTTGAAAAAAGCGCATACCTGAAGCCGCTCCTAAAAAGGCAAATATTTGCTGAGGGAAGATAAGTATTGCGCTGGCAAAAATGATAGGCATCACACCCGAATAATTAACCTTAAGCGGAAGAAAAGAGCTTTGACCTCCATAGACCTTTCTGCCAACAACGCGCTTAGCATACTGTACGGGAATTTTGCGCGTTGCTTGAGTGACAGCAACAATGCTAGCAACCACAGCTAAAAAGAGTACTAGCATGAGTATCCCTTGAGGAAGACCCAAACTCGGCCCTTGTGCCCCAACAGGACGACTAAAAAGCTGTATAGCCTGAGAAATTGCCCTAGGTAAATCTGCCAAAATGCCAACTGTAATCAAAAGAGAGACGCCATTTCCTATGCCCCGTTGGGTGATTTGCTCCCCAAGCCACATAAGCAGCATGGTACCCGCAGTCAAAATAATTGTAGAAGAAACCAAAAACCAGCCATGAGTCGCAATGACAATAGGGCCGTAGTGATTCACATCATAACCCATGACTAGAGAGCCAGGATTCTTCATTAAAGCTAAAAGGAGCAAGACCGACTGGATCAAGCAAACAATGAGTGTAGCATAACGCGTATACTGAGTCAGCTTTTGGCGACCCGACTCACCCTCTTGTTGCATACGCGCTAGGGATGGGACTACAGGAGTCAACAATTGGAAAATAATGGATGCACTGATGTAGGGCATGATTCCAAGGCCAAAAATGGCTCCCTTTAAGAGGGCACCCCCTGTAAACATGTTATAAAGACCTACTAAGGAACCCCCTGAAGATGCAATTTGATCCTGAAAGAAGGCCTGAAGCCGCGTAGGATCTACGCCAGGCAAAGGAACATTGGCTCCAACACGAGCTACGAAAAGCAAACCCAGCGTAAAGAAAATACGCTGGCGCAGCTCGGGGATTTTAAAGCTATTTGTAAAAGCAGAAAGCATTTTTATGATTCTTCTACAACTTTACCTCCAGAAGCTTCAATTTTTTGACGGGCTGAAGCACTGAACTTCGTTGCTGAGACATTAAGTGCTCGAGCAAGCTCACCCACGCCCAAAATTTTGATTTTGCCAGCGTTTTGCCTAATGAGGCCTGCCTTGATGAGAGACTCACGATTGGCAATGTCTCCCTCAACGCGCTCTAAATCGCCAACATTAACAATAGAATAGACTTCTTTGAATCGAGCATTACTAAAGCCACGCCGCGGAAGTTTTAGATAGAGAGGCATCTGGCCGCCTTCAAACCCAGGGCGAACACTATAGCCACTACGAGACTTTGACCCGGTTTGCCCGCGTCCACTTGTTTTCCCTAGGCCAGAACCGGGACCGCGACCGACACGCTTTTTGCTTTTTGTCGCACCCTTAATTGATGGTAAATTATGCAGCCTCATTATTTTAAATCACTCTACTTTTAATATTAAACCCCTAAAAAGATTAAGATTGGCGGAGCCTTGCAATTTCTTCAGCGGTACGAAGCTGGCTCAACGCATCTAGCGTAGCATTGACCATGGCCGCAGGATTGTTGGATCCTAAAGATTTGCTTAAAATATCTTTAATGCCAACAGCCTCAAGAACCGCACGAACACCACCACCGGCAATAATACCAGTACCCTGATTGGCAGGACGAAGCAAAACATGCCCTCCATCAGCAACACCGACAACTTCATGAGGGATAGTCGTGCCCTTCAAGGAAAACTTGCGAATATTTTTACGTGCTTTTTCTGTTCCTTTGTTAATGGCACTAGGAACCTCTTTAGCTTTGCCCAACCCAACACCAATGGAGCCTTTTTGGTCACCAGAGACAACGAGGGCTGAAAAACTAAAACGTCGGCCACCTTTAACAACCTTAGCACAACGATTAATAAAAACTACTTTGTCAAGATACTCAGGAGCGTCTCCTCCTGACTCTGGCGCTTTTCCGAATGAAGCTTTTTGTTTTTTTTGTGTTAGCATCTTAAATAATATTATTAGAAGTTTAAACCTGCTTCGCGAGCGGCATCAGCAAAAGCCTTGAGGCGACCGTGATACTTGCGACCAGCACGATCAAAAACGACGCTTTTAATGCCGGCAGTCGATGCCCTTTCAGCGATGAGCTTACCAAGAGCAACAGCACTCGAAGCATTAGGATGAAAACCCTTTCCTTTTAGATCTTTAGAGTTTGTGGAACATGCAACCTGAGTAATGCCCTTTTCATCATCAATGCACTGTGCATGGATATGCTGATGAGTAAAGCAAACGGTTAAGCGAGGACGACCTAACGTGCCAAAAATCTTTTTGCGTATCCGCCAACGGCGCTTTTGTAAAAGATGCTTCTTTTTTTCGAGCTTCATAAGTAAAATTTATGTTATACAGCTACTTAAGCTGTCTTTTTACCTTCCTTCCGGCGAACAAATTCACCTACGATTCGAACACCTTTACCCTTGTAAGGTTCAACAGGGTAAAAATGCTTAATATCAGCTGCAACCTGCCCAACCAATTGCTTATCCACACCTTCAACTTTAATCTTAGTGTTTTCAGCAACGGTGATATTAATTGAGTCGGGAATTGGATACTTAATAGGATGAGAATAGCCTAGATTCAAATCCAAGGCTTTGCCATTGACTGTAGCACGAAACCCAACACCTTGAATTTCAAGGTCTTTAGAATAGCCATTGAGAGCTCCAAAAACCATGCCATTGATAATTGAACGAGCTGTTCCTTGCATAGCACGTGCTAAAGTAGCCCCCCCCACTGGAGTTACTAAAATAGAACTCTCTTCAAGCGAAAGCTTAACTGAATGATCAAAGGTTTTTTCTACCTTTCCCTTAGGGCCTTCAACCTTAACTGTCTGCCCTTCAATAGAAGCTTTAACTTTTTCAGGCACAATGACTGGCAACTTTCCAATTCGACTCATACTAGTGATCCTCTACCAAACTTTTGCAATAATTTCTCCACCTGCCTTTTGGCGGCGTGCGTCAGCATCCTTTAGGATGCCTTTCGACGTTGTAAGAATTGTAATACCAAGACCACCAAGGACCTTGGGTATCTCGTTCCAACCTGAGTAAATACGACACCCAGGCTTACTGTAGCGCTCAATCCCTGCAATCACAGAAGCTGAATCCACATATTTAAGAGTTAGCTTAAGTTCCTTGCGACCAGTCTTCCCATCAATAATTTCTTTGTAGTCGCGAATAAAACCCTCTTCCTTGAGGATTTTTGCTATGCCTTCGCGCATCTTAGACCATTGAGCAGAACAAGTTTCTTTGCCAGCTCGAGTGCTATTACGTATAATAGTGAGAAAATCACCTATGGTATCGTGTATTGCCATAATTATTTTAAATAGGTATTAAATTTACCAAGAAGACTTGATTACTCCGGGGATTTCTCCTGAAAGGGCTTTTTCTCGGAATGTAAGCCTAGAAAGACCAAAACGTCTCATGTACGCGCGAGGCCGACCTGTCGCACTACAGCGATTACGCAGACGGATGGGAGAACTATCTCGGGGAAGCTTAGTAAGCTTACGTTGTGCTTCGTAAAAAGCCTCATCCGTTGTTTCAGGATTAGCCAAAACAGCTTTTAGCTCTGCTCTTTTAGCCGCATATTTTTCTACAATCTTTTTACGACGCTCGTTTTTTGCTATGGAAGACTTTTTTGCCATTACGATTACTTTAAAATATTTATGCCGCTTGAGTGGTTTGAGGGTTAACCTTACGGAAAGGCATACCCATAAGATCTAAAAGAGCTCTAGCTTCGTCATCTGTCTTAGCAGAAGTAACAATAGTGAGATCTAAACCTATTGTAGCACGATTTCCATCAACATTGACTTCAGGGAAAATGGAATGATCAGAAATGCCAATGTTATAGTTTCCATGGGAATCTAGCTTTCGTGAAACACCCCTAAAGTCTCGAATAGCAGGCAATGCAACAACAAGTAGGCGATATATAAAATCATACATGCGGTCGCCCCTGAGAGTCACTTTTGCACCAATAGGCATCCCCTGACGCAACTTAAAATTTGAAATGCTTTTGCGAGCCTTAGTAACCACAGCTTTTTGACTGCTAATTTTAGTGAGCTCGCCTGCAACTTCTGTGATCCAATTTTTGTCACTTGCAGCACTTACACCAGAATTAAGTACAACCTTTTGAATTACAGGAACTTGATGCCTGTTTTTATAACCTTGAGTTTTCATTAACTCAGGAACAACAACATCTTCGTAGTGGCTCTTTAAAAAAGGTTTTTTCATGATAAAAATGAAACTTAAATCTTTAGGAAATCGAGATCGTGAGTTTTAGAATTTGTTTTGCAAGCTTATATTAAAATTTTCAGCAAGACTCGCTTTTTACTTTCTTGAAGCTTTTCTAGCATCATGGCGAGAAACAAGCATAACATTAGAATAATGGATGGGCATTTCACGCTCAATGATTGCCCCCTGAGGGTTATCTTGCGTCGCCTTAGTGTGTCGTTTCCCCATCTTAACCCCCTCAACAACAACACGTTCTTTGGATGGAAAAACATCTAAAATTTTGCCTTTTTTGCCCTTTTGAGAGCCAGCAAGAACAACAACTTCGTCACCTCGTTTAATCTTGAATTTCATTTATAAAACCTCCGGAGCTAATGAAAGAATCTTTGTGAATTTTTTTTGGCGAAGCTCACGAGCTACAGGACCAAAAATACGTGTGCCTCTAGGGTTATTGTTGTTATCCAAAATTACAACTGCGTTATTATCAAAACGTAAATAGCTACCATCAGTACGACGAATGGGAGCTTTTGTACGAACAACAACGGCGCGAGCGACAGTCCCTTGCTTAATGCTAGCATCTGGAGTGCTCTCTTTAATAGTAACAACGATAATATCGCCAACTGAAGCGGTGTTTTTATTTTGGCCAAGCCTACGAATCATCATGGCTTCTTTCGCTCCAGTATTATCAGCAATTTTAACTCTGCTTTGGTGCTGTATCATCTAAATATCCTTTTTAATTTTAACCTATTCTTGTAAGACTATTAATCTAATACAGGAGCTGCTTCAACAACACGTACAACACGCCATCTCTTTGTCTTACTTAAAGGGCGTGTCTCCATAATTTCTACCTTATCGCCAATACGACACTCATTCTTGTCATCGTGTGCGTGAACTACTGTTTTTCGCTTAATTTCCTTTTTATATAAAGGGTGGCGAACCTTATAATTATAGATAACCTTAATGGTCTTATCCCCAGAAATGCTATCGACAATGCCTATAAGATCTTTACGACGTCCTCTGTCCATAATATTTATAATTTGTTAGTTACGCGTTTTGAGCTACGCTTTTTTCATTAATAAGCGTCTGAATACGCGCTATAAATTGACGCTTGAGAGCTAATTCATGAGGCTTTTCAAGCTGACCTATTTGCTTGCGAATTTTCATATCTACAAGCTCATCACTGGCTTCACGCAACTTCTTGGCCAATTCGGCAACGGAAAGTTCTCTGAGTTCTTTTGCTTTCATTTATAAATAAGTCCCTTAATATTGCTCTAACTCTTCACGACTTAGGAAACGACAAGAAAATGGTAATTTCCTATCCGCTAAAGACATAGCCTCTCTAGCTGCAGTTGCCGAAACACCAGAGACCTCAAAGAGAATAACACCTGGCTTTACAACAGACACCCAATACTCAACATTACCCTTACCTTTACCCATGCGGGTTTCCGCTGGTTTTTTAGTAACAGGCTTATGAGGAAATACCCGCATCCAGACCTTGCCCTTACGTTTTAAATGACGATTAATAGCAACACGTGCAGCCTCAAGCTGAGATGCTGTAATTTGCCCTCTACCTAATGCTTGCAAGGCAAAATCACCAAATGCAATTTTGTCCCCACCTTTTGCATTGCCACGATTACGTCCTTTATGAACTTTACGGTATTTTGTTTTTGCTGGTAATAAATTAGCCATTCAATCAAACCTTCTTTAAAATCTTATAGCTTTTCCTCAGGCTTATTACAAAGCCAGCACTTAACGCCGATAATACCGTAAACAGTCTTTGCTTCAGCAAACCCATAATCGATATTTTCGCGCAAAGTATGCAATGGAACTCGACCATCTCGCTGCTGTTCAGTGCGTGCAATTTCTGCACCACCCAAACGACCCGAGCATTGAATTCGCACTCCTTCAGCACCCATACTTAAAGTGCTTTGAACCGTCTTTTTCATTGCGCGACGAAAAGAAATACGACGCTCAAGCTGAAGAGCAACATTTTCAGCAACGAGCTGCGCAACTAAATCAGGCTTCTTGACTTCTTGAATATCAAGAAGGATATCTTTTCCCGTTAGCTTCTGAATCTCTCCCTTAAGCTTTTCAAGCTCTTGACCTTTTCGGCCAATAACAATACCTGGGCGAGCTGTAAATAATTTCACGCGAATACGATTACCAGCACGTTCAATAAAAATACGCGGCACGGCTGCATACTTAAGCTTCTTCTTTAAAAAAGTGCGGATGACATTATCCTCTTTAAGAAGAAGAGGAAAGTTTTGTTTATTCGCGTACCAACGCGATTCCCAGTCACGACGAACTGAGAGGCGGAATCCAATAGGATTTACTTTTTGACCCATAGAATCTACTTGCTCCCTTCTGTTAAAACAATCTTAATATGGCTACTGCGCTTATGAAAAGGATGCGCTTGGCCTCGGGCAACTGGACGATAACGACGCATCGATGGACCCTCTTCTACAATGGCTTGCTTAACAAGCAAAGAGTCTGATGAAAGGTTATGGTTATTCTCAGCGTTAGCAATCGCACTTTGTAGAGTTTTAGCAAAAAGTCTAGCAGACTTTTTTGGTATAAAACGCAGAAGTTCAAGTGCTTCACTTGCGGAGCGGCCTTTAAGTTCACGAGTCAAAGGTCGCACTTTTTTAGGCGACATCCTCGCATACTTCATTTTTGCTGTAATATCTTTCATTATAAACAACCCTTCCGATTACTTCTGTGTGTGAGGGCTGTGCCCTTTAAAGGTACGCGTTGGGGCAAGTTCCCCTAATTTGTGCCCAACCATATTCTCGGTAACATAGACGGGAACAAACTTGCGACCATTGTGAACGTTTATGTTGAGACCTACAAAATCTGGAGTAATCGTGGAACGACGAGACCAAGTTTGAATTGGTTTGCGAGAGTTTTCTTGCTGAGCCTGCAAAACCTTATCCATCAAATGAGGATCTACATAAAAACCTTTTTTAACTGAACGTGACATAAAGAATTATGATTTTAGTTTTTCTTTAACTTGCGACCGTTACGACGGACGAGAATCAAGCTATTGGATGGTTTTGACTTTACACGTGTTGGATAGCCTTTAGAGAGCTGGCCCCAAGGTGACACAGGATGCCCACCACCTGAAGTCCTGCCTTCTCCACCACCCATTGGGTGATCAACTGG